>JBKJQX010000210.1:0-14071 GCA_046594875.1 Vicinamibacterales bacterium
TGCGGCCGGCGCCCAACGTGTCGCCCGAGGTGCAGCTGCAGCAGCGCCGGTTCCAGTTCCAGTTGATGGAGGGTGTGCTTGAAAACGCGGTGCGCCAGGGCGCCCAGGAAGTGGCGCAGGAAGTGGCCGTACGGGCGCAGGGCGTGATGCCCATCGGCATGCTCTTTTTTGGCCGGGGAAAAGCGCGTGGATTTCCCCTCGAGCAGTACGGCATCGTGTTTGATGTCGAGATCCCGGAGATCCGCGAGAGTGCGGTGATGCTGAATCAGTTTCCCCGGCCGACGGTGACGCCACAGGCTGCGAACCAGCCGGTACGGAACACCGGAGCCGGCACCACGCGCGCCACGGGGGTGGTGGCGGATGACCCGATGGCGCGTTCGTCGGTCACCGTCGATCCGTTCCTGGCGGATCCGAACCAGTTCTATCGCGACGTCATCAAGGCCAAACTGATCGACGCCATGCTGGACTATTCCAAGTCACTGGAAATCCCGGAGCACGAGTCGCTGTCGGTGGTGGCGCGGGGCGAAGAAGATCCGATTCCGACCAGTCTCTACGACGACTCCCGTGCGCTGATTCTGAGAATCAAGGGTTCGGACCTGGCCCTGTTCTACAGCGGAAAAATCACACGCGAGGAGGCCCGAAAGCGGGTCGTTGAAACGCAATTTTGATCTACAATCGCCGGGCGATGTCCCGCCAACTGCTGCTCGTGCGCGCGGCCCTGTGTGTGGCGCTGGCCGCTGCATCCAGTTGCAGCGAAATGGATCTGAAGACGGCCGTCCAAATCTCAGACATGTCGTCCGGCTACTATGACGCCGGCATCACTCCTGACGGGAATAACAAACTCGTCCCCAGCCTGACCTTTACGGTCCGCAACGGCGCCGATGCGCCCCTCTCGTCCATCGACATGGTGGTGCTGTTTTGGCAGACCGGCAAAGACGCCGAAATGGATGAACTGGTCGTCAAGGTCATTGGCGGCGAGGCGCTGGCGCCCGGCGCCAGTTCCGAACCCGTGGTGCTGCGCGCCAGCGTCGGCTACACCACTGCCGGGGCACGGGCCGAGCTGTTTGGTCACCGTGAGTTTCTCGACATCACGGCGAAACTCTTCATCAAGCGAGGCGGCCGCATTATGCCGGCCGGCGAATACAAAATCGATAGAAAGATCCTGTTGAGCGCGCCCACAAAGTGACGCCGCCTCCCGAGGCCGTTCCGGCATACGCCTCTGCGTCGCTCGAACGCCGTCTCGGGCCGATCGACGCGGCGGCCATCATCCTGTCGAACGTGATAGGCGGCGGCATCTTTTACGTGCCCGTCCTCGTCGCCGCGCTTGTGCCCGTCGCCGCCGGCATGCTCGGTGTGTGGGTGCTCGGCGGTGTTCTCGCATTTGCCGGCGCCATGGCTTACGCCGAACTGGCGGCCCTCCGTCCCAAATCGGGCGGCGAATATGTCTACCTCCGCGAGGCGTTCGGGCCCCTCGCCGCGTTTCTCACCGGGTGGACGTCGTTTGTCGCCGGGTTCTCTGGTGCCATTGCAGCCTCCGCATTGTTTCTGGCCGATGCCATCGGGCGCTTCGTGCCGGCAGCGGCCGATCGCACGCCGATTCTGCAACTGCCCCTGCCGTTCGTTCCCCTGGTGGTCACGCGTCAGACGCTGGTCGCGCTCGCGGCCATCGCGCTCTTGTCGTTCATCCATATGCGCGGGCTCGGGCCCGGGCGGCTCGTCCACAATGTTCTTGCCGGCCTCAAGGTCTCGGGCATCCTTGTTTTCCTGGCGGTAGGTTTGGCGCTGGGCTCGGGGTCGTGGGACAACGTCACCACCAGCCACACCGTTGCGGCGCCGGCCACGGGCTGGCTGCTGGCCTTGATTCCCGTGATGTTCAGCTACTCGGGGTGGAATGCCGCGGCGTACGTCGCCGAAGAAATTCGTGACCCGGGACGCAACGTGCCGATTGCGCTCGGGCTCGGCACCGCGGCAGTGGTCGCTATCTACGTGGCGCTGAACCTGCTCTATCTGTATGCGATGCCGCTGGCCGACCTCGCCGCGGTGGCCGACGGCCGGCTCACGGATACAGTCGCCGAGCGGCTCTTTGGTTTCGTCGCCGGCAACGTCATCGCCATCTTCACCATCGTGAGCGTCGCCGCCAGCATCAGCGCGATGGTGCTGGCCGGTCCACGCGTGTACTTCGCGATGGCGCGTGACGGCGCGTTCCTGCCGTCAGTCGCCCAGGTGCACCCGCGCTACCGCACACCCGCGCGCGCCATCTGGGCCCAGGCCGCCTGGAGCGCCGTGCTCGTGCTCTCATCGACCCTGTCGGGATTGGTGAACTACACCGGCTTCGCCATTGTGCTCTTCTCGGGCATCGCCGTCGCGTCGTTGTTTGTGCTTCGCAGACGCGAACCCGGCGCCGATCGCCCGTTCCGGGCCTGGGGATATCCCTTCGCTCCTGGCGTGTTTGTCGCGGCCTCGGCGGCCATGATCCTGCACCGCCTCTGGACCGAACCCAGCCAGACGCTCTATGGCCTCATCATCATCGGCGCCGGAGTTCCCCTCTACCTGTTTTTTGCACGTAGGGGGACGGGTGTGATTTCCACAGAAACAGCGAAAAAGGGGACAGGCCTCGACTGAATCTCCCCCGAGGCCTGTCCCCTTTTTCCATGTTTCTGTGGAAATCACACCCCTCCCCGTAAGCGCCACCACGGTCGCGAGCGCGAGGGTGCCATCTGAAGCGGCGAAGAGCAGGTACGACGAGGGCGCGTCGCCGCGTGCGTAGTACGCCATGAAGACAATCGCGCCCGCGGTCTTAAGGAGCACTCCAAAAATCCACATATACGCGCGGTGGAGAGCCGGCTCGCGCATCGGCTGCAGATAGCCGAGGCCCACGCACACAACAAAGACACCCGTGAGTGTGACGAAGACGCGCGGTTCGGGAACCACCACACCGAAGAGGGACGCGAAGCGGTCGGTCGCCGCGAGAAGCGCCAGTCCGATCGCGAGATCGTAGACCAGCGAAATGCCCGCGACGACCGACAGCGCGCGTCCGGCGTGCACGCCTACTTGACAGCCTTCTTCAACGACCCTCGCACCGTGGTGGTTTTACCTTCAACGATGGAAAGCACCGGCACAAACGTCTCGTACCCGTCCGCCTTGATTTCCACCAGATGGGTCCCGAGCGTGATTTTCAGGTGCCCACCCAGTCCATCAAAATCGTCCACCACGCCGACGAGTGTGCCGTCCACGTAGACCTTGGCGTGAGCGGGAGACACACGCAGCCGGACCGAACCCGTCGGCTCCGACGAGGACTCGTCGCTGCGACCGCCACCGCCACCGCCACCACCAACGCCGACTGCATACGAATCACACGGCCAGTATCCGCCGCCGTAGCAATACGGGTCGTAGGGGCTGTACCAGGAGCCGTATCGCCACAACGAATAACGGGAACTCCCGTAGCGCCATGGGTCATACGTGACGTACCCAAAGCCACCGTTGTACCAGGGATACCATCGGCCCCACGGGCTGAAGGGGTTGTAGCCGGAGTAGTAGTTGTAGTCAACGGCGCCGCCCCCGTATTGCCGGGCAGGCCGGTCTGCGGCCGTCCCGACCACCTGCTGCGACCCGCGCGATCGGGAACCTGACGTGCGACTGGAGGCCGACCCGGTGGCTCCGCCGCGGCTCACGGACGAACCTGTGGATCCCGACGACCCCGACGACCCCGAAGACACTCGCGACGACGCCGAACCCGAGCTGCCGCCTGACGACGAGCCGCCTGATCCGCCGCCGCTCCGCGACGACGCCGACCCGGTCGAGGTCCCCGATGACGTTGGCGTTCGAGAGCCGGCCTGAGTCTGCGCACGCGGTGGCTCCACGTCCCGAGCAGGCTCGCGCGAGACCTCACGCGCCGGCAACGGCGGGGGAGCCTCGGATCCTGACGAACCTGAAGATCCCGACGAACCCGATCCAGGGGCCGGACGGGGGATGGCCTGAGCCACGGCCGCGGTCGGCGCGGCCAGTGCCAGGGCCAGGGCGGCGACGACCAACACGCGAGGATTTCTGTCCATGTCCATGCACTCCTTCAACCGAGATGACCCGACAGCGCGGCTGCAGTCCGTGACAGTGCAACAATACTGCCATTAAACCCAGCCCAAATACTGTGACAAAGTGGGCGGTGGATGGGACCAGTGTCCTCATCACTGGCCGGCCTTGCCCTCTGCGGCGGACGGCCTTACGATGCCAGTTCCGGCCTGTTTTCTTATGCCTGATACCCACGCAACCACAGTGCTCGCCGTCCGACACCACGGAAAGGTCGTGATGGCGTCCGACGGCCAGGTCACGCTGGGCCAAACCGTGGTCAAACACCGCGCCCGCAAGGTGCGCCGGTTGTACGAAAACCGGGTCCTGGCAGGGTTCGCCGGCACCGCGTCGGATGGGTTCGCGTTGTTCTCGCGTTTTGAGAGCAAGCTCGAGGCTCACCGGGGCAACCTGGAGCGCGCGTCGGTCGAACTGGCCCGCGAATGGCGTACGGATCGCGCCATGCGGCGTCTCGAGGCCATGCTGCTTGTGGCCGACCCCGCCGCGATGTACCTCCTGTCGGGCACCGGTGATCTCATCGAACCCGACGACGGCATCATGGGCATCGGGTCGGGCGGCGCGTTTGCCATGGCCGCCGCGCGGGCGCTGGTCGCCCACACCCCGCTTCCGCCACGTGCGATTGTCGAACACGCCATGGCGATCGCGGCCGACCTCTGCATTTACACCAATACTTCGCTGACGCTGGAAGAACTCTGAATGCCCACTGTCGCCTTATCTGCACCCGTACTGGCCGGCGGTGCGATGACACCGCGCGAAATCGTCGCCGAACTCGACAAGTACGTCGTGGGGCAAGCCAAGGCGAAACGCGCGGTGGCCATCGCCCTGCGCAACCGTCACCGCCGACAGCGCCTTCCCGCTGACATGGCCGAGGACGTCGCGCCGAAGAACATCCTGATGATCGGGCCCACCGGCGTCGGCAAAACAGAAATCGCACGGCGGCTGGCCAAGCTGGCGCACTCGCCATTTCTGAAAATTGAGGCCTCGAAGTTCACCGAGGTGGGGTATGTCGGCCGCGACGTGGAGTCGATGGTGCGAGATCTGGTGGAAATCGGCGTGAAGCTGGTGCGCGAGGAGCGCGAGGCAGAGGTGCGGAGCCGCGCGGCGCAGGCGGCCGAGGAGCGCGTGCTGGACCTGCTCCTGCCGCCGTCGCCGTCAGGCCCGGGATTTGGCGCCGGGTCTCACGAGGAGCAACTGGCCCGCGACCAGGTGCAGTCCACGCGCGAAAAGCTGCGCGAGCAGCTTCGCGCCGGCAAGCTCGACGGCAAGATGGTCGAAGTCGATGTCGCGCAACGGGCGACGATGCCGTCGTTTGAAGTGGTCTCGGGATCCTCCGTCGAGGAGATCGGCGTCAACCTGCGTGACATGATGCCCGGGCTGTTTCAGGGCAAGACCCGGCGCCGGTTGCTGCCGGTGTCCGAGGCGCGCGAGCATCTGGTGCAGGAAGAGACTCAGAAGCTGATTGACATGGACGGTGTGGCCCGCGCGGCCATCGAACGCGTGGAAAACTCGGGCATCATCTTCCTCGATGAGATCGACAAGATTGCCGGCAAGGATGGCGGGCACGGCCCGGATATCAGCCGCGAAGGTGTGCAACGCGATATCCTGCCGATCGTCGAGGGCACCACGGTCAGCACAAAACACGGCATGGTCAAGACCGATCACATCCTGTTCATTGCCGCCGGCGCGTTTCACGTGTCGAAGCCATCCGACCTGATTCCCGAGCTGCAGGGCCGGTTCCCCATTCGCGTGGAGCTCGAGGCGCTCGGTCGCGACGAGTTCATTCGCATCCTGACCGAGCCGCGCAACGCGCTCATCAAGCAATACATGGCCCTGATGTTGACCGAGGGGCTGCGGTTGGAGTTCACGCCCGAGGCCATCGCGCGCGTGGCCGAACTGGCCACGCTCGTGAACGACCGCACGGAGAATATCGGCGCGCGCCGCCTGCACACCGTCCTGGAGCGATTGCTCGACGATGTGTCATTTCATGCGCCCGAACTGGACGGCCAATCGATTACGATCGATCCGGCCTATGTGGATCGCATGCTTGCCGATATAGCGAAGAGCGACGACCTGTCGCGGTACATCCTGTGACCGCTCGCGCGTGCATGATCGCTCGACTGTGCGTGGTCGCGGTCGTCGCGGCTGGGTGTGGGTCGAAAGGCCCGCCGCTGGCGCCGCTACGGCCTGTGCCGGAAGCGCCGACCGGTGTCACTGTGCGTCGCGTCGGCGATCAGGTCACCCTGAACCTGAAAGTGCCGGGCGCCAGCGCCGATCCCGACACAGACGTGGTGATCGCTGCCGTGGAAATCTACGCTCGCACGGTACCCATGGGTTCCGAAACCCCGACCGTGGCCCAGCTCCTGCGAAAAGAACACCTTGTCGGGAGGATTGAGGTCCGCCCGGATCCCGTGACGCCGGAGCCGGGCGCTCCGGCGCCGGCGACGCCCGTGGCGTCGGTCGCGCCCGCCGGTTCACCCGACGCGCGTCCCGCCCGCGGAGAAGACACCGTGTGGACCGAGACCATTCCGACCACCGCCCCGCGCCCGTTGGCGTTAAATCGTCAACAGCAGACAAGCGTCGCGCGCAGACGGCCCGTGTGGATACCCCTGCGACCTACCGGGCTGTCGGTGCCGATTAGTCGCGAGAGCGTGCCCGGCATATTACCGACCCGGTATTACATCTCCGTTGGCGTGTCCGATCGTGGCCGGCCGGGCCCGGCGTCGGTGATTGCGGCCGTGCCTTTTGGCCCCGCGCCTGCGCCCCCGGTCCTGACCACACCCACGTATAACGAGACCGAACTGACCGTGACGTGGACGACCGCCATTCCCGGCGCCCCCGTGACCGTCGTCGAAGCGACCCGTGCCGGTGTGGAGCAGCCGGCGCCGGTGCAGGCCGCGCCATTGACGCGCGGCTCCTGGTCCACGCCATTTGAGTTCGGCAAGGAGCGGTGTTTTGTGGCGCGCGGTGTCGTTCGCCGCGGAGTCGCGTCGACTGAAAGTGAGACTGTCGGGCCGGTCTGCGTTACTCCGGTGGACACATTCCCGCCGGCCGCGCCTGCCGGTCTGGTGGCGGTCTCCGACCCGGACGGCGTGACGTTGCTGTGGGATCCGGTGCCGGCGACGGACCTGGCCGGGTACCTGGTGTTGCGTGCTGAAGGGGCCAGCGAGACTGTCCAGGAACTCACGCCAAAACCGATTGCGTCGGTGCAGTTCGTGGACAACACTGTGCGCGCGGGCGTCCGTTATGTGTATTACGTGGTGGCCGTGGATGCCTCCGGGAACCGAAGCCCTCGCTCCATTCCCGCCAACCGCTGATCCACTCACATTCAGGGAGAGAGATGATTCGACTCTATCGCATCGAGCATGACGGCGGGCCGAGGTACGCGGCCGAACGTGCAGGCACGTGGCGCCTGGTTGAGGGCGACATTTTCGGCGCGTGGAATGAAGGCTCCGAGATTTCGTCAGAGGGTGTGCGTCTCCTCGCGCCGGTCCAGCCATCGAAGATTGTCTGCGTGGGCCTGAACTACAGGGACCACGCCGCCGAGCAGAACAAGGCGCTGCCGGCGGAGCCGCTGTTGTTCATCAAGCCCTCCACCGCAGTGGTGGGACCCGATGATGTGATTCAGGCGCCGGCGTGGGCGGGCCGGATCGATCACGAGGCTGAATTGGGAATCGTGATCGGGAAACGGGCCCACCGAGTGCCTCTGCATCAGACGCAGGACTATGTGCTCGGCCTGATCGCGGTCAATGACGTCACGGCCAGGGATTTGCAGAACAAGGACGGCCAGTACACGCGCTGCAAGGGGTTCGACACATTCGCGCCCATCGGGCCGTGCGTGGCGATGGGGCTCGACGGCCGCGACTTGAGTGTGCGCGCCTACGTCAACGGACAGTTGCGGCAGGATTCCCGCACGCGTGAGTTGATCTTTACCATCCCGGAACTCATCACGTTCATCACGTCGGTGATGACGCTGCTGCCCGGCGATGTCATTTCGACCGGCACACCCTCGGGGATTGGCCCCATCGTGCCGGGCGATTCGGTCACCGTGCATGTCGAAGGCGTCGGCGCGCTGACCAACAAGGTGGTGGCGCAGTGAAAATTTTCCTCGATACCGGGAACATCAAAGAGATCGAATCGCTCGTGCCGCTGGGCATCGTGGACGGTGTGACCACCAACCCGTCATTGATGGCGAAGGAGGGCGGCGACCCGCGCGCGATCATCAAAAGCATCTGCGAGCTGGTCCAGGGCCCGGTCAGCGCCGAAGTCGTGGCCACCGCGTGGCAGGCGATGGTGGCCGAGGGGCGCGAACTCGCGGCGATCGACTCGCACGTTGTGGTCAAGGTGCCGTTCACGCGAGACGGCGTTCGCGCGTGCAAGGTGCTCGCCGGCGATGGGATCCGCGTCAACGTCACGCTCATTTTTTCCGCGACGCAGGCGCTTATCGCCGCCAAGGTCGGCGCCGCGTATGTGAGCCCGTTCATTGGACGCCTCGACGATATCGCCTCCGACGGCATGGGCCTGGTCCGCCAGATCGTGGACATCTTCGACGCGCACCAGTTCATGACTGAAGTGCTCGTGGCCAGCGTGCGCGGCCCCATGCACATCGTGGAGGCGGCCCGGATGGGCGCCGACGTGTGCACGTGTCCTGTCTCGGTGGTGGAGGCGTGTTTCAAACATCCCCTGACCGACATCGGCCTTGAGAAGTTCCTGAAAGATTGGGAGAAGGCCCAGGCCTCCCGCCCGTGATGACGCCACAGGAACGCCTGGCAGAACTCGAACGCCGCGCGGAGCTGGGCGGCGGCGAGGAGCGCCTGCGACGGCAGCGCGAGGGCGGCAAGCTGACCGCACGCGAACGCGTGGACCTGCTTTTCGATTCCGGCACGTTTGAAGAGCTCGACAAACTGGTGACGCACCGGTGCCGTGACTTCGGCATGGAGAAGGAAATGGTGCCCGGTGACGGCGTGGTGGCCGGACACGGCCGCGTCGATGGCAGGCCGGTGTATGCGTTCGCCCAGGACTTCACCGTGTTCGGTGGGTCGCTCTCGGAAACCAATGCCGCAAAGATCGTCAAGGTGATGGACCTGGCGATGAAAATGGGCGCGCCGGTCGTCGGGCTCAACGACTCCGGTGGCGCGCGGATCCAGGAAGGCGTGGTGTCGCTGGCCGGCTACGCCGACATCTTCCTTCGCAATACGCTGGCCTCGGGCGTGGTGCCGCAGATCTCCGCCATCATGGGCCCCTGCGCCGGCGGGGCTGTATATTCGCCGGCCATCACCGACTTCAACATCATGGTGGAAGGTACGAGCTACATGTTCGTGACCGGTCCGGATGTGATCAAGACGGTCACTCATGAGGATGTGACCAAAGAGGCGCTGGGCGGTGCCATGGCACACAACGCCACGAGCGGCGTCGCGCACTTTGCCGTGCCGTCAGACCGCGAGTGCATCCTGCTCATCCGCGAGCTGCTGGGGTATCTGCCGTCCAACAACCTGGATGGTGCACCGCGCGTGGCCACGGCGGATCCAGTGGACCGCGAGGATGCGGCGCTCGATTCGCTGGTGCCCGAGCAGCCGAACCAGCCCTACGACATGCACGACCTCATCCACCTGGTGGTGGACGACGGCCGGTTTCTGGAGGTGCACCAGTACTTCGCGCAGAACATCATTTGTGGATTCGCGCACCTGGGCAGCCGCTCGGTCGGCATCGTCGCGAACCAGCCGAAGGTGCTGGCCGGCTGTCTGGATATCGATGCGTCGGTGAAGGCCGCGCGTTTTGTGCGGTTCTGTGACGCGTTCAACATCCCGATCATCACCTTTGAGGACGTGCCGGGGTTTCTCCCTGGTGTTCGCCAGGAACACGGCGGGATCATCCGCGCGGGCGCGAAGCTGCTATATGCGTACGCGGAAGCGACCGTGCCGAAAATTACCGTCATCACGAGGAAGGCCTACGGCGGCGCGTATTGCGTGATGGCGAGCAAACACATCCGGACGGATTTCAACTTCGCGTACCCGATGGCCGAGATTGCGGTGATGGGCCCCGAAGGCGCGGTGAACATCCTCTATCGGCGCGAACTGCAGCAGGCCGAGGACCCGGCGGCCAAACGCGCCGAGCTGACGCAGGAGTTTCGCGAGAAACTGGCGAATCCGTTTGTGGCGGCCTCCCGCGGTTATGTCGATGAAGTCATCGCGCCCCGCATGACACGAGCCAAGTTGATCGCCGCGCTCGCCAGTTGTGACAACAAACGCGATAAGAACCCGCCGAGGAAACACGGCAATATCCCCCTGTGATGTCCCGCCAGAAAGTACTCATCGCCAATCGCGGTGAAATCGCCGTCCGCGTCATGCGCGCCTGCCGGGAGCTTGGACTAGGCACCGTGGCCGTCTATTCGGACGTCGACCGCACCGCCCTGCACGTGCGGACCGCCGACGAGGCGTACCTGATTGGTGCCGGACCGGCGTCCGAGAGTTACCTGCGGATCGACCGTCTCATTGACGTGGCCGTGCGCAGCGGCGCCTCCCTGGTGCATCCCGGATACGGGTTTCTCGCCGAGAACGAAGACTTTGCACAGGCGTGTCTGGACGCCGGCCTCATTTTTGTCGGTCCCTCACCGGACGCCATCACCCGGATGGGCAACAAGACGGCGGCCCGCCATGTGGCCATTGCCGCCGGCGTGCCAGTGGTGCCCGGCACCGAAGAGCCGTTCGCCGAGGACCTGCCCGACGACGTCCTCGTGGCCGAGGCCGCGCGCATCGGGTATCCGCTGCTGGTCAAAGCCGTCGCGGGCGGCGGCGGCAAGGGGATGCGCATGGTGGAGTCACCCGGGGATCTCCTGCCGGCGATTCGTACCGCGCGGTCGGAGGCGGGCTCGGCGTTTGGTGAACGGGCCGTCTACCTGGAACGGCGGCTGGCCAGGGCGCGCCACATCGAGATTCAGTTGCTGGGCGATCACTACGGCACCGTCGTGCCGTTTGTGGAGCGGGAGTGCTCCATCCAGCGGCGCCACCAGAAGGTTGTTGAGGAGTCGCCGTCGCTGGCGCTCACCGTCGACACGCGCCGTGCAATGGCCGCGTGCGCGGCTGCCGTGGCGCGTACCGTGGGCTACACCAACGCCGGCACGATTGAGTTCCTGCTCGACGAAGACGGAAAATTCTACTTCCTCGAGATGAACACGCGATTGCAGGTGGAACACCCGGTCACGGAAATTGTGACGGGCATCGATCTGGTGCACTGGCAGCTGCGCATCGCGATGGGGGAGCGCCTGACGATTGATCCGGAGCGCGCGCTGACGCCGGTGGCGCACGCCATTGAGTGCCGGATCTACGCCGAGGATCCCGATCAGGGATTCATGCCGGCGCCGGGTCTCGTGCGCGCGCTCAACGTGCCCGGAGGTCCCGGTGTGCGCGACGACCGCGGCGTGGCCGCGGGTTTTACGATCCCGCTCTTCTACGACTCCATGATCGCCAAGCTCATTGTGTGGAGCGACAACAGGCCCGACGCCATTGCGCGCCTGTCTCGGGTGCTCGATGAATACCGTGTGATCGGCGTGCGCACCACCCTGCCGTTTTTCCGGTGGCTTGTGGCACAACCGGAGTTTGCGGCCGGGCAGTTTGACACCACCTACCTCGATTCGGTGCTGGCCGCGCGCAAGGGGCGGGCGTTTGTGGAGGCGACCGAGGGCGACGCGGATGACGCCGCCATGGTCGCGGCGCTCGCCGCGTGGTTTCGCGCCCATCAGGCGTCGGCCGGCGCCCCGGCGGCGGCGACGGCCGGGCACTGGCAGCGCGCCGCGCGCCTGGAGGCGCTGCGATGAAGTTCGACGTTGAGGTTGCAGGGCGCGAGCGATCGATCACCGTTGAGCGCATCGGCGAAACCGGGAGGTTTCGCATCGTGCTGAACGGACAGGCCCATGACGTTGACGCACGCCCCATCGACCTCGGGCTGTCGATCCACTTCCTGGCCGACGGCCGTTCGCTGGATGCGGCCGCGACGCCGGGGCCCGGAGGGGATTGGCTGGTGCAGCTGCCGCACCTGGACGTGTCTGCCGTGGTCGATGGCCGGCGCCATGTGCGCGGGCGGCAAGGGGCTGCGGGCGGACCCGGCCAGCAACGGGTGACCGCTCCCATGCCGGGCCGTGTGCTTCGGGTGCTCGTGAAGCCCGGCGATCAGGTGGCGCACCGCCAGGGACTGGTGGTAGTCGAGGCGATGAAAATGGAAAACGAGCTCACCGCGCCCAAGGCCGGCATCGTCACCGAGGTGGCGATTACCGAGGGCACCTCGGTCGAGGCCGGGCGTCTGCTCGTCGTGATTGAGTAGTGGCTGCCTCAGGTAAGCTGGAGGGGTGACCGACCGAGAGCCGCAGATGGCTGGCGTGCCGCCCCCACCGAGACGGCGATGGCGGGCCCTGCGGTGGTCGCGGCGCACGTTACTCGTCCTCGCGGCTGTCGGCGCAGCGCTGCTGGTGTCGCTCTACACCATCGATCTCGGTCCGTATCTCAAGTCGCGCGCCGAGCAGGCGGCTTCAGCCTACATGGAACGGCCGGTCCACATTGGGCGATTGAGCGCTTCGCTCAGGCCCGGCCTGTTCATCGTGGAAGACGTCGTCATTGAAGGCCTCACGCCGGACGCAGCGCCGTTCCTGAAAGCCGGTCGCATTGCGCTGCGTATCCCCCTGCAGACGCTCATCCGCCGTCAATTGATCATCGAGGCCGAGATGGATCGCTGGGCTGTGACGATCGAGATGTTTGCCGGCAACCGGAACAACATTCCGAGGCTCCGGCCGGGCTCGAGCGAGCCAGGACGATTCCAGACCAACATCAACTACATCTGGGCGCGCGGCGGTTGGTTCCGGCTGATCGACCACGCTCAACCGATTGTGTTCACCGCAGAAAACGTGGCCGTGAACTTCACGCGCGCCGTCAATCTCGACAAGTACGTGGCGACGGTCGCGTTTCGCGGCGGCGTGACCAACATTCTCAGCTACGAACCCATGCGTCTCGACGCCATGTCTGCGCGGATGAGTTTTGATCCGGGCAACATCCTGACCGTCCAGGGACTTGATTTGACGACGGCCGGCACGCGGTCTCACATGACCGGCGTCATCAACCTGAACACGTGGCCCGAGCTGTATTTCGACATCGCGACCGTCTTCGACGTTGCGCCGCTCAAGGAGATCTTCTTCTTCGGCCAGAACTTCACGGCGACCGGCCGCGGCGAATACAAGGGGCGGTACCAGAAGTTCCAGAGCGGTAAATACGACGTGACGGGCCGGTTCACGGTGCCGGGATTCAACGTGAGCGGCCTCGACTTTCCCCAGCTGGCGGGCCATGTCGTCTGGATGCAGAATCGGCTCGAGGTCATCGGCGCCGAGAGCCCTTTCTACGGCGGGAAACTGCGCTTGTCCTATGTCCTGGACTCGCATGGCGGAACCCGCGGCTCCATTGGGGATCTGTCGGCCACGTACAGACAAGTTGATATGGCGGAATTCGGACGCGTGATGAACTGGCAGGGCATCGAGCTCGCCAGCCGCGCGGACGGCTGGCAGACGATGCGGTGGCCAAGCGGCCGGTTTGACCTGATGTCGGGCGATGGAGAAATCCGTGCGCAGACGGCCGATGGTCGCGCGATCGCCGCGGCACAATTGCCGTTAGCGATCGTGTACGCGCCGAAGGAACAGCCGTTCCTCAAAGACCGTCCGCTTGGCCCCGTCCCGGTGGGCGGCCGCGTGGCCTACAGCCTCATGCCCGATCGCATCGAGCTGCGCGAAGGGTGGCTCGCCACGCCGGAAACGCATCTGTCGTTCGCGGGCGCCACGGGCTGGAACGACAACGCGAATATCCCGTTCCGCGTGGTGAGTACAGACTGGCAGGCCAGTGACCGGCTCCTGGCCGCCGTGCTGACGACGTTCGGGTCGGCGACGAGCGCGATCGAAATCGGCGGACGCGGCACGTTTGACGGCACCCTGACCCGCTGGTTCAGCCGTCCCCTCATC
>JBKJQX010000060.1:0-5925 GCA_046594875.1 Vicinamibacterales bacterium
CTGCGAGCGTGATTGTGAGATGGCGATCGGCATAGAGGCGCCGGAGGGTGCGCGCCAGTCCTTCGGCAGCCTCAGGCACATCGCATCGAGTGCCGGGCGACGCGCCGGAGGCGGCCGCCCGCGCATGAGCGAGGTGATAGTCCATCTGGCGTTGCATGCGGTCCACTTGCTGCCGAATCGCCGCGGCGATCTCAGACTGGCCTGCGCGGTCGGCCGTGTCGGCCTCCTGCAGCAGGATCGCCAGTGGCGTTTTCAGCGTGTGCGCCAAATCGCCCGCCTTCGCCTGCGCGCGCTCCACCACCCGATCCCGTTCTGCGAACAGGGCGTTGAGGTCGTCCACGAGCGGCTGGACCTCGGAGGGGAAGTCGCCGTCCATGCGTCGCGCGTGTCCTTTGTGAATCGCGGAAAGCCGATGCCGCAACTGCGCCACTGGTGACACACCACGGCTGATCTGGATGAGGCCCACAATCAGCAGGACCAACGCCAGGGTGGTAATCGGCCCCACCTGCAGGAACACATGGTGCACCACTCGCGGCGACTGCGGATGCAGGACCATCACCTGGGTCAGTAGCATGCCTCCCAGTGCGAGGAGGCCGAGCGTCCACAACACGGCGCCAAACCATACGCGCGCGCGCAACGATTCGAAGATCTTCATGGCGTGGTGCCGATGCGATAGCCCAGTCCGCGGACCGTTTCGATCGTCGAGGCTCCAAGTTTTCGCCGCAGCCTTGCGATGAACACTTCCACCGTATTGGATTCACGATCAAAATCCTGCGCGTAGATGTGCTCCGTCAATTCCGTCTGCGAGACCACGCGATCCCGCTGGTGCATCAGGTAGGACAAGACCTTGAATTCGTGACTCGTCAATTTGATGGGGACGCCATCGAGCGTCACGCGCGTGTCACGCGGATCCAGCACGACGGCCCCGCACCGGATTTCGCGCGCGGCCAGGCCGCCCGATCGACGGATGAGCGCGCGGACCCTGGCCAAGACCTCCTCGATCTGAAACGGCTTCGCCATGTAGTCATCGGCGCCGCCGTCGATGCCCTTGACCTTTTCGTGCCAGCTTCCGCGCGCGGTCAAAATGAGCACGGGCGTCGTGAGGCCCGCGTGCCGCCATCCTGCCAGCAGCGTCAGGCCGTCCACCTTCGGCAACCCGAGGTCCAGAACGACGGCATCGTACTTCTCGGTCTGCATGAGGAAATCGGCGCGCGCGCCGTCGCTGGCCCGGTCCACCGCGTATCCGGCATTGCTCAGCGAGTCACCGAGCTGCCGCGCCAGAACCAATTCGTCTTCCACTACGAGTAATCGCACAGTGTCCTGACCGTTTATCGCACACATGCGGCCCGAGGGCCTGAACCCAGCCTGAATGGACCGTTCATCGGCTGTTCAGCAGGTTCCTGCTACGGTCAGTTTCATGAAGACACGAACACTGGCTGTCCTGGTCATCGTCGTGGCGATTATTGCCGTGGGAACGCTGGTGCTGCGAGGAGAAGGCGGACGGTCCGTCGCTGACTGGTTCATCGCCCTGCACGGCGGCGCCCGGGGACACTAGAAGTGGGGAACTGGGGAGCTGGCGGAACTGTGGCTTCGGAGGCCGGGTCTTTAGACCCGGCACGTTAGAGTGAGAATCTGGCAGCGGTTGCGTGGCGCGCCGGGGATGGCGGCGGTGATTGTGGTGTCACTTGCCGCCGGCATCGGCGTCAACGCCTCGGTGTTCTCCTGGATTCAAGCCCGGTTGCTCCGGCCGCTTCCGGGCGTCGAGAATTCCATGAACCTGCTCCTGGTCGAACCGGTCAACGAGGCCGGAATGTTTGTCGGCACGTCGTGGCTCGAGTACCAGGACGTGCGCGCGCGGGCGTCGTCGCTGCCGAATCTGATCGCCAGCCGGATGGTGCCGTTGTATGTCGGAGAGCCAGGCGCCACCGAGCGCGCGTTCGGCCTGCTCGTTTCCGACAATTACTTCTCGGCGCTGGGTGTGAAGCCCGTGCTGGGGCGCACGTTCGTGGCAAACGACCTGCGCGCCGAAGGTGGCGAACCGGTCGCCGTCATTTCGCACGGCTTGTGGCAGTCGATGTTTCTGGGCGATCCCCAGGCGGTGGGTAAGCCGATTCGCGTGAACGGCCAGTCGCTGACCGTGGTGGGTGTGGTGCCGCCGGAGTTCCAAGGCACGCATCTTGGCCTCTATTTCGATGTGTGGGTGCCGGCGACCATGGCCCCGGTCATCGCCAGCGAATCGCGCGAGCTTCGATCCCGTAATGCCCGAGGCTACTCGGTGATGGGATGGCCCGCGGCAGGAGCCACACGCGATCAAGCTCAGCGCGATCTTGACGCCACGATGCGACAACTTGGCGAGGCCTACCCGGAGTCGAACAAGTCCATTCGCGCGGAGGTGCTGGCGTTCTGGCAGGCGCCGCGTGGTCCGCAGAAGCTGCTGGCCTTCTCCCTGCTGGTCCTTCAGGCGTTGATGCTGTTGCTGCTGCTGGCGGTCTGCGGGAATACGGCCAGTCTCTTCCTGGCCCGTGCGAGTGCGCGTCACAAGGAAATCGGCGTGCGCCTGGCGCTTGGCGCGACGCCGGCACATATTGCCAAAGCCGTGATGGGCGAAACCATTGCGATGGGCCTGGCCGGCGCGGCGTTCGGTGCCGCGGTGGCCGTCTGGGGCACGCGCGCCCTGGTGGTATTGCCCCTCGTGAGCCTGCCGATTCGCTTTCAGACCGAGCTCGACTGGGGCGGCCTCTTGTTCGCGGTGGGCCTTGGCTTGATGGCCGGCGTGCTCGTAGGCGCGGTCCCCGCATGGCAACTGTCGCGCGTAGATGCACAAACGGCGTTCCGCACCGGCGCACGCACAGCCGGACGCAGCCGGGTGCGGGACGCGCTCATCGCCGTCCAGTCCGGGCTCGCCGTCGCAGTGCTGATTGTCGCCGGCTTGTTTCTGCGCAGCTTCCAGGAGACCCGAGACACCGATCCGGGGTTTGTCCGAGCGGGTGTGTTGCTTGCGGCATTTGACTTGAGCGGCCGCCCCGCTACGCCCGGTGGCATTCAGAGTTTTGCCTCAAGGCTTCTTGAAGGCGTGCGGGCTGTTCCCGGTGTCGAATCCGCCGCAATCTCATCGTCTGTCCCGCTCGATATCCACGGCCTGCCATCCAGGGTGTTCAACGTGGATGGACGCGAGCGCGCCGATGGCGAACTGGATCAGGCCCTCGCCAACACCGTGACCCCCGGATACTTCGACGTGATGAAGATTCCGGTCCTGGCCGGCCGAGACTTTGCCGGCCTTGAAGACCCGTCCGCGCCCCCACAGGTGATCGTCAATCAGGCGTTCGTTGATCGATACATGAGTTCCGGCGGCAGGACGACACGTGCGGAGAGTGCCCTGGGTCATCAGTTGGAAGCGCGCGGCAAGTCCCATCTGATCATCGGCGTCGTGAAGACCACGCTGTACAACGCATTTGGCGAACCGCCCACGCCGGCCTTGTACTTTTCCTATCGCGATGGCGGCGGCGGCCAGGGCGAGATTCATGTGCGCACCAGAGCCGGCGCTGAAACAGCGGTCACGCGGGGAGTGCGTCAGGCGGTCAGGGCCATCGACGCGGACCTTCCGGTATTCAACGTGCGCACCCTGACCGAGCACGTGGAAACGAATCTGGTCTTCCGGCGCGTGCCGGCGCGATTGTTTGTGGTGCTCGGTCCACTGCTGCTGTTGCTTGTGGGTCTTGGTATCTATTCGCTGGTGTCGTACGCGGTGTCACTCCGCACCAGCGAGCTGGGTGTGCGCCTGGCCCTGGGCGCCACGCCCCGGCGCCTGGTGACCGATGAGCTTGCCAGCAGCCTGCGTATCACCACGGCCGGCATCCTCATCGGATGGGTGATCGCGTTCGTACTCACGGTGGTGCTGTTCCCCGAACAGGCAGGGCAGGTGATCGTCTTTGCCGGCGTGCCCGCTCTGCTCGTCTCGGTGTCGGCCCTGGCATCGTGGATTCCGGCACGTCGGGGCTCGCGAGTCGATCCGATGATAGCCCTGCGTGCGGACTAGCCCAGGACGACCGCGACGTTGGGCGCGGCTTTAGCCGCGCCACGGGTAGAATAGGCGAATGGCCGCTCTGATTGAAGCGATAGAGATCAAACGCAAGTCGTACTTCGAGTACGAGAACGCTCCGTACAACTGCCTCGAAGTGGATATTTCGAAGCCGACCGCCCGCGGCGGCCAGACGCTGGTGCGCGTCAAGATGCGCAACCTCCTGACCCGCGCGGTGTTCGATCGCACGTTCAAGGCGGGCGAGAAATTCGCCGAGCCAGACCTGGCCAAGGCGCCCGCGACGTTCCTCTATTCGGACGCCGACGGCTATCACTTCATGGACCAGGCGAACTTCGAAACCCTGACGTTGTCCTCTGACATCCTCGGCGACGACCGGTACCTGCTGGTGGACAACCTCGAGGTGCAGGTGCAGAAATACAACGGCAACCCGATTGCCGTGCAGTTCCCGGCGCATGTCGAGTTGGCCGTCGCCTCATGCGAAGGCGCGGTACGAGGCGATACGAGCAGTGGCAGTGTCACCAAGCTCGCAGTGCTCGAAACAGGCATGGAACTGCGGGTGCCGCTCTTCATCAAAGAAGGCGAAAAGGTGAAGGTCCACACCGAGACGCGCGAGTTCGCGGGCAGGGCATAACGGTTCGAGGTTCGAGGTTCGAGGTTCGAGGTTCGAGGTTCGAGGTTCGAGGTTCGAGGTGCAGACCACATTGACTCAGCCTTCCTATCCAGCGGCGCGGCAGGTTGCGACGATCGTGCGCGACCACTTCGCGCGACATATCGCGATCGCGCGCGGCCAGGGCCGGCTCGACCTCGGCGTGGAGCCGGATGCCGAGGCCATCGAAGCGATCATCGACACGGCGTTCTGGGCCAGTCTTCGACGCGAGGAGGGCGCCACGCCCACGATTTCTCTCGCCCTGCTGCCGCCGGGACACGCCGGTCATTCGCTCACCTTCAACGAGTGGCTGCCACTCAATCCCGCCGCCCTCGCCAAACTGGCCCCCGCGGTGGAGCGGCCCGGCATCCATCTGGGCGTCTGGCTGATTGACGGTGTCCTTCGCGTCTGGGGCACCACGCGCAGCATTCCGGCGTTCTGCTTCGTCCTGGAAGTGGTCGGTTCAGGCCTGCTCGTGGTGAAGCATCGCAATGAACCGTTCGGGAAGTTTGTCAACATCGCCTTGCTCGAGGGCGATCAAGTGAAGATTGTCGATGACCGAAGCACGTCGATGCCTGATTGCCCAGGGCTTCTCAAATCACTGCTCGGCCAGAGCGAAATCAGCGCCGGCGGCGAGTCCGTGAACGTGCTGGTGCACCTGGCCGCATCCATGCGGGCTCATCACCACGGCGGGGTGTTGCTGCTGGTGCCCGAGGGCAGTGAAGAGTGGCGTGAATCAATCGTTGAACCGATGCTCTATGCCGTTGCGCCGCGATTCACCGAGCTGGCTGACTTGATGGAAAGAGAAGTCGAGGACCGCCGTACCCATGAGTGGCAGGAGGACCTGCGGCGATCGGTTGATGCCATTGCCGGACTCACGGCGGTCGACGGCGCCACGGTGATGACCACCGGCTACAACGTGCTGGCGTTCGGCGCCAAGATTATGCGTCGCCGCACGTATGCCCCGGTCGAGCGTGTGATGGTCACCGAGCCGATTCTCGATCACGCCCCCGAAGTATTGACGCCGGCCCAACTGGGCGGGACCCGCCACTTTTCTGCCGCACAATTCGCGCAGGATCAACCGGACGCGATCGCGCTCGTCGCGTCACAGGACGGGCGGTTCACCATCTTTCAATGGTCTCCATGCGAAACCCTCGTCCACGCCCACCGCGTCGAAGCGTTGTTGCTGTGAATTTCCATTCGTAGGGCGTCCCTTCAGGGGCGGCTCAATTGGCGCAAT
>JBKJQX010000178.1:0-5085 GCA_046594875.1 Vicinamibacterales bacterium
ATTCATGAGCAGCACGAGTGGAATTCCTCCGTAGTTGCGTTCCGCTTCGGATACTGGTGAGCGCAACTAAATCCTGGCGGCCGCCCACGTCATGGCATTAGTCAACAGCCCTGAGCCGCACGTTGCGGAACTCCAAGAGAGGGCTATACACCGTGGATGCTGCTGCACTGAAAGCCACGGTAGAGCTGGGTTTGGAGCACCCTGAGCTGGCTATGACAATGAATTTCGGCTCAGCAGTGCTGATGAATTCTGGCCCACCTCCCGCTGTTTGACCGGCTGGGCCTCGGCCTAGCCGGTCAGCGTCGCTGTTCTGTCCTCTCTGTCATGCTTTGCCCGGCTTTCGCTGGGCCGTGGTACGGCGGAACCGGTAAGAGTCTGCGCCCGTGGTGATGATGTGCGCCCGGTCGGTGAGCCGGTCGATCAGGGCTTTGCACAGCCGGGCGTTCGGAATGACCTGCGACCATTCGGAGAACGGCAAGTTGGTGGTCAGGATCACCGCCGCCTTCTCCGCCCGGTCGGCAATCACCTGGAACATCAACTCGCACGCCGTCTCGGCCAGCGGCACGTAGCCGAGCTCGTCGATGCAGATCAGGTCGAGCCGCTCCCACCGGCCGAGAGCGCGGCTGAGCTGGTTGGCATGCGCCGCATCGGCCAGCTCGTTGATCAGCGCGGTCGCCGTCGTAAACCGCACCCGGCGCCGCTGGCGGCAGGCCGCCACGCACAATCCGGTCGCGAGATGCGTTTTGCCCGTGCCCGCCTCGCCAACCAGCAGGACTGGCTCGGCGCGGGTCACGTAGTCGCCCTCGGCAAGCGTGCGCAGCTGGGCGGCCGAGACGGCGGAGCGGTCGAACTCGAACGCGTCCAGCGTCTTCATCCGCGGCAGCCGGGCCTCGTGCAGCATCCGGGTGACGGCGCGGCTTTCGCGCTCCTCCATCTCAGCCGCCAGCAGCGCCTCGAGATAGCCGGTATGGGACTGCCCCGCCCGGGTGGCCTCGTCGGCCAAGCGCGCGAACTGGCCGCCGATCGTCGGCATGCGCAGCGCCTTGCAGTGCTGCCGGATGGCTTGGTCCTGCAGGTCGCTCATCATGCCGTCCCCGCGCAGAAGCTGGAGAGAAGCAGCACGTCGTAGTCGGCTGTCGTCGGCATCGGCCGGTCGTAACGGGCGAGTTCGCCGACATCGACCGGATCGGGCTGGGTTTTGTGCAATCCCCCCTCGGTCAGCAGGTAGCGCACAGCCGCCACGTCGCAGGCGCCCAGCGACACCGCCGTGGCGATTGCCGTCCGCAGCCGGTCATGGCCGAACTCTCGGCCTAGCGCCACCACCGCCACCATGGCGCGGGTGCCGTTCTGCTTGCCGTGCCGAGATCGCAGCCGGTCCCAAAGTTCGTCGTAGCAGGCGGGCCACCGCCCGGCCTGCCGCCATTGTTGCAACGGCTTCGACCCGGCCATCGCGCCCGGCTTGTGCCCCAGCACATCAAGATAGTGCTCGAGGTCCAGCACCTGCTGGCGTCGGCTGTGGCAGCGCTCATGGCGCGCAATTCGGTGACCCGCGTGCCAAATCTCGACGTGCAGCGGATACACGCGCGTCTCCACCCGGGTGCCCGCCTTGACCGGCACCGAGTAGAGGTTGGTCTTGACCGCCACGCACCCCCGCTTGTCCACCAGGGGGAACACGACCTCGGCCAGATCGAACCCTTCCGCCGCCCGCGGCAGCAGATGGGGGCGCTCCACGGTCATCGCCGCGCCGACCGGCTCCGAGCGCCCATCCAGCACACGCGCCTCGTCCTCCCGGCAGCCCACAAGCAGCAAGGCGTTCAGCGTGTCGAGGTCGGCCACGCCCGGCACCGGCACCAGATGGTTGCGCCGGAAGTAGCCGCCCTCGCCCTCAACGCCACCTTTCTCATGACCCTCGCCCGGCGTGCAGAACTCAGCCGCAAACCGCCAGTGCGAGCGGAACGCCACAAACCGCACCGTCTCCTCCCGCCGATGACCGCGCAGGATCTTGCGCACCGCACTCGCCAGGTTGTCGTAGCGCAGCAGCCGGAACACGCCGCCGAAGTAGTCGAACGCCAGTTCATGCGCTTCCAGAAACGCCTGCTGCGTCGCGTGCAGATAGGCCCGGTGGAACGCTGCCCCGCTCGCCATCGAGCGCATCGCAAACACCTGCAGCTTGGTCCGCTCGTCGCCGAGATCCGCCCAGGCCTCATACCAGTCCACCTGCGCCTCTTGGCCCCAGGTGTAGCTTTGCGGCACAAACGTCTCGCGCAACACCAGCCCCATCTGCCGCTTGCGCTCGCGCACGTGGTTGCGCACCGTCGACTCAGCCACCGAGGCGCCCGGAAACTCCCTCAGAATGCGACGGTGGATGCGCCGCGCTGTATGCCGCTGCTTGCGTGGCGCACGCCGGTCCTCATCCAGCACCGTGTCGATGAAGGCCATGACGCCGTCCAGCTTCGGCTTGACCCGTTGCGGGTAGGCGTGCGGAGGCGGCAACGCCCCAGCGATCGCCTGCCGCACCATCCGGCGATGCACCCCGAACTTGGCGGCAACCCCCGCAACAGTCCCGATCCCAAACTCATGCTCCCGACGGAGCTGCTCGAACAAATCCACTCTGGCGTTCCAATCCACTCTGAGACCCCCGGCAAAGCCGAGGAGACCCTAGGTTGAGGGACGGGAGATGGGCCAAAATCCGTCAGCACGACTGGGCCAAAATTCGATAGCAGAGCCATGAGCGGGTCGCCTCTGCGGAAAGGCGACATCGGCTTAACGCCCACACGTCGTTGCATTTGCCAGCGATTGATCTTCACCTCCCACCGCATCTCCACGAGGTCTGCGCCATCCTGGCCGCCGGCCTGTTGCGGCTGCGAAGCCGCACTGCCGAGGAGTTCGCCCGCGAGGCAGCCCAGGCCGGCGCCGAGGGAGAGAGTTCGCTACACTTCCCTGGCCACCAGAGCGGTCATGCGAACCGGAGACCCCGGAGACCCGCATGAAACATGCCATCAAGCCCAAGACCGGGCAGCCGCTGACGCCGACCATCTCATACCAACCCGCGTGGATGATGACCCTTCCATCATCCACGCGGGTTGGTATCGCGCGCGGGGTTGGCCGGCGGCCGCGCGCAAAACAAAGACTCATAGCAACCGGCGTTGACCCGCCTATGATACTGCTGGCGAAGTCCTGTCAGGTTTGGCAGGAGGGTGGGCCTTCCCTGTCCGGCGCGTAAGCGCCGCTGTCTTGGAGGCCCTTGATGTCGCTCCGCCCTTCTCTTGCCGGTGCTGTTCCCGCGTCCACGGCCATGGTTGCCCATGCGGCGTTCCTGCGGGGCAACCCGTATATGCGGTTGCGCGACACCCTTGGCACGGTGTTCACCGACCAGCAGTTCGCGGCGTTGTTCCCCAGCCATGGGCAGCCGGCCGAGGCGCCCTGGCGGCTTGCCTTGGTGACGCTGCTACAGTTCGCCGAGAACCTGTCCGACCGCCGGGCCGCGGACGCCGCCCGGGGCCGGATCGACTGGAAATACCTGCTCGGGCTGGAGTTGGCCGACCCTGGCTTCGATGCGTCGGTGCTGAGCGAGTTTCGCAGCCGGCTGGTCGAGGGCGGCGCGGAGGCGCTGCTGCTCGACACGCTGCTGGCGCTGTGCCGCGAGCAGAAACTGCTGGTGGCGCGCGGGCGGCAGCGCACAGACAGCACGCACGTGCTCGGGGCCGTCCGCTCCCTCAACCGGCTGGGCTGCGCCATCGAGGCGATGCGGGCGGCGCTGAACGCCCTGGCCGTCGCTGCCCCTGACTGGCTTCGCGGGCAGGCCGACCCGGCCTGGGCGGAGCGCTACGGCAAGCCCGCTGACGACTACCACATCCCGCTCGGCGAGGCGGCACGCCGGGCCTGCGCCGAGGGGGTCGGGCGTGACGGCGATGCGCTGCTCGCGGCTGTTGGAGCGGCCGATGCGCCGGCCTGGTTGCGCGAAGTGCCAGCAGTAAGGCTGCTGCGCCGGGTGTGGATGCAGAACTTCTGCTTGGTGCCGGCCGAAGTCGGCGCGAAGCGCGGCACGAACGGACCCGGGGAGGATGGGCTGCTGGTGCGCTGGCGCACCGCGGTCGAGGGTTTCCCGACGTCGTTGCTGATGGTTGCCTCGCCCTATGATCCCGAGGTGCACTACGCCAAGAAGCGCAGCACCACCTGGATCGGCTACAAGGTCCACCTGACGGAAACATGTGACGAGGACAGGCCGCACCTCATCACCCACGTCGAGACGACACCGGCGCCGACCGTTGACCGCGACGCGCTCCAGCCGATCCACCGGGCGCTGGCCGCCAAGGACCTGCTGCCGGGCAAGCACCTGGTGGACGCCGGCTACGTGGACGCGGACCAGTTGGTGATCAGCGCGCGCGACCATGGCGTGGACCTGATCGGGCCGACGCCCAAGGACAACCAGTGGCAAGCCCGGACCGAGGGGGCGTTCACCGTGCAGGACTTCACGCTCGATTGGGACCAGCAGCTCGCAACCTGCCCGGCCGGCCACACCAGCCAAAGCTGGACCGCCGACGCCAACCAGGGGCGGACGGTGATGCGCATTCGCTTCTCCACCACGGACTGCAAAGCATGCGCGCTCAAGCCGCAATGCACCCGCGCCCCGCGCCGGCTGCTCACGCCACGGCGGCGCGAGGAGCATGCAGCGCTGGAAGCCGCCCGGGCGCGCGAGGCTGAACGGCCGTTCGCGGACGAATACCGTCGCCGCGCCGGCATCGAGGGCACGCTGTCACTCGGCACCCGCACCATGCACCTCCGCCGGTCGCGCTACGTCGGGCTCGCGAAAACTCACCTACAGCACGTGCTCACGGCTGCTGCCACGAACCTTGGCCGCATCAGCAACTGGCTCGCAGGCACGCCACGCGAACGAACCCGTCAATCGACCTTCGTCAGGCTCATGGACAGGCCAGCCGCAGCCTGACGACTTCGCCAGCAGTATCCAAACCGGGTCAATCCCACCAGCCGAGTGACGATAAGCACGTCGTCATCTCGCACCTGGTCGAGCAGCCGGGCCAATTCGGGTCGATTGCGTTGGGTGCCGGACAGCTTCTCCTCA
Source organism: Vicinamibacterales bacterium (assembly GCA_046594875.1). Classification (GTDB taxonomy): domain Bacteria; phylum Acidobacteriota; class Vicinamibacteria; order Vicinamibacterales; family SCN-69-37; genus SYFT01. The sequence continues at coordinate 5,084 of JBKJQX010000178.1, forward strand.
TA
>JBKJQX010000084.1:0-51894 GCA_046594875.1 Vicinamibacterales bacterium
CCCTCCGGTTAACAGCCGGATGCTCTGCCGTTGAGCTACCGAGGAACACGTGTCGCCACGGACGCGTCCGCGCCCGCAAGACGGAAACTCTGATTCTAGAACGTGGCGTATCGGTCGAGCAAGTTCGCCGGCGCGGCTAAAGCCACGCCCTACGGACCTCGAACCTCGAACCTCGAACCTCGAACTTCGAACCCCGAACCGCGTTACTTGACCGTCGTCTCGAGCGTAACCGTCATCGACCCGCGATACGCGTTCGACACGGGGCACTTCTGTTCGGCTTCCTTCGCCACTTCCGTAAACGCTGCGGCATCGATGCCCGTGAGGCCCTCGGCCACGAGTTGAAGCGCGGACGTCGTGATCTTGATCCCGGCCTCACCCTTGTCCGCCGTCACCTTGCAGGTGATCTGCGTCTTCGCAATCGCACCACCCTTGCGGCCAACGGCGCCGTTGAGCGCCATTGCGAAACACGCAGCATGCGCGGCCGCCATCAACTCTTCAGGGCTGGTCATTCCCTCCGGCTCGCCGATGCGGCGTGGGAACGTGACGGGCAGCGAAAATGCGCCCGACCCGGCGGCCACCATGCCGGATCCTTCCATGACCGAACCCGTCCAATTGATCGTGACGTGACGTGAAAACTCCATGCACTCTCCCTATGTAATCTCAACGATACCCTACCGGCGCGGGGCGGTGGACTTCTTTGCTTTACCCGTCCGGGACGTGGTGGTCATCTGCACGACGGCGCCCACGAGCGCCAGTGCCACCCAACTGCCAATTACCCACCGGTTTCCGGGAAGCGGACCGGCGCCATAGACCACCCACACATTGTCGGCCGTGACCGGCAAGCTGTTGAATTTCCGGCCCGACAACGCGAGTGCGCCCACAATCAGCGTCCATGACCCGGCCAGCGCCGTGCCAATCACCGCCACGTAACGGGCCACCGACAATGCGCCCAGCGCGCCCAGCACGGCCATGATCACGAGCAACAGCGTTGGCGGCTCGCCGCCCACCACGCGCCACACCATGTGCACCACAAGCGACGCGAGCGCGGCGCCAATCAATCCGACGCCAACGAAGTACGCCGCAATCATCAACCCCGCGCCGATGAGCCCGCCCACCGCGGCCGCCAGCACCAGCGCGAACGTGCTGGAGGTGCCCATCACCGAGGTCGTAATCATGGCGCCGAGAATGAACCCGTACACGCCCAGCACGATCCGGAACAATCGATAGCCGCCGAAACACGCCACCACGCCGCTAATCACGAGGATCACGGCTGCAGGCACGGCATACGCTCCGGGAATCATCACGTGATTATAGAGGGTTATGGGATGATTCCTCCCGTTGTCCTCGCGCCGCCCGACGCTGACCGGAGTACTGCTGGCCGCGGCCGGACTGGCGCTGCTCGTCTGGCAAGTCAGCCTCGTGGGTCTGGCACACATCGGCGATGGCTTCCGGGCCGTCGGCTGGCAGGGATTCTTCGCCATCCTCCTGCTGTCGCTCTTCCGTTTCACGGCGCGCTCGCTGGCCTGGGTCACATTGATGAACCGGGCGGTACCGTTGCGCAGCGCGACGGCCGCCACGATCAGCGGCGACGCCCTGGGCAATCTCTCATTTCTCTCACTGCTGGTTTCCGAGCCGGCGAAGGCGTTCTACGTCACTCGACACGCGCCCGCGGCCGAAGCGTTCGCGGCATTGACCGCCGAAAACTTCTTCTACAGCGTGTCCGTTGCCGCCGTCATCCTGGGCGGAACCATCACGCTGCTGGCCACATTCGTCCTGCCCGACGCGTTCCGTTACATGGTGTGGCTGTCACTGGCTGTCATGGGCGGCGTACTGGCGTTGGCCGTGTGGCTCGCCCACCAGCGGCCCGCAGTCACCATCTGGGTGCGCAAAGCCCTGCGCGGCCGGCTCACTCATGCGCTGGACCGGCTGCAGGTCCTCGAGACGCAAACCTACGAGGCGCTCTCGGTCAGCCCCGGACGACTTGCCGCGGTCCTCACCTGCGAGGTCGCCTTTCACGCGGCCAGCATCACCGAGGCCTGGCTCACCCTCACACTCCTGCAGGGCTCCGGCACGCTGCTGAACGCGTTTCTGCTCGACACGGTCAATCGCCTCATCAACGTGGTCTTTCGCGCGGTGCCGCTGCGCGTCGGCGTGGACGAATTCACCACCTCGGGATTCACCGAGATGCTGGGGCTGGGTTCCGCGTCCGGACTCACGCTGGCGCTGGTCCGCAAGGCACGAATGCTGTTCTGGGCGGGGATCGGTCTTGCGCTGCTCGGACGCCGGGCAATTCGGCGTATCCTCTAGTGCCATGGCCGCAATCCTGGTGGTAGACGACGAGGGGCCGATTCAACAGTTGATCTCGCGAATCCTTGAACGTCAGGGACATCACGTGATCACGTGCGGCGATGCGTCAGCGGCGCTGGCCGTCACCGAACACTTCGATCTCCTGATTGTGGATTTCGTCCTGCCCAACATGAACGGCCGGGACCTGACCGCTGAGCTGCGGAAACTCCGCCCCGGCCTGCCCGTCATCCTGATGTCGGGCTACCTGCCCAGTCCCGACCTCGCCCCGCCGCCTCCGTCCACATTCATGCAGAAGCCGATGCGGTCCGGGGTGATCGTCGAGACGGTCGACAAGATGTTGGCGGGGTGAATGGGCAATGCGGCGCCCCTGAAGGGACGCCCTACGTACTCGAACCTCGAACCTCGAACCTCGAACCTCGAACCTCGAACCGAGTTACATCTCCCGTCGCCCTTCCATGGCTTTCGACATCGTGAACTCATCGGTGTAGTCGAGGTCCGATCCCACCGGCACGCCCATCGCAATGCGGCTGACCTTGATGCCCAGCGGCTTGAGCAGCTTCGCGAGATAGAGCGCCGTGGCCTCGCCCTCCACCGTCGGGTTGGTGGCCAGGATCACTTCTTCCACGCGGCCGTCGGCCACCCGGTGCAACAGTCCCTTGATCTTCAGATCATCCGGACCGATGCCCTGGAGCGGCGAAATCGCGCCCATCAACACGTGATACACACCGCGAAATCCGCGCGTGCGTTCCACCGCCCACACGTTCTCGGGCTGCTCGACGACGCACATGGTGCGGGATTCCCGAGCGGGGTCAGTGCAGTAGAAACACGGGTCCACGTCCGTGATGTTGCTGCAGGTAGAACAGTACGTGACCCGATTTTTCACAGAGAGCATGGCGGCGCACAACGCGTCCACATCTTCGCGCGTGGTCTTGAGCAGGTGATACGCCAGGCGCTGGGCGCTCTTGGCACCGATGCCCGGCAGCCGCTGCAGGGCCACGACGAGTTCAGACAGTGGATCGATGTGCATCAACTGAGACCCGGCAAGCGCATGCCGCCGGTGAGGGCCTGCATCTGGCTGGCCAGCCCTTCGTCCACTTTGCGATGCGCGTCATTCATGGCCGCCACAATCAAATCCTGCAGCATCTCCACATCGTCTCTTGACACCACATCGGGGTCGAGACGAATCGAGAGCAACTGCTTGTTGCCATTGACGGTGACCACCACCATGCCCCCGCCCGCCGCGCCGTCCATGCGCATTTCGACCATCTGCTTCTGCAGGCGCTCCTGCATCTGCTGCGCCTGCTTCATCATTTCGTTGATGTTCACTCGGTCTCCTCCACGTCCTCGATTTCGCCACCGAACACGTCGAGCACGTTCTGCACCGCAGGCTCGGCCCTGGCGCGCGCCCGCAAGTCCGCCTGGCGGTTCTGCTCCGATGCCGATGGAGCCGCGACCCTTGGCGGCACCGCCGGCGCCGCTTCGCTCTCCTTGATCATCACCATCATCTTGCGCCCGGTGAGACTGTGCGCAAGGCTCTCAATCCACGCCTTCTTTCCCTCGAGTTGCGGCCGCAGGTTCTTGTGCGCCGGCGCAAACGTGAAGATGATCCGGTCGCCATCGAGCTCCACCGCCTGCGCCTGGGCAATCACCATGCCGAAAAACGACTTGTTCGACTCGCGGATGGACGTCAGGAGAGAGGCCTTCAGCGAATGAGGAACTGACGGAACTGGCGGAACTGGCGGAACTGGCGGAACTGGCGGCTTGTCCCGCCGTAGCTCCGCCTTGTCCCGCCGTAGCTCCGTAGGAGCGAAGGCGGAAGGAGCGGAGGCGGAAACTGACGGAAGTGACTTGGGACGTGGGGAACTGGGGAGCTGGGGAGCTGGGGAACTGGACGTCGCGCTTCGCGCTCCGCCGCCGGAAATCAACTCCTCGATCGGCGTCAGTTTCCGCAAGTGAATCCACTTGAGGAGCGCCATCTCGAATGTGTGGCGCGGCTGCGAGGACATGCGGATGTCGCGCTCGGCCATTGAGAGCAGGTCAAACGCGCGCATCAGGTCTTCGTGCGAATAGTGTTCCGCCAGCGCCTGCAGGCGCGGGCGCTCGCCTTCGGACGCGATCTCGGGGTCGGTCAGTCGCGAGGGGTCGATGCGAATGACCATCAGGTCTCGCATCAAGCGCGCCAGTTCGCGGCACACGGTCCGCAAATCGAAACCCGACTCGACAATGCTGCCGGCCAAAGTAAAGACCACGCTCGCGTCTTCGCGCGCCACGGCCTCGGCCACGTCGAACTGCACGTCGCGGCCGACAAGGCCCAGCACGGTGCTGACGTCGACGGTCGTGACATCCTGGCTCGTGAACGCCAGCACCTGATCGAGCGCGCTGAGCGCGTCTCGCATGCTGCCTTCAGCCGCGCGCGCCACCAGCGCCAGCGCCCCGTCGTCGATGTTGACGCCTTCGCGCGCGGTCACACCGCGCAGCTGCTCGCGAATCGAGCTGAACGGCAGGGCCTTCAGTTCAAATACCTGCGAGCGAGATTGGATGGTGAGTGGCACCGAATCGAGCTCGGTGGTGGCCATCATGAACTTCACATAGGGCGGCGGCTCTTCCACGGACTTGAGCAGCGCGTCGAACGCGTTCTTTGACAGGCGATGCACTTCGTCGATGATGAAGATCTTGTACCGGTTGCGCATCGGCGCGATGGACAACGGCTCGACGATGACCTCGCGCACGGCGTCGACGCCGGTATAGGTGGCGCCGTCGATCTCGAGCACGTCCACGTCGCGGCCTTCGGCGATTTCGCGACAGGAATCACACTCGCCGCACGGATCGGCGGTGGGCCCATTCACGCAGTTGAGCGCGCGCGCCAGGATGCGCGCCGTGGTGGTCTTCCCCACGCCGCGAGGGCCGGCAAAGATGAACGACTGGGCGAGACGGCCGGACGCGATGGCGTTACGCAGCGTTTCGACCACGCCGCGTTGGCCGATTACATCCTCGAATTTCTGAGGGCGCCATTTTCTAGCGAGGGCGATGTGGGACATTTGAAGGTGCTGCCGCAGGCGCCCGACCGCGGCCCGGAGGGCCTGCGGCACAGCACAGGTTCGACTGAGCGCTGCTGCCTTCCGGCCCTGACGCGGTTCGTCGGCTGAACTTGCACAGGTTCCGGACCGCGGTCCGGCGCGTGCGGGTCTGGTGAGTTTAGCAGACGCGGACCTGAGGTGCCGGGATCCGCGATAGCGGGTACGCTAAACTGTTGAGTCCACTTGACGGCTTGCTGCGAGCGAGCCGGCGAGTCGAACGGAGAGATGTCCGAGTGGTTGAAGGAGCACGCTTGGAAAGCGTGTGTAGGGGAAACTCTACCGAGGGTTCGAATCCCTCTCTCTCCGCCAGCCTTCGCTGAACGCTCGCTGCGCTCGCAGCTACGGCTGGCGAGCCAACAGAGCGCTTGGCGAAGGCGGACTGATCAATAATTCTCCTATCACCCTCCACCGCATGCTCCACCTTCGGCGACGCCCTGGATGGCTGGTCATCGCGTATGCCGTCAGCGTCGCGCTCGGCGCGCTTTGGCGTGTGGATACCAGTGCGATGGCAGCGTCGCCGCGAAGGCTCGTCGCCATCGGCGATCTCCACGCCGACATCGACGCGGCCCGAAAGGCCTTCCAGCTCGCCGGCGCCACCGATGCCCGCGGCGCCTGGATCGGTGGTGACCTCACCGTCGTCCAGATGGGCGACGTGATCGGGCGCGGCAGTGACGACCTCGCGGTGCTCGACTTTGTCCTCGACGTGCGCGCCAAAGCCAAAGCTGCAGGCGGCGTGGTGCATGTGCTCATCGGCAATCACGAAGTGTTCGCCGCCCGGCCAGACCATCGCTGGGTGAACCCGGACGCATTCGCGGCTTTTGACAGCATCCCTGGCCTGAACCTGCGCCACCCGCGGCTGGCGCGCGTCCCGGCCAACGAACGTGCACGAAGCGCGGCCTTCATGCCGGGCGGCCCGTACGCCATGCAGTTGGCGGCTTTCCCTGCGGTCCTGCGTGTGGGAGACACCATATTCGCGCACGGCGGCGTCACGCCCCTGTGGGCCCGCTACGGCATCGCGGCGATCAACGATGACGTCCGCGCCTGGCTCTCGGGCCGCACCGAGGAACCCCTCGCCACCCAAGGACTCGACGATGGGAGCGCAGATGATGGGGTGATGTGGAGCCGGCACTTTGTGGCCGCTCCTGAAGAACAGGGGTGCGCGATGCTGAAGGAATCGCTGTCCATCCTCGGCGCCAGGCGCATGGTGGTGGCGCACACGGTACGCCCGACGATCGTGCCGCGATGCCAGGAGCAGGTGTGGCCGATCGACGTCGGCATCTCGCGCTACTACGGCGGCGTGCTGCAGGTGCTCGAGATCCTCGACGACCGGCAGATCAAGGTGATCGCGTCACGCTGAAAACGCACTGTCCGCGGCGGATCCTTCAATCCTTCACGCCTCGTGTAAGTCCAGTTCTAAAGCAGGTGGCGCAGCTCGGCCATGAGCTGCGACACGTCGGCTTCGACGTCCGCGCAGGCGGCTTCCGCCTTTGCCAGCTCACCTGAGCGCGCGAGTTGCTCCACGCGACGGGCGCTGTCGTAGGCGGCCCCTTGGGCGAAAAGCCCGGCCGACCCTTTGATGGCGTGCGCGGCGGCGGCGATGGCGGCGCCATCGTTGGCGCGTGCCGCATCACGGAGCCGGGTCAGCATCGCCGGCGCGTCCTCCAGAAACACGTCCACCACCTCCTGCACCAGACGCCGGTTGCCGCCGAAACCGGCCAAAAGCGTCTTGAGGTTGACCATGGGAACCACGTCCGCCTCCGGTGCGGGCGCGGGTGGTGGGGCCTTGGCTCCGTCTGTGGGTGCACACAGGGCATCGATCGCGGAGAACAGATCATCGGGCCGCAGGGGTTTTGCGACGTACGCGTCCATGCCTGCGGCCAGGCACGCCTCCCGGTCGCCAGTCATGGCACTGGCCGTAAGCGCCACAATCGGCGTGCGGCGGCCGGTGGTCCTTTCGTGCTCCCGCACCGCCGCGGTGGCCTCGAGCCCGCTCATCCCGGGCATCTGGACGTCCATGAGAATGATGTCGAACCGCTGTTTCCTGGCACGCGACACCGCGAGTGCTCCATCGGCCACCATCGACACACGGTGACCCCGCTGCTTGAGCAGCGCAGTGATGAGTTTCTGATTGGTAACGTTATCCTCAGCCACCAGCACACGCAACGGCCGCAATGCCTTCTGCCCTGGCGGCAGGTCCGATCGCCGCCGCCGCTTCGGCAGCGGCGCGGAAAACGCGGTGACGATGGCGTCGAGCAGATCGGAATGTTTAACAGGCTTCGAAAGCCGCGCGACAAACGCGGCGCCCGCCGCTCCCCGGGAGGCCTGTGCGCCGGCTGATGTCAGCAGGATCACCTTCATGCCACCGAGCCGCGCGTCGCGGCCAATCTGCTGCGCGAGCTTGAAGCCGTCCACGCCGGGCATCAGGCCGTCGGTGATCACCAGGTGAAACGGATGCCCATCATCGGCAGCGCTGCGCAACGCGTCCAGCGCACTGGCCGCGCCTTCCGCCGCAGACACCGGCATCTGCCACCCCGCAAGAATTTCTGTGAGGATGAGCCGATTCGTGGCGTTGTCGTCAACGATCAGGGTGCGAATGTCGCGAAGTGTGCCCGCCGGCAACGCCATGTCTTCCGTGGCCCCGCGATGCAATCCGAACTGCGCGATGAAGTGAAACCGGGTGCCTTTGCCCGGCTCGCTGTCGAGCCACAGACGGCCCTCCATCAGCTCGACGAGCTGGGCTGAAATCGTCAACCCCAGCCCCGTTCCACCGTACCGGCGCGTAGTGGACGCATCGGCCTGCACGAACGCGCCGAAGATCTCCCACTGTTTGTCGTGCGCGATGCCGATGCCCGTATCCCGCACGGTGACACGCAGCCGCACGTGGTCTTCCGTCTGATGCTCAACGGTGACCTCCACCACCACCTCGCCCTCGTCGGTGAACTTGATGGCGTTGCCCACCAGGTTGAGAATGATCTGGCGAAGACGCCCGGCGTCACCAATCACGGCATCCGGCACCTCGGGTGCAATGCGACACGCCAGCTCCAGGCCCTTCTCGCCCGCGCGCGGCGCCAGAAGCCGGACGCCGTCCTCGACGGTGTCGCGGAATCGGAACGGCGACTGGTCCAGGGTCATGCGGCGTGCTTCAATCTTCGACACGTCGAGGATGTCGTTGATGATCGTGAGCAGAGCCTCGGCAGACTCCCGGGTGGTGCGCAGGAACCCGCGCTGCTCGGGGGTGAGTTTCGATTGCAGGGTCAGGTCGGTCATGCCGATGATGGCATTCATCGGTGTGCGGATCTCATGGCTCATGTTCGCCAGAAACTCGCCCTTGGCCACCGTGGCCTGTTCAGCCCTGGCCCGCGCCACCTTCAGATCCTTCACCAACTGCGCCATCCGTTCTTCGGCCGTCTTCCGGTCGGTCACGTCGCGCGCCACTGCGTAAATCAGCCCCTGCGTCTGGAATGGTGCGGCTGTCCACTGCAGCCATTTGTACGAACCGTCTTTCGCGCGGTACCGGTTTTCGAACCCAATCACCTGCGTGCCGGTCAGCAGGCCCGACATCGCCGTGGTGGTGGACGCCCAGTCATCCGGGTGCACAAAGTCCATGAACGGAGATACGCGCAGTTCACTCTCGGAATAGCCGAGCACGGTCTGCCACGCGGGGTTGAGCCTCACGAAAAAGCCATCGAAGGTCGCCACGCAAAAGAGATCCAGCGACAGCCGGAAGAAACGATCCAGTTCCTCCCCCGCCCATTTCCGCTGCACGTAGAGCGCAATCTGGGTGCACACAGTGGTCATCATCGCCAGCAGGTTCGGCGTGGGCTGGACGATGTCGCGGCTGAAGAACTCCATCACGCCCAGCACAGTCGTCCCCTGGAGGATGGGCAACGCAAAGGCGGCGTGCAGGCCCGCGCGTTCGGCAAATGGCGCGCGCGGGAAGTTGGCGTCTCGCGCCACGTCTGGAATCCAGGCGGGCTCGCGCCCAGACCAGACGCGGCCAGGCAAGCCGACCCCGGGCGCAAAGCGGGCCTGCATCGTGGCGTCGGCAAACGCCTGACACTGCGCGGCTGGCTGATGCCAGATCGCCACGCACCGCAAGACGTTCCCGGCGCGGTCAACTTCCCAGATCGCGCCGTACTGCCAGCCCAGGGCATCACAAATCGCCCTGAGCATGCGAGGCGCCGCCTCCTCAAGGGTCTCGGATTCAGCCAGGGCTCGCGCGGTCGCGTAGAGCACCTGTTGCTGTGCGCCTGCCGGATCGCGGTCCATCACTCACCTCGCGCGTTGTTGCAAGTCAGCATTAAACTACACCATGGCCGTCACTGCCCCTGCCACCGGCCGACGCATTCTGCTGGTCGACGACGACCGTGGGCTGCGCCACGTGTTGTCCACGCTGCTCACCGAGGCCGGCCATACGCTGGAGTCGGCCGCCGATGGGCCTGAAGCGGTGGTCCGGCTCGAACGCGGCGGTTTCGATATCGTCCTGCTCGATCTTGGTCTGCCCGGTATGAGTGGCCTGGAAGTGCTGGCCCATGCCCGCGCCCTGCCCAGCCCGCCCCTCGTGATCGTGATGACAGCCGACGACACGTCGGCCACCCTGCTCGAAGCGGTGCGGCGGCAGGCCTATCGATACCTGCGCAAGCCCTTCGCGCCCAACGAGGTGGTGTCGATCATCGCCGGCGCCATGGCTACGGCGCCGCATGCGGCGCTCTCGATCGAAGTGGTGTCGGCCAAGCCGGAGTGGCTGGAAGTCATCGCACCCTGTTCGCTCGAGATGGCCGATCGCATCCAGTCGTTCGTCATGCATCTGGAAGCCGACCTGCCCGAGCCCATCCGGGAATCCGTGGCCCAGGCCTTCCGTGAGTTGCTGACCAACGCGATTGAATGGGGCGGCAAACTCGATACCACCAAGACCGTCAGGATTTCATGCGTCCGCGCCAGGCGGATGCTCCTGTATCGCATCTCGGATCCGGGCAAGGGCTTTGACATCGACCGCCTGAAGCACGCGGCCATCTCAAACCCCGACGGCGATCCGCTGAAACATTTCGCCGAGCGCGAGGAAAAGGGCATCCGGCCTGGCGGGTTCGGCCTGGCCATGACCCGGTCACTCGTGGACGAGTTGATTTACAACGAAGCGCGGAATGAAGTAATTCTCATCAAGTATCTCGATTGACGGGAGGTGGATCGTGGAAGCGTCCATGACAATCGTGGAGCAACGCGTCGCTGCTGTGACGATCCTCCGGCTCAAGGGCCGGCTCGAACTCGATGAAGGTGACGTCATGCTGCGAGATCATGTCAACCGCCTGGTCGCCGAAGGCCGGGTGCAGCTGCTGATTGACATGAACGATGTGACCCGCATGGACAGCGCCGGCATCGGCATGCTCGCCGGCAAGTTCATGACGGTCAAGCGACAGGGCGGTACCATGCGCCTGCTGCAGTTGACGCCGCGTATCGGCCGGCTGATGCACATCACCAAGCTCGAGACGATCTTCGAGATCTTTCACGACGAAGAAGAGGCGCTGCGAAGCTTCAGCGCCGATCGCCCGTAGGACGCGCTGGGTGCGCTACGAAATGCCTGCCCCGCCTCGATCCGGGAAAAACGGCGCGCGCTCGAGCTCGAAGTAGTCGATCTCGTCTTCCTCACCCAGGGGCGCGTCGCCGTTACCGGGCGCGGGCAGATCCGTGATGTTCCAGTTCGGCGGATCGATGCCGAGCAGGTGCTTCACGAACCAGTCGTTGCGCTTGCGCGTACTGAACGCGCCGCCGGCCCCGTGATTGGCGCCCGGCACCACCACCAACTCGAACGTCTTATTTGCCCGTATCAACGCATCTGCCACCTGCATCGTCGAGGCCGGGTCCACGTTCGTGTCCATCTCGGGCACCAGCAGCATCAGGCGGCCCTTCAGATTGTGCGCATTGTCGACGTTGGACGCCGCGCCGTAGTGCGAAGCGATGGGCCAGCCCATCCACTGCTCGTTCCACCAGATCTTGTCCATGCGGTTGTCGTGACAGCCCGAGTTCGAATATGCCACGTGGTAGAACTCGGGATGGAACAGCACGGCGCCAGCGGCGTTCTGCCCACCGGCAGACGTGCCATAGATGCCGACACGCGTCAGGTCGTAGTTGGCCGGATACTTCGCAGCCACGGCCTTGTGCCAGAGGATGCGGTCTGGGAACCCGGCGTCACCGAGATTCCGCCACGCCACGTCGTGGAAGGCCTTGGACCGATTCGAGGTGCCCATGCCGTCCACCTGGATCACGATGAATCCAAGTTCGGCAATGGCGTTCATGCCCGCCTGCGCGCTGAAGGTCTTCGGCACGAACGACCCCTGGGGCCCCGCGTAGATGTTCTCGATCACGGGGTATTTGCGCGACGGATCAAAGTTCGTCGGCCGGATGATGATGCCCCAGATGTCGGTCACGCCATCGCGGGCCTTCGCGGTGAACACCTCCGGATACCGCCAGCCGGTGGCGAGCAGAGCGGACGCGTCGCCCTTTTCCAGTTCCATCACCACAGACTGATCGCTCGTGCGCTTGAGCACCGACTGCTGCGGCAAATCCACCCGCTGCCACGAGTCCACGTAGAACTGCTTGTCGGCCGAGAACGTCACTGTGTGGTTGCCGTCGGCGTCAGTCAGCGGCGTCAGGCCCGTGCCGTCGAAGTTCACGCGGTAGTGGTGAATGAAATAGGGGTCCTTGCCGGCGTACATGCCGCTGGCCGTAAACCAGATCTGGCGCGTCGTTGCGTCCACGGTGGTGACGCCACGAACCACCCACTCGCCCCTGGTGATCTGGTTCTTCACCTGGCCGGTCACGCCGTCGTAGAGGTAGAGATGGTTCCAGCCATCACGTTCCGAGGCCCAGACGATCTCCTTGCCGTCGCCCACGTCCTCGCGGAACCGTTTGCCCGAGTACTCGACAAAGGTCTTTGGCGCCTCTTCGATGAGCGTGCGCGCGCGGCCTGTGGTCGCGTCGATTTCGACCACGCGGTAGATCTGGTGGCCGCGCTGGTTGTACTCAAACGTCACCGCACGGCTGTCGGCGCGCCACTCAAGGCGTGAATTCGCGTACGGATTGGGGAAGAACTGGAGGTCGCCGGGCATCTGCTGCCGGGTCTCGACGTTGAACATCACGGGGTGATCAAAGTCCACCACGTCGCCTGGCTTGCGGTAGAAGTTCGTCGAGTGTTTTGGCTGCACCTGATCGGCAGGCGACGACTCGACGTAGTGCACCAGCCGTTCGTAACCTGGTCTGCGGCGAAAGGCGGCGAGCTTCCGACTGTCTGGCGACCAGCGCACTGAATTGAACATGTAGGCGTTGCCCTCGGAGCCGTCGGTGCTGAGCATGAATCCGGCCTGTGCCGGGTTGCCCGCCTGACCCTGACCTTGACCCTGATCGCCGGGCGCGGGCATGGGCCGAACAAAGATGTTGTAGTTCTGAATCAACGCCTGCCACTTGCCGTCGGGGGAATTGCGCACAGCCTCAGCCTGCGTGCCAGCAGCACCGCCCGCGCGACCGCCACCACCGCCTACACCCGCCCCCTGCGCCCCCTGCGCGGCCTGGGCGGCAGCCGTGCGCGTGCAGGTATAGTCGGTCAGCGTGCAACGCCAGGCGGGCACGGGGGGCGCGGCAGCGCCGCCACCCTGTCGGCCACCTCCACCGCCGCCCGCACGACCCGCGCCGCCGCCGATCGAGAACGCAATCGCCTGCATGCCGTCGGCAAATGTGAACGTGGTGAACGGCAAGGTCACGGCTGTGTACTTCGCGTTGGCTGCGGCGCTGAGCGCGGCGGCCAGCCGGGTGTGATCAAACGCGGGGGCCTTTGACTTCGCCGCCCCGTCCACCAGCACGAACTCGTTGCCGCCGGTCACCGACTTGCGGTACCACAGCTTCGCGCCGCCTTCGATGAACACTGGAGTCTGGAGGACGTTGACGACCAACCCGTCGGTCCGTCGGCCAAAGCTGGCAGACCGTTCGTAGGCCGCCTGCACGTCCTGGCCCTGCGCCGCGGCCATACGGGGCGCCGCGGCCATACGGGGCGCCGCGGCCATAAACGACCATTGCGCGATCACGGCAAAGGTGACGGCAATCGGCAACACGTATCTGAGTTTCATGCGTCTTCTCCCGGGCGCAGTCTCTCACGTGGAACGGTCTTTTGCAGCCGGAAGTTGGAGGCGGCGCGCCTTGCAGGCCTCGGCCTTGAACCCCAGGCCGAGCTACGTTCAAGAGGGGGACGCTAGATGGGGTAAATCAGGTTGATCGAGAAAGCCACGACGCCGGTCAGCGTGCCGGGATCGTAGATCTGGACGCAGTATTTACCGATGTCCACGGCGAGTTCGAGCTGCGCGGTGGTGCCAGCGACGGCTTCAACCGATCGGCTCAGCACACACCCGGACCCGTCAGCCAGGGGGATGCCGACGCCAAGGCCGAGTTTCAGAGTGGCGGAGCCACCGACGCCCGTCAGCGTCACGCTTACGTTCCCGGCGCGCGTGACATCGAACGAGCGCGTGGACGACCCGGTCGGCGCGAGGTTACTGGCGAACGTCACGGTGGCGGTCGTCGGGTCGGGCGTTGGGGTGGTCGGCGTGTCTTCATCGCAGCCGGCCACGGTCAGCGACGAAGCCAGGACAACGGCGGCCAGGGTGGTCTTGAGGAAAGATGCAGCTCTCATGGCGGTGTATGGTCTCACTCTCACGGGCGGTCAGGGGTGCCTGATCCGCATGGCGAAGTTTACGGCAGCCGTCAGGTTTCCGGTGTCGAACACGGCGGCGCAATACGTTCCCGGATTCAGGGTCACGGTCATCTGGGCGGCCAGGCCCGGCACGGTGCTCTGCGACGTGGTGCGGGCGCAACCGGTGCCGCTGGGCACGCCAATGCCGATCCCAAGCGGGATCGAGAGCGCGGCGCCCCCGGGTGTCTGGACCGCGGCGAGTGTCAGGCCCACGGGGCCGGCCTGGCGCACCGCAAATGAGTAGAACCCGCTGCCCTTCGCCTCAAGCGTGCCGGCGAACGTCAAGGTCACAAATTCGAGGGGTGTAATCGTACTGTCGGCTTCCGACGGCGCCGTGGTACTGCTGCACGCCGAGGCGGTCACCGACAAGGCAACAAGGGCTGCCCCCACGCGAAACACTTGGAACATCTTCATTTTGGACGCGCGATGTTGAGCGAGAACGTGGCGTCCTTGGTCAGGTTGCCGGGGTCGAAAATGACGGCGCAGTGGACGCCTGGATTTGTGGTGCCGGTCAGCTGAAGGCTGCCCGTTGCCTTCACAGAGAGCACGTTCGTCGCCGCGCAGGCCGTGCCGCGGGGCACGCCAAGGCCGATGGTCACGAGCACGTCCGAGTCCACACCGGCCTCTTTGAGGCTCAGCAGGCTCAGGTACGTGGTGCCGCCATCCACGACCGTAAATGAGTAAAACGCCACGCCCTGCACCTTCAGCGTGCCGCTGAAGTTCTCAACCGAAATCGCCGCATTGGGCAAATCGGTGTTGGTGGATGACGGGCCCAACGGTGAGCAACCGGCGGAAGACAGGCCGGCCAGCATCCCTGCCACCACCACAAATGAGGTCGAACAAAACACACGTGTCACAAGAGTTTCCCTATGAATGCTGTCAACCGCTCCCCCGGAAGTCAAGCCGCGACAGCCACCCGAAGACATTGGACGCCGGAGTTCGGCGCTTGGGCGGGCCGCCGGAGGTGCTACGATTTCGCCTCAATCGACCATGTCGCTGCTCAAAGCTGCCCTCAGGTCGTTCGGGTCGTCCCGGGCCGTCGCCGGTGTCGCCGTGCTCTCCCTGGCGCTGGGCATCGGCGCCAATACCGCCATCTTCAGCGTCGTCCATGCACTGCTGCTCAAGCCCCTGCCGTACGCCAACGCCGAGCGGCTGGTCATTCTCTGGAACCGATCGCCCGGCCTCAACATCGCGGAAGACTGGTTTTCGACCGCCCAGTACTTCGACATCAAGACCCGGCATCGCGGTTTCGAACAGTTGGCCATCGCCATCGGGGCCAACGCGAACCTGACGGGTGACAGCGAGCCCGAGCGCGTGGGCACCATCCGTGTCTCGTCGAACCTGTTGCCCATGTTGGGCGCCGGCGCGCTCCACGGTCAGGTGTTCGGCCCGCAGCACGACGCGCCCGGGCAACCGCCGACCGCGGTGTTGAGTCACGGCTTGTGGAGCCGCCGGTATGGCGCAGACCCGGCGGTGGTTGGACGCACGATCCTGATCAATGGCCAACCGGTGACGGTGGCTGGTGTGCTTGAGCGCGGGTTTTCGCTGCCGCGCGAAGTGCTGCCCACGCTCGGCGTGGTGGCCGATGGCGACATCTACCTGCCGCTGCCCATGGCCGCCGACGCGGCGTCCATCCGCACGCGGGAGGACTTCAACATCATGGGCACGCTGGCGCCAGGCGTGACCGCCCAGGCGGCCCAGGTCGAGATGGACACCATCACGGCCAGCCTTCGCGAGACGTACCCGGACGTGTATCCGCCCAACGGCGGGTTGACGTTCAGCGTGGTGCCGCTCGACGAGCAGGTGGTGGGTGATGCGCGTTCCACGCTGTGGCTGCTCGCGGGTGCCGTCGGCTGCGTGTTGCTCATTGCCTGCGCCAACGTCGCCAACCTGCTGTTGTCGCGGGCGCTGGACCGCCGCAAGGAGATGGCCGTGCGCACGGCGCTCGGAGCCACCCGCGCGCAGATTGCGCGGCAATTGGTGACCGAAGGCCTGCTGCTCTCCATCGCGGGAGGAGTGCTCGGCATCGTGCTGGCAGAACTGGGCATCCGCTGGATCCAGGAACTGCAGCCGCAGAATGTGCCGCGACTGGGCGACATCGGGATCAATGGCACGGTCCTGCTCTTCACGCTCGTCGTCTCGATGGCCGCGGGACTGCTCTTCGGCCTTGCCCCAGTGCTCGGACTGCAGCGACTCGACGTGCAGGGCGTGTTGCGCGACGGTGTGCGAGGCTCGGGCGCGCACACATTGTGGGGACGAGGCCATCACCTGCGACGATTGCTCGTCATTGGCGAAGTCGCGCTCGCCGTGCTTGTGCTCATCGGTGCCGGACTCCTGGTGCGCAGCTACGCCCGGCTGCAACAGGTCTCGCCCGGGTTTTCGGCCGACGGTGTCCTCACACTCGAGCTCACCCTCACAGGACCGCGTTATCCCAACGCCGAAGCGATTCGCGAAGCCTATCGCCGGTTGTGGGAACAACTCGATACCATCCCCGGCGTCACAGCGTCGGGCGGCGTGACGGCTCTGCCGATGAGCAACTTCTTTGCATGGGGCCCGATCACCATTGAAGGCCGCGTGCCTCCGTCGGGCGAAGTCTTCATCAACGCCGACATGCGCACGGTGGCCGGGCGCTACTTCGAAGCGATGAAGATTCCCCTTGTGCGCGGACGTCTCTTCACGCCAGAAGACACGCCCGATCAGCCACGCGCGGTCATCATCGACGCTCGCCTGGCCCACGATCTCTTCCCCAACACCGACCCCATCGGCACACGCCTCAAGTTCGGCGATGCCGCCTCACCTTCCCCCTGGGAAACCATCGTCGGCGTCGTCGGCGCGGTGAAACAGTACGCCCTTGATGCGGACTCGCGCATCGCGCTGTATCGACCGCTGACGCAGACCGGCGCGCGTTCACTCTTCGTGGTGGCGCACACCGACGTTGACACTCGCGCGCTGATGACATCAGCCACGCACGTGGTTCGTGCGCTCGACCCTGCCGTGCCCGTGTACCGGATGCAGACGATGGAGCAGCGGATGGAGAGTTCGTTGGCGCGGCGCCGGTTCGCGATGGTGCTGCTCGCGCTGTTCGCCGGTGTGGCTGTGGTGCTGGCGAGCATCGGGATCGGCGGCGTCATGGCGTACCTCGTTGCGCAAGGCACGCGTGAACTGGGCATCCGACTGGCACTGGGCGCCACACCTTCAACACTCGTCACGCTCGTGCTGCGGCAGGCACTGACGATCACCGCCATTGGCGTGGGTGTAGGCCTGCTGGCCGCGTGGTGGCTGACCGGCACGGTGCGCCACATGTTGTTCAACATCGACGCTACGGACCCCGTCACGTTTGCGTTGATGGCCGTGCTGCCGCTGGTGGTGGCCGCACTCGCGGCCGCGTGGCCCGCGCGCCGCGCCTCGCGCGTGGACCCGCTCGTGTCATTGCGCCACGACTGAGGCGCCACGATTGAGGAACTTCCACGTGCGAGCCGCCCTCCGCGTGTTCGTCACGCTCGCCGCAGCGGCGCCACTCGTGGTGGCTGCCCAACAGGCCCCGACATTCCGCGCCGGAACACAGACCGTGCCGATCTACGCCACCGTGCAGGACCGCAATGGACGGTTGGTCACAGACCTCACTCGCGACGATTTCGAGGTCTTCGACTCTGGGAAGCCGACGGCCATCACCGTTTTCTCCAACGAGACACAACCCATCACGGTTGTGGTGCTGCTCGACATGAGCGGGAGCATGGCGAACCGCCTGCTGCGCGTGCGGGAGGGTGCCCTGCACTTTGTGCGCGCGTTGCGCGAGGAAGACCGTGCACGTATCGGAACGTTCGGTGAGGAGATTGCCATGAGCCCGTGGCTCACAAACGACACGCGTCAACTGGAGCGGATCCTTGGGGAGGAACTCTGGCCCGGCGGCGCCACGCCGCTGTGGGGCGGCCTCAACGAAGCGCTGCGATCGCTTGATTCCGAAACGGGCCGGCGCGTGGTGCTGACGCTCACTGACGGTGTGGCCGCCGGCAGCCTGCAGGGCTATGACGTCGGGCGCCAGGAGGTGGAGCGCCGAACACTCGCCGGCGGTTTCATGATTTACGCCATCGGCCTGGCCGGCGGCAACAAGACTCCGGCCACCGTTCTGACTTCTTCCCTCGACGGGCAAATGGTGCAATTGGTGGCCCGCACAGGAGGTGGGCACTTCGAGTTGGCGAGTAACGACGCCCTGGAAACCACGTTCAGTCGCGTGGCAGAGGAACTGCGGCGGCAATACCTGATTGGCATTGTGCAAGCCTCAAGCGACGGGCGGACGCGATCGATCGAAGTGCGAACGCGCAATCGCGACCTCAGCGTCCGATCCAGGCGCAGTTATGTGGCAGGAATTGCCCGATGATCCGCGCCATGACGATGGCGGCGGCAATCGCGGGACTCCTTTTCGTCCAGGGTCCAGAGTCCAGGGTCCAGGGTCCGGAGTCCAGGGTCCAGGGCTTGCCCGCCGTAGCCTTGGCGGAGGCGGGTCCAGGGTCCAGAGTCCATATTGAGGCTGTTGTCGAGCGGCCGGACGGGTCGTTCGTCGGCGGATTGACCTGCGCCGATTTCCTGATCACCGTGGACAACCTGGCGGCGACAGTCGAAGACTGTCTCGAAGACGACAGCCCCGTGACCGTCGTCGTGATGCTGGACATCACAGCGAGCACGATGTGGCCCGGGCTGGAGCGAGGCTCGGATGTTGCGAGACAGCTCAACGATAATCTGCTGGCCCAATTCAGGAAGGACGACAGGGTCCGGGTTGCTTCGTTCGCGCGACGCGTGGTGATGGCCAGCGCGTTCACGACCGACCGCCGCCAGACGCGCGAAGGATTGCTCGCCGCCATTGCGCCCCGCGAGGAGGAACGGACCGGCCCGTCGCCGATCTGGGACGCGCTTGATACCGCGATTGACGCGCTCGAACCCGAGCCTGGGCGCCGGGCGGTCATCCTCATCACCGACGGCAAATCCACAGGGAACCGCAAGAACCTGAGCGAGGTCGCCGATCGGGCCATCGCCCTCGGCATTCCGATTTCGACGGTCAGCGTGGGTGGCCCGATGATCCTGTCGCAAAGCTCAGAGCAGCTCGCTCTCGTCAGGCCCGGTCTCGCCTTGGAGCGGCTATCGGTGGCCACCGGTGGTTTGCCTGTGGAGATGCTTCGGCCGCCGGTTCCCGCCCAGCCAAGTCCGCTGACGACAAGCGTGATCGCGCTGCGACGGGCCTACCGCATCTCACTCACCACACGCCACACCGACGGACGATTTCATTCGGTAATGGTTGCGACGCGCGACGGCACGCTCCGCGTCCGCACGCGCGCCGCGTTCCTGGCTGCGGGTACGTAGCTCGGCCTGGGCCTCAAGGCCGAGGCCTCTCTCGGGCTTGAGAACCAGCCCGAGCTACGTACGGGGACCCAGGACTCTCTCGAGGAACGCCCAGACGTCCGCTTTCTCGGCGATGACCTTCGCCGTGGGCTTGCCGGCGCCGTGGCCCGCCTTCACGTCGATGCGGGCGAGAATGGGCGCTGAGCCGGCCTGCGCGGCCTGGAGCGTGGCCGTGAACTTGTGACTGTGCGCCGGTGCCACGCGGTCGTCATGGTCTGCCGTGATGACGAGCGTGGCCGGGTAGTGGGTGCCGGGCCGGATGTTGTGCAGCGGAGAGTACTTCAGCAACACCGCGCGGTCCTCGGGGTCATCGGGATTGCCGTAGTCGGACGTCCACGCCCAGCCGATCGTGAACTTGTGGAACCGGAGCATGTCGAGCACGCCAACTGCCGGCACGGCCGCGCCAAACAGGTCAGGACGTTGCGTCAGGCACGCGCCCACGAGGAGCCCGCCATTGCTGCCGCCGCCAATCGCCAGCCGTGGCGAACACGTGTAACCGTGTGAGATCAGATACTCAGCCGCCGCGATGAAGTCGTCGAACACGTTCTGCTTGTTATTGAGTCGGCCGGCATCGTGCCACGCCTTGCCGTACTCCCCGCCACCTCGCAGGTTCGCCTGGGCAAACACACCGCCGCGCTCCATCCACGCGACAATTGACGCCGAAAATGCCGGTGTCAGTGAAATGTCAAACCCGCCGTAGCCGTACAGATACGTCCGGTGGCTCCCGTCCAGGACCAATCCCCGCTTGTGGACGATGAACATCGGGATGCGCGTGCCGTCCTTCGACCGATAAAACACCTGGGTCGTCTCGAACGCGCTGGGATCGAAATCGACCTTCGGCTCGTGCCAGACGCTCGTCGCCCCGGTGGAGACGATGTGGCGGAAGACCGTGCCGGGGTAGGTAAACGACGAGAACGAAAAGAACACATCAGGCTGGTGACGCCGCCCGGTCATCGTCACAATGGCACCCTTCACGGGTAGCGGGACGCCCCTCAGTGGAGCGCCATCAAGGGCGTGCACCACGATGCGCTCGTGGGCGTCGGTGCGCCACACCACCACCCAGGCATCACCGACGCGGATGACAGACGCGAGCACATCGGTGCCTGACGCCTCCGCGATCACCGTGGTCCACGCTGAGGGGTCCACGTGGCCAATTCGGATCGCGACCAACCGGCCGCGCGGCGCGTCGTGGTCGGTCAGGACATAAAACACGTCGGCATCGTTGGCGATTACTTGATAGGCGGCATCAAAGCGATCCAGGAACGGGACGACCGGAACGTCGGTTGCCGACGCCACAGGGTCCGCCAGGTCCTGCAGGAAGATCCGGCTCTCGCGATTGGTCCCCTGGCTCTGCGTAATCACTAACCACTCGCCGTCGTCTGTGACCTCGGCGGCAAAGAGCCAGTCGGGGTGAGCGGCCGCAGCGAACACGACCCGGTCCGCCCCAGGACCCCGGGACCCCAGGACCCCGGACTCTGGACCGCGGACCCTGGACTCTGGACCCTGGACTCTGGACTCTGGACTCCCGACCAGCCTGTGGAAGTAGAGGGAGTGCCCTGTGTTGACGGCAGTAAACAAATTCCCGTCGGCGGGCGGATCGTAGCCCGCGTAGTAGAAGCCGCTGCCGTCGTGGGCCCACGAGGCGGTTGAGAACTTCGACCATGGCACTTCGTCCGGAAGGTCCGCACCTGTGGCGACGTCCCGCACGCGCCACGTCATCCAGTCCGAACCGCTCGCCGACAATGCATACGCCAGCCACCGCCCATCATCAGACACGCTGGTGGCGGTGAGCGCAATGGTGCCGTCGGGCGAGAGCAGGTTCGGGTCGAGCAGCACCTCGGCGGGTCCGTCGAGCGTGCGTGATTTGTAGAGAACGGCCTGCGGTTGCAGCCCGTCGTTTTTCGAGAAGAGGTACCAGTCGCCGTATTTCTCCGGCGGGGAGCAGCGCTCGTAGTCCCAGAGCGCGGTCAGCCGTGCGCGGATTTCATCGCGCGACGGAATTGCCGAGAGAAAAGCTTCCGAGCGTCGATTCTGGTCCTCCACCCATGCAGCGGTGTCGGAACTATCCGGGTCTTCAAGCCAACGATACGGGTCGGGTATCACGTGTACACGCGTAATGCTCAAATGTCACAAATGACAAAAATGGCGAAATTCTGGAACGCGAATTCCGGCCATCTTTCTTCCACTTCCCCAGTTCCTAACTTCCCAAGTTCCTAAGTTTCAAAATGAGCGCCCCCATAGGCGGCAATGTGAGCACGAGTGACTGCTGGTGCCCGTGTCGGGGCACCTCTTCCGTCTGACGGCCGCCTTCGTTGCCGACATTGCTGCCGCCATAGACCTCGGCGTCGCTGTTGAGCAGCTCCTCGTAGTAACCGGCCTCTGGCACCCCGATGCGGTAGTCGTGTCTCACGATGGGCGTCCAGTTGAGCACCGCCACCACCCAGTCGCCGGGGTCGTTCGCGCGCCGGATGAGTGAGATCACGCTGGCCTCGTGGTCGTTGCAGTCGATCCACTCGAAGCCGGCTTCGGCAAAGTCGATCTGGTAGAGCGACGGCTCCGCCAGGTAGCGGTGGTTGAGATCGGTGACGAAGCGTTGCAGGCCCGAGTGCAGCGAACCTGCGAGCAGATGCCAATCGAGCGAGCGCTCATGGCTCCACTCGTGCCACTGGCCAAACTCCGACCCCATGAACATCAGCTTCTTGCCCGGGTGCACGTACATGAACGCAAAGAGCGTCCGCAGCGTGGCGGCCTGTTGCCACTCGTCACCGGGAATCCGGGTCATGAGCGAGCCCTTCCCGTGCACCACCTCGTCGTGGGAGAACGGCAGGACAAAGTTCTCGTTCCACGCGTACAGCATCGAGAACGTCAGGTGCTGGTGTTCCCACCGGCGGAACACCGGATCCTTGCTCACATAGGTGAGGATGTCGTTCATCCAGCCCATGTTCCACTTGTAGGTGAAGCCCAGTCCGCCCACCCATGTGGGTCGGCTCACCGCGGGGAACGCCGTGGACTCCTCGGCGATGATCGCCGTGCCCGGATGTTGTTCGTGCGTGATCGTGTTCAGCTCGCGGAAGAAGTCGATGGCGTCCAGGTTTTCCCGACCGCCGTGGCGATTCGGAATCCACTGACCTTCGTTGCGCGAGTAATCGAGGTACAGCATCGACGCCACCGCGTCCACGCGTAGGCCGTCCACGTGGAACGACTCGAGCCAGTAGAGCGCGTTGGTCAGCAGGAAGTTGCGTATCTCGTGCCGACCGTAGTTGAAAATCAGCGTACCCCAGTCCTGGTGTTCGCCCTGCCGAGGGTCTTCGTGTTCGTAGAGCGCGCTGCCGTCGAAGCGCGCCAGGCCGTGCGCATCCTTCGGAAAGTGTCCAGGCACCCAGTCGAGGATCACGCCGATGCCGTTGAGGTGACATGTATCAACGAACGCCCGGAAGTCGTCGGGGGAGCCAAACCGGCTCGTCGGGGCGAAGTAGCCCGTGACCTGATAACCCCAGGACGGCTCGTACGGATGCTCCATCACCGGCATCAGCTCGATGTGGGTGAAGCCGAGCTCCTTTACGTACGGGATCAGCTCGTTGCTGAGTTCCGTCCAGTTCAACGAGCGATTGCCTTCCTCGGGCTTCCGACGCCATGACCCGGCGTGCACTTCGTAAATCGACATCGGCGCATCAAGCGCCACGCCGCGCAAGGTTCGCGCGTCCATCCATGAGTGGTCGCGCCACTCGTGCCGACCCAGAGTGGATGTCACCGAGGCCGTACGTGGCGGATGTTCGGCCGCCAAGGCAAACGGATCGGCCTTCGTGAACGACGGCCCACCGAGCGCCGACTGCAATTCAAACTTGTACGGCTCGCCGTCAGCCACACCAGGGATGAACGTCTCCCACAACCCGCTCACGCCGAGGTTGCGCATCGGATGCGCGCCTGCGTTCCACCCGTTGAAGTTGCCCACGACGGACACGCGGCTGGCGGTAGGCGCCCACACTGCAAAGGTATAGCCGGCCGTGTCCTCCACCACCGCGGGCCTGCCGCCCAGCTTCTCCCAGGCGCGCAGCCACGTGCCCTCGCCAAATAGGTAGGCTTCGTAGTCGGTGACGACCCGGTTCATTCTGTAAGTGTAGTCCTGCCCGATTGCAGAACGTGCGGCCACATCAACTCGAGCAGCGACGCCGGGTTGCGCTCGGCTTCGGCGAAGCCCGTGGCCGCCTCATACCGGCCGACCACGGCCAACGCGGCTTCTAACGTGGGTTTGTCGGTGGCCTCAAACTCCACACATCGCACCACCCGGTCACCGGCCGTGGCCGTGTAGTGCACCACCTCGCAGTCGGCGAAATGCCACACCTCAAGGTCCTTCCACAGCGCGCCTTGCCAGAGCACTCCCTGGGCGCCGACAAACGCGTCCACCTGTGCCTCCTGGTCGCCAGGCCTGAGGCTGAGGTTGATCTCGTCGCGCACCTCGGCATCGGCCGCCACAGACTTGATTGTCAGTTCGTGCAATTCGCGGTCGCATCGATGGCGAATGACATAGCCGCGATCGCGCCCTGACTCGGTGATGAAGTACCGGTCCCGCACGCGAAGCGTCACATGCCGTGTCGGCGCCAGCGCATTGAGGGCCTGACGAAAGCCAGCAATATCGAAGTGGTCATCCACCACGAACTTGTGTTCGACTTCCTTGAACTGCAATCCGGTCATCGCTCTACATCCATCGCTTGAACCGGCCATATCGTGCCACGCGCCGCCAGACCCACGCCGGCCATTGGCCCATCGTCTCGGGCGTTACGCGCTCGTTGTCCGGGTCGCACCGCAGTCCGTCGAAGATTGCCCGGGCCGGAGCAACCACGCGCTCGTCGCGGCTGGCCAGCATCGCCTCAGCCAGCCGATCGTGGGCGGCATCCTCGAAATTGTAGCTGCCACACGCCACCCACTCATCATCCACCAGCACGATCTTGGAATGTTCGCCGTGCCTGTTTTCATGGATGTGGACGCCGGCCCAGAGCAGATCGCGGTAGCGGACGGCCGCCGCTATCCAGGCCAGGTCCGTGGCCGGCAGCGCATCGCGATGGGAATGGTGCACCTCGACGTCCACGCCACGACGCGCAGCCCGCAACACCGCAGCCATGAGCGACTCGGTCGGCTTGAAGTAGAAACTGGTAATGCGCAGCGATCGCCTCGACGCGTCCACCATTTCGACCATACGGTCAGTGAGCGCGTTCGGCCCCAGCCAACCAAGCGCGCCCCAGGACCCCTGATGCAGATTGGGGTTGCAGAACCAGTAGTCGAGATCAATGTCTCCAGGCTCGGTCGCCGCTATCGCCTGCAACTGGGCCACGTGTTCCGGTGACACAACGCCGCCAATCAGCGCACAGCTCTCCAGCAGTACGGGCACCACCGCGCCACGCACGGCCATCGCGTATTCGTTCCACCCTTCAAACGACGACTTCGTGACATTGCCGCTGCTGAGGATCGCCTCACCGGCTTCCGACACCTGAATCTTCACATGGTGTCCGCCCGCCAGCCGACGCTGTACAAATCGCGGCGGCCGATACATCGTCACCACCGCACCGGCAGCGCGCAGCGCGTCGAGCGTCGTCGCGAGCGCGGCGCGGTCCGCTCGTGTCATCAGGACGCCGCCGAGCCGCTGGCCAAAACCATCGATGATCAACTGCACGCGCACGCCGCGACGCTGCGCCTGAAGCAGTCCGTCCAGCATCTCGCGCCCATAGGCGTCGTACTCGATGTAGAACATCGATTGATAGAGAAACTGCGTCGCCTCCCGCACCATCCGCAAGCGGTGCGTCCACTCCGCCTGCCGATCCCAAAGCGGCACGAACGCTGACGCCGACGTACGCATATCAGGGGCCGGACGAAATTGAGGGTTGAGGATGGAGAGATTGAGGATCGGGATGGGACGCGCTTGGAAATTGAGGGTTGAGGATGGAGCGATTGAGGATCGGGATGGCGGACTGCTGATCTCGGATTGAGGATGGGAATCGTCGGATGGTCTGATGGTGGGATAGCTGATCGCTGATGGTGCGATGGCCGATCCCGCAATCCCGCGATCCCGCCATCCGGCCATCCACAAATGCCCCAATCCCCATCGTCAATCCAGAATCAGCAATCCGTCCCATCCCGATCCTCAATCGCTCCATCCTCAATCCTCAATGGGGGCGCACTTCACACAATTGAGGCGCTTTTCACAACCTATAGCCGCCGGCGACGTCGATGTTCGCACCGGTGACATAGGCGGCGTCGAGTAGATACTCCACCGCCTGGCTGATGTCCTGCACGGTGCCGGCACGGCCCAGCGGCACGTCGAGGCCGATGAGATCCGGCGGCGGCAAGTCGATGGAGTTGTCGAGTTGACCCGGCGACACCATGTTCACGCGAATGTGGCGCGACGCGTAGCCGGACGCCAGCGCGCGCGTCAGCACCAGCAGGCCTGTCTTGCTGACGTAGTAGTCGGCGCCACGCCTGTTGGCGCGGATCCCCTCGAGCCCAGCCATGCCGATGCTGATAATCTGCCCGCCGTTGGGCATGAGCGTGATGGCGTGGAAGCAGCAGTAGTACGCGCCCGACAGGTTGGTGGCGAGCGTTGCGTCCCACACCGCCGGGTCCAGCAGCGTCACGTCCTGCGGGTTGTAGTTCCCCACGTTGTTGATCAGCAGGTCCACGCGGCCTTCGTGCGCCGCGATGTTGTCAAACGCCTCATGCACCTGCGCCGCCACACCGATGTCGGCCTGAAGTGCCCGTGCCGTTCCGCCTCCTTCACCAATCTCCGACGCCAACGACTCCGCATCATCCGCCGATGCGCGATAGATGACGACAATGCGGTAGCCACGACCCGCGAGCACTTCACACAAGTGTCGGCCGAGGCGTCGGGCTCCGCCGGTGACAACGGCGACGGGGGCGCCGTCGGTGCGTGGCTGTCTCACGCACGTCTCCGCGTGACGCGCACGAACGAACTCGCCGCCGCAGGCACCGCGGCGGGCTTTCGAATCTCCAGGCGCACGACCTGAACGACCGGGACGCGCTCCAGCACCATCGCGGCCGTGGCTTCAGCCATGGCTTCGAGCAACTGAAAGCGGCGCGTCTGGATCAACTCGGTGACAGACGACGCGACGCCGTCGTAGTCTACGGCGTCAGAGATGACATCCGACGCCGCCGCCGGACCGAAGTCGTAGTCGAGTTCGATATCCAGGAACAGCGTCTGGGTCTTCTCCCGCTCGTGGGGATAGATGCCGACGATGGCGTCAACGCGGAGATTGTGAAGGCCGGTGGTGCCAGTCATGTAGTTGGTCTCAGTACCGATCGGCGCGGAAAGGCTCGGGGTCAAAGCGGGGTGTCTCGCCCGACATCAGTTGCGCCAGGAGCAGGCCGGTGCCCGTCGCCGTCTTGAGACCGGTCATCTGATGGCCGGTGGCCAGCCACACATCTCCGCCACCACGCGCACGGCCGATGAGTGGCATCCCGTCCGGGGTGCAGGGTCGCAATCCGCGCCATGTCTCGCGCACAACCGGAGCATCACCCAGATTCAGCATGGCCTTGGCGCCGCGCAGGATCACATCCACGCGTCGGGCGTTGATCGAAAAATCGTTTCGCACCAGTTCAAGGGTCCCGGCGACGCGCAGGGCGTCGGCGTGAGGGTTGACGGCCACCTTCCGCTCGATCAGATAGATCGACCGCTTCGGATGGGGGTTGGCCCGCGGCAGCAGCAGCGAATACCCCTTCGCACCCAGCACCGGCAGACGGATGCCCAACATCGTGCCGAGTTGTTCCGACCACGGCCCGGTGGCCACCACCAGCCGGTCTGTCTTGACCTCGCCGCGCGTCGTCTTCAACAGTCTCGGCCCCGCGCCGCTGCCCGAGATGCCGAAGACCTCGGCACCTTCGATAAACGTCACGCCGGCAGCTTTGGCTTCGGCCGCAAGCGCCGTCACCGCGCGATACGGTTCGCAATGCGCATCGTCGGGATAGAAGTACCCGCCCACTTGTTTGCCGATAATCGCCGGCTCGCGTTCGCGGACTTCATCAGAAGACCAGCGCTCGGAGCGAATGCCGCTCTTCGCGACGAAGTCCACCGATGCCCGCGCGGCGTCGAATGATGCCGCCTTCTCGTAGACGGCCAGCAGGCCATGCCGCTCGAAGCCGAATGACCCGGGCGCGCGCTGCGCCACTTCCTCCCACAGGTCCACGCTCACCCGACAGAGCTCAACAAGCGCCTGGGTGCCACGCTCATACTTTGCCTTGCGCGCCGACAGCAGAAACCCGGCCAGCCACCGCAGGTATGCCGGATCCAGGCGCGGCTGGATGTAGAGCGGGCTTTCCGGATCGAACATCCACTGCATCGCCTTCGGCAACATGGCCGGATTTGGCAGGGGCGTCGCCAGCGACGGCGTCAGCCACCCGGCATTGCCATAGGAGCATCCGTGACCGATGCGGTCGCGTTCAAGAACGGTGACCGTCACACCGCGCTGGGCCAGCTCCCGTGCGCACGCCACGCCCACCACTCCACCGCCGATCACGACGACGTCCGGCATATCCCTTCATCGTGCCTCAATTACACCGCGGACGCCAAATGAACGGGGTGCGCGTACAATCCAAGCTGATGGCACGTGTCGCTGCGGTTCTGTCGCTGGTCCTGTTGGCCGTCCCGGCTGCCGCGCAGTCGCGGGTGGAGCTGTTCGGCTCGTTTGCAGTCCCGGCCCGAGTCGTGACGGGCACATTTACTTCCGACTACCAGCCGCTGCTCATCTACGGAGATACCGCCACAGGCCGGGCCGGCCAGACACTTCAGCTGCAGGGCGGCAGGCCAAAGGGACTCCTGGCCGGCGTGAACTGGGTTGCCGGCCGGCGCCTGGGCGTCCAACTGTTCGGGAGCCGCGCATCGCACGCGATCGGCGGCGCCAATGCGCCCAATCAGGTGCGACTGACCTATCTGTCCCGCCAGCCGCCGGACTACGTCGAACGGGAGTTCACCTATCAGCAGTCATTCGACTGGCCGGACACGGAAGGCACCTTCACGCTGTGGCGGATCGGCGCCAACGGACTGGTGAGACTCGGGGGCGATCGCGTGGACCTGACGCTCAGCGGCGGGCTGTTGCTGTCGCATCTCAGTGGATACTTCGACAAGGCCTCCTACGTGGAATTCAGGATGGGCGGCCACTCGACACTCTTCTATGAGGAAGCGTTGGCGCGTTTGCGGTTTTCAGACTCGTGGCGCGCCGGCTACAACGTCGGACTGGACGTCGCGGTCGCGACAGGGCGGCACGTGGCGTTGACGGCTGGCGTGCGATTGCTCTCGTCGCCCGCCAGGACCGCGGTCGTCGCGGAGATCCTCAACGCGGATCAGCAGATCTTTGAGGTCCCGCTCACCCGGGTGCAAGAGCACATTGCGATCCGGCCGGTGGCGTTCAGTCAGACGAACGCACTGGTGTTCACGCTTGGCCTGCGTGTGCGCTAGCCGTCATGAGGGGAACATCGATTTCACGCGACGGGAGATTATCACTTCGGCTCGGTGTATTAGGGTGAGCTGTGCTACACTCAGGGTGCGCGGTGAGGGATCGACCTGATGGACCGCGCCCCGGCGGGTATACTGCCGCTAGTAAGACTCATCGAAGTCGACTCTGGCCCCACGACCGTATGCGTCGTTGGGCCGTTTTTGTTTTTAGCGGCTGTTCTCCTATTCCGAGCGCATGGCCCGCATCGGCTCAACCGAGGCCGCGCGGCGGGCGGGGGCCAGGCTGGCGACCACCGCGATGAGCACGGTAACCGCAGAGCCGACGAAATACGCCAGCGGTTCGAGGGTGCTCAATGAGATGCCGAAATCATCGCCATTGAGTTTGACGAAGGCCACCGCGAGCAGGACCCCGAGGCCCACGCCGGGCAAGACCAGCTTCACCACGTCACGCAACACCATGCCCATCACGCGGCGGCGCGATGCGCCGAGGGCGACACGTACGGCGATTTCGCGAATACGCGTGGCGACCATCAGGCCCACGACGCCATAAATACCGAGTGCCGCCAGCAACACCAGCACGCCTCCAACCACACCCGACACAGCCGACTGCGTCAGGAAGTCATTCACACTCTTCTTCCGCAGCCAGGCGCCGGTCACAATGCTGGCGGACTCGAACTCGGGATCGAAGTCGAGGAGCACTCGCTCGAGCGCTGCGGTCATCGTCTTGGGCTGTTCTCCTGTCGCACTTCGGGCCACCAGCATCAACGTCGCAGCCCCGCCGCGGTCGTCGTCAACGCCGACCGAGTCCTCCAGCACAGCCGGGTGCTGCGCCAGCGGCAGCAGCAACTGCGCGCGATCGGTGCTCATCTGCGACGTCGGGAAATCAGCGGTAACACCGACGATGGTGAGTGTCCGTTCGGTTTTTTCCCCGGGGGCGAAGGTCACGTGCTTGCCAACGGGATCGGCGTCCGGGAAGAGCCGCTCGGCCAGCGGCTTCGAAACGATGGTGACGTCCTGGGCGCCGATGCGATCGTCCACGCCAAACTGGCGACCGCGGATGAGCGGAATGCCCAAGGTGTCCAGATACCCATCACCGACGCGTGTGACGTGGGCGGCGACGGCCTTCGGCGCCGTGTCGTCACCAGGGATTGTGGCGACTCTCGTGATGCGATAGCGGAAGTCCAGAGGCAGGCCGTCGGCAACCGTGACAGAGGCGATACCGGCGGTTTGCGCCAGGGTCTCCTGAGCGCTTCGCGCTGTGAACGCCGCGCTCGCGCCTTCGATCGCCTTGAGGGGCAGCGGCGCGGAGTACAGGAGCTCGGATTCAAATCCCAGATGGTCCGTGGCCGTCGCGCGGACGCGGTCGAGTGTCATGCCGCTCAGGATGAGTAGCGGCGTGGCGATCGCCACTTGCAGCGCCGTGGCTATTCGCTGAAGGCGACCCGCCCTCACGCCGCCGGTGCCGGCGTCATCCTTCAGCACGGTGATAATCACCGGCCGGCTGAAACGCAAGGCCGGCAACCATCCGAAGACCAGACTCGTGACCAGACACATGCCGGTGACGACCGCAATCATCGACGTGTCAACGCGCAGTGCATCCGCAAACTGCGCGGGCAGCGGCTGGCCATACCACCACGCCATCAGCGAGGGGATGTTGAAGAGCACCAGTGATGCGAGCGTGGCGCCCAGTGCCGCGAGCACGACAGACTCAGCGAGCAGTTGCTGCATCAACTTCTTTCGGCTGGCGCCGATGGCCTGACGGATCGAGAGCTCACGTTCCCGCATGGCGCCGCGCACCTGCACCATGCCGGCGATGTTCAGGCAGATCACCAGGAGGGGCAATATCGTCAGCGTCTGCAGGATGGTCCTGAATACGCGGGTCGCCTCTGCGTCGAGGCTGCCGACCGGGGTATAGGGCTCGACGGTACCCGACTTGGACTCGTTCGTGGCGGGATGCTCCTTCGCCAATTGCGTCGTCAGCGCGGCCACCGTGCCGCGAACCTGCACGATATCGACGCCTGCCGAGAGCCGGCCATGGATGTTCACCCACTCCTTGGCGCCATCGAATCGAACCGTGGTGTCGGCCAGCACCCGCGGGTGCCACTCAAGGGGAATAAAAAGATCAAAGGCCTGAGCCCCGAGATGCCCGCCGAATGGCGCCGCAGCGATGCCGACCACGGTGTACGGAACCTTGTTCACCGTCAGGGGCTTTCCGACCACCGTGGGATCGGAGCCCAGTCGCTTCTGCCAGAAGGCGTGACTCAGAATCACAATGGGGTCGGTCGTTGCGTGAAAGCCCGATCCCAGCGCCAGCGGCACATCAACGATTGTGAAGTAGTTCGACGACACGAACAGCGTATTCGCGGTCGTCTTGCCCCCCAGGGAGGGATCAAGGGCGACATCCACTTGAGCAGGGGCCCAGCCGGTCAATGACATCCCCGTGCTCCCGTCCCGCAACGCGACAAAGTCGGGGTACGACCACAGGTTCGTGGCGCGGCGCGAGCCCTGAGGCGTGGTCACGACTTCGACCAGGCTGTCGGTCTTCAGGCCAGGCGGGTTCATCGTGAAGATCCGCGCGCCATATGGCACCGCGATGACCGGAGTCATCCCGACGCCCAGGGAAATCACGCACACAACGGTGAATGCGCGAGCCCTGCCCAGAGAGCGGCAGGCCAGTCTCAGATCACGCCAGAGGCTATGAGCCAAATGCATGCGTCAGCATACGGCGGCGAGCCGTTCGAGTTGTCACGGCCCGGTGAGCACCGAGTGAGATCCCAATGAACGCGGCCGGTTGTGGCTAGCGAATCAGACTGAACACCCCGGCAACCACTGTGAGCAGGGTGGTAATTTGCACGGCCAGCAGCCAGTGGAACTTTCGATCCATGGTGTCGAAACGGCGGTCCACCGCTTCGAAGCGCCGGTCCATGCGCCCTTCGAGCGCCTGCATTGCCGAGCGCAGTTCTCCACCTAAATCGCGGATCGTCTGATCGGTCCTTACCATCGCGGCCTCCTGCGCGGTTGAGCGTGCCTCCCCCGCCGCTACCCGTTCTTCTATCGTCAACAGCATCAACTACCTCCGACACTTTTCCAAGGCAGGAATCGTGCCGAAGTGCCGCCCAAGGGAATCACCCCGGAAAAGCGCGTCTCTCCCGAGGTCGTGGCGTTTGCTGCAACATCTGCCTCCCAACTGGATCGCAGTATCTGCAAACGCTGTCTTCCAAGGTCCCCAGCTACGACGACGGTGCCATCGTCGTCGACAAGTCGTCAAGAGGAAACGTACGCGATCGAAGAATGCGAGTTGGAAGAGGGGGATTCGTGCCGAGCCCGGCTTCGCTCACCATGATTCCGGCCCGCCATGAGCGAGCCGGAGGCGAGTCGAATGGCGGAGAGGGTGGGATTCGAACCCACGTGCCGGTTACCCGACAAATCGCTTTCGAGGCGATCCCGTTACGACCACTTCGGTACCTCTCCGCAGAGGGTGGGCGGCTCAACAGGATCGCATATCACGCGTCGAATGGGCAACTACACGTATCGCGCCTGTGTTTCATGCGCCCATGTTTAAAAGAGCACATCTCTGCCCCTCCCGTTCCTTCATCCTGAGGGTGTATGAAGCACCCCGGTGTCGCGCTCGCGTTGGCCAGCGCCTTCGCGTTCGCCTCCGTGCCTGGGTTCCGGCCGGCGCCGACCGGCCAGTCTTTGAGCGCGTCTACAGTCGCCGTGCACGTCCCTCAGGCCGTGTCCAGGGACGACCGCCTGGGCTGGGCCCGCGACTACATCGTGGCCGCCGCAGTTGATGCCCGCGTCGGAAACCTGAGTGCGTTTAACGACGTGTTTTCCCGGATGCTCAAGGCGAAACGCCCTGATGTGGCACTGACAGCGGCGCACGCGCCAGGTGAACTGGGTGCGAACCCGTCTCGTTAATGGTCAATCTCGGCGCGGCTGAAGCCACGCCCTACGGGCCTTACGCGCGTCTCTCTCTGAAGAACGCCTGCAGGGCCTCGCGGCACTCGGTCGCGAGCACTCCCGACACGACCGTCACCTGATGATTCAACGCCGCATGTTCGTGCGCCCGCTGTGTGGATTCCATGGCGCCGGCCTTGGGCTCGGTGGCGCCGTACACCACGGTCTGCACGCGCGCGTGCATGAGGGCGCCCACGCACATCACGCACGGTTCGAGCGTGACATACAGCGTGACGCCCGGAAGGCGATAGTTGCCGGCGCACGCGGCCGCGTCGCGCAGGGCCACGATTTCCGCATGTGCCGTGGGGTCGTGCGAACCGACGGGCGCATTGCGGCCCCGGCCAATAACGACGCCGTCGCGCACCACCACGGCGCCGACGGGCACTTCTCCTGCGGCTGCCGCCTCACGCGCCAGCGCCAGGGCTTCGCGCATCCATGCGTCGTGCAGGGGGTTACCTTCGGATCGACACCATCACGCGCATGGTGACGCCGCCGAAATCGTTCTCGCCGAAGGCACCCATGGCGCCACCAGGGTTCAACACTTCGGCCTTGCGCCACCCGACTTCGGCGCCGGCTGAGACAAACCGCCACACCGGTACTTCCACACCGCCGAACAACACCACACCGGTGGTGCTCTCGCTCACTTCTTCCCCCGAGGCATCGCTCGGAGACGATTCGTTGTAGCTCAGGAACAGCGCTCCGCCGCCCAGGTAACCGACGATCCCACGAGAACCGATGGGTCTGAAGCGCCAGCCCGCAGCAAGTTCGATCGGCGTCAACGTGAGGTCAAGGGGAACGCCCAGAGGAAACACCGTGTTGTCGAACACGAAGACCCGTTGCCCCGACTGCGACATGCGTGAGACAGCCGCTCGCAAGAAGCTACCGCGCCAGATCCGCTGCACCTCCACGCCGCCACCCAGGCCCGTCAACGTGGACTTGCCGGTCACTGCCTCAAACGTGTCTTTCGCGGCCATGGTCTGCCACTCGAAGTGACCAAACGCGCGCGCGCCAAACCTCGGCGTGGAGGCAGCCGCGGGAGCCTGGGCCCATGCCGGGGCGGCCGACCAGACGACAGCGGCGCAGACAAGAACACTCAATCGACGCAACCTGATCACCTCAACACCCCGAATCCCCGCAGCGCCGTGCGCGGCTGAATCAACCCCGCCCCATAGAGATTATCGCGCCCGGCAACGCCCAGGTCTTTCGCGGTCGCGGTGATGAGCGCCTCGACGGCGGCCGGCGACGTCACGCCCTGGCTCATCAGGAGGGCAGCCATCCCCGCTACGTGAGGCGACGCCATCGACGTGCCCTGGAAGCCGACATCCGAATACCGGTTGAACCGGGGCAGGATCACCACAGCCGGGTTGTAGTCGCTGAACAGCATGCCCGTCTGATAGACCACGCCGTTCGAGCCGCCCTCACGCGCGTCGCCACCCGGCGCCGCAATCTCCACAAAGTCGCCGGTGGTCGAATAATACGAGCGCACCTGGGTGCGGCCGACCGCGCCGACGGCCATCGCCCCGGCCACCAGCTTCCCGTAGGAGGCGGGATAGGTCACCGGATTGCCGTCCTCGAACTCGTTGCCGGCAGACATCGCCACGAACACGCCACGCGCCAACGCATAGTTCATCGCGTCCTGGTCGGCGGGCGATGCATCGGTGCCGCCAAGGCTGAGGTTGATGACCTTGGCCCCGTTGTCGGCCGCGTACCGCACGGCCGCAATGACCGCGGACGTTGGACATCCTCCAACGTTGAGTGGCGGATATCCGGTCACACCGCTTTCCGCCTGCAGAATCTGGATATCCCAGAAGCTCAGGCACACCTTGAGGGGCATGATCTTCGCACCGAAGGCCACACCCGCGTATCCCAGATTGTTATTCGTGGATTGTGCGACGGTGCCCGACACATGCGTGCCGTGCCCGTGGAAGTCGATCACGGGGCCCGTCCAGAACACGAAGTCACGGTTCGCCGCAAGACGCGACGCATCGACGTCCGGGTTGATGCCCACAGGCACCTGCGCCGTCACAATCGCCGTCCCGTTCCACGTCTTGAGGGCGTAGGTCGCATTCACGCTGGTCAGGCCGGTATCGATCACGGCCACCGTCACGCCGCCTCCCGCGGAAGTACTGATGTCCCACGCCCGTGGCATGTCGAGAAGCGCCATGTTCCACTGCCGCGCGGCATACTGCGGGTCGTTGGGCACGGCCGACGGCTGCCTCAACCAGTTGGGCTGCGCATACTCCACTTCGGGTTGACGCATGAGGTTGGCCGCGACGGCGATCGAGTCTGGATCTTCGGGCACCATGAGGCGCGCCGTCCGGTCGGCGATCCACTGCAGCCGGTCCGTGGATGGCCGCGACCGCACCGATGAGAGCGCACGCGCCTGCTGATTGACGCTCACGCCCACGCGGAACTTCACGATCACTTCGCCGGGCAGGTAGTTGAGGTCACGGGTGGCAGCCTGCGTGTAGGCCGCCAGTTGCGTCGCGGTCGTCAGGAACTCCGGCGCCGACGCTTGTTGCGCGTTCACCGACGCGCCCGGGATCGAAAGGAGTCCAGCCAGCGCACAGGCCCCGGCTGCCAGAACAAATCGCGCAGTGGTCGCAGTCATTGGGAGTGACTATGACACCACTGTGAATTGGGAAGTTAGGAAATTAGGAACTGGGGAAACGCTGTGTGATGGTGCGCCCTGCAGGATTCGAACCTGCGACCTCCTGGTTCGTAGCCAGACGCTCTATCCAGCTGAGCTAAGGGCGCACAAGCCAATAATCATACCCCTTCGACTCGCCGAGGCCAAGTGCTCGCTCAGGGCCGTCGAACCAGGCGGTCGCGAACCAGGCCGAAGCCGACGTCGAACGAGCCGGGCAGCGAAATGGGCAGGCGCCCCGCGATGGGGTTGTCCCCGGCCAAGGCTGCCACCGCCGAGGCTTCGGCCAAATCATAAAAATCGTAAGTCAGCATCACCGCCGGCAGGTCTGGAAGGAACGTGGCCACGTACGGATTGCCGAAAAACATCGTCACGTAGGGCTTGGGCGTGCCTGCGGTGAGCCGCGCCAGATCGCCCAGCAACTTCGTGAGCGGCGGCGCCAGGTCCATACGGCCGCTGCCAGAGGACGCGCGGACGAAGACGGAGACGACGATGGCGTCGAAGCGCAGGGCCGAAGCGCGGACGAGATCGATTTCTGAAGGGGTGGACCGGTCCGAAAGTTCGATGGCGGTCACTGACGGCCATCGGCGGCGGAGCTCCGGAATCACCGTGCGGCTCGGCGCGGCGATGCGCCAGCCGGACGGATAGTCGAGCACCGACAAATACAACAGCGCCGCTTCGCGCGGCGCCCGCAGCGGTACCTGGTTTCGGTCGTCCTTGAGCAGCGTGATGGATCGCTGACTCGCCGCTCGCGCCGTCAGCGCGCGTTGCCGCCCCCCGACCAGGAACGGCAGGTCATCGAGCGAGACCAGCTTCCTTGTGTGCAGACCAAGCCGCGCTTTCGCGGTCAGGATGCGACGTACGGACACGTCGAGCAGCGGAAGCGGAATGGTGCCCTTCTCGACGGCCGCCTTAATCCCGATCACGGCCGCCACGTCGTCTGGCGAGTGCAACACGATGTCGTTGCCCGCAAGAATCGCGCGCACGGCGGCGTCGCCAGGCGCGAGGCGCCGAGCGACGGCATCCATGCCCATCGAATCGGTCACGATCAGCCCTTCGAACTTGAGGTCGCCACGGAGCAGGCCCGTGACGATGGGGCGGCTCAACGTCGCTGGACTGAAGTCGGCCGGGTCGAGCGCTGGGAGTTGAATGTGGGCGGTCATCACTGCGTCGGCGCCGGCGGCAATGCCGGCCTTGAACGACGGCAGTTCCACGGCGTCGAGACGATCGCGGGGATGGCTGATGATCGGCAGGCCAATGTGTGAATCCACGTCGGTGTCGCCGTGACCCGGAAAGTGTTTCAGGGTCGCGAGCATGCCGCCCGACTGCAGGCCCTGCACGTAAGCCGCGGCGAGGCGGCCGACCGCAGCGGGCGACTCGCCGAGTGAGCGCGTGTTGATCACCGGGTTGCGCGCGTTGTTGTTCACATCGACGACGGGCGCGAAGTTCATGTGCACACCAATCGCGCGGCCTTCCTGCGCGGTGATGCGTGCGGCCGAGCGCACCAGTTCCTCGTCCATCGCGGCGCCGAACGCCATCGCGCGTGGAAACGTCGTGGCGCCGGCGATGCGGAAGCCGACGCCGGCTTCAAAGTCCGCAGACGCGAGCAACGGAATGTCTGACGCGGCCTGCAGCCGATTGAGCGTGGATGCCGCGGCCATCGGTTGCCCAAGCGTGACCGTCCCGTACGCGGTATTGAGCAACACGCCGGGCGCGCGTTCCGAACCACCAAACACCACGAACCCGCCGAGCTTCAGCTTCGTGACCTTCTCCATCAGCTGGTCGAACTGATCGGTGTCTGAGGAGAGGTACATCGAATCGATCCCCGACATCACGACCTGGCCCACCTTGTCGTCCAGGGTCATCTTCTTGAAGGTGTCTTCCACCCAGCGCAGGGCCACGCGGTCCAGGACGGTCGGAAGCGCCGCGGCAGGCACCGGAAGCGGCGTGGGTTTCTGGATGGCCGCCGGCCGGCGTACAGGCGCCTGCGCCTGTCCGGCAGTGACAACCGCGGCCGAGAGGGCGCCGGCAACCAGCACCAGCGCCAATTTCATCGGGATGTCTCTCTGACCACGTGACCCAGTTCCGGCAGGATGAGTTTCTCCATGCCGAGCCGAACCGCGGCTTCAGAGCCGGGCAACACAAACACCACGCAACCGGTGACCACGCCCGCACAGGCGCGGCTCAGCATGGCCGCCGCCCCCACCTGCTGATAACTCAGCATGCGGAAGAGCTCGCCAAACCCGTCGAGTTGCTTGTCGAACATCGATGCCACGGCTTCGTAGGTAGTATCGCGCGACGTCACGCCCGTGCCTCCGGTGGTGATGACCGCCCGGACGTTTTTTCGTCCGAGGTGCGCGCGGATGGCCTCGGCGACCTTGATCGGATCGTCGGGTACCAACTCGCGGGCCACCACAGTGTGGCCGGCGCCTTCAAGCAGGCTGGCGATGGTTTGACCACTGGTATCTGTCTCGCGGGTGCGGGTATCGCTCACGGTCAGCACCAGGCACGGCACAGACGAGGGTGAAGCAGCGCGATGGGCATTGGCGGACATAAGTTGGATGATACTTGAACCCATGCGTCCCTTTGTGCACACGTTGCCGTTCGATGAGGCGCTGCGCCATGTGCTGGCCGCGCCTCAGCCGATCGGGCGGACCGAGCGCGTTCCCCTTGAGGAGGCCGACGGCAGGGCGCTGGTTTCCGAGGTTTTGGCCACGTTCGATGTGCCGCCGTTCGACCGCGCGGCCATGGACGGGTACGCCGTAATTGCCGCCGACACGGCCGGCGCACGGCCTGAATCGCCGGCGACACTGCGCTTGGTCGGCCGCGTGTTCACCGGCGATCCCTCCCCCGTTCGCGTCACCCCGGGGACCTGCGTCGAGATCGCCACCGGCGCGCCGCTGCCCGACGGCGCCGATGCGGTCGTGATGGTGGAACAGACGACGACGGGTGATGGGGTCGTGGAGATTCATCGCGCGGCGACCGCGCGTCAGCATGTGGGGCCGCGCGGTGGAGACATCACGTCGGGCCATGTCGTGCTCGGCGCCGGCGTCGTGCTGACACCGGCACGGGTCGGTGTGCTGGCAGCGCTGGGACACACAAGTGTTGAGGTGTACGCGCGGCCGCGCGTGGCCATTCTCTGTACCGGAGACGAAGTGGTGGACCCGGGGTCGCCGCTGGGCCCGGGCCAGCTCTACAACGTCAACCGATTCACGCTCGAGGCGCTGGTGCGACGCCATGGCGGCGAGCCCGTGGTGCTGCCGACATCCCGAGACTCGATCGAAGCCTTGACGCAGACACTGGGCCAAGCCGGCGGCTGCGACATCATGGTGTTTTCCGGCGGCAGTTCCGTGGGCGAACGCGATCTGGTGATCGACGCGCTGCGCCAGCACGGCGAGGTGATCTTCCACGGCGTGGCGATCAAGCCAGGGAAGCCCACCGTGTTCGGACGCATCGGGAACGCGCCGGTCCTCGGACTCTCGGGTTATCCAACGTCGTGCCTCTCGAACGCGCACCTGTTTCTGATCCCGCTCCTGCGCGCCACCGCGCGCCTGCCGCCCTGGCAGCCGCACCGGATCACCGTGCCCCTGGCGCGACGCATCACCTCCACGCCGGGCCGACTGCAGTTCTACATGGTGCGCATCATTGAGGGCCGCGCCGAACCGGCGTTCAAGGCGTCGGGCGACATTACGAGCATGGCCAATGCCGACGGATACATCACCATCGCCGCCGACACCGACGCCGTTGAAGCCGGCGCGGACGTTGTCGTCACGCTTTATGGGGATTCACACGAGGCATGAAGGGCTGAAGGAGCTTTTGTCTGTGAGCGCACTGATTGATGACCTGCGATTCGGACTGCGCGTCTACCGGCGCAACACGGGGGCGGTTGCCCTTGTCGTCGCCGGAATGGCCGTCGCAGTGG
Source organism: Vicinamibacterales bacterium (assembly GCA_046594875.1). Classification (GTDB taxonomy): domain Bacteria; phylum Acidobacteriota; class Vicinamibacteria; order Vicinamibacterales; family SCN-69-37; genus SYFT01. Next base: position 39,496 of record JBKJQX010000084.1, read on the forward strand.
GACTGGCCACTGCGATGTTCGCGGTCATGAACGCGGTCGTGTTTCGGTCAGCCCATGTGCCTAATCAGGACGCCTTGCGTTGGGTTCGCGCCAGTCCATCGCCAGCCGTTTCGGGTTCGACCAGCCGCACGGATTGGACCCTGGAGCAGTGGCGCGCGCTTGAGCAACCGACCGGCTCAGTCGCCACAGTCGGCATTATTTTCTCTGCGGCCGACATCGCTGCAGACGCCGTCATCGTCACACGACGCGTACCTGTCTGGTTTGTCAGCGCGGGCTTCTTCGAGAGCATGCAGACGACTGCAGCCAAGGGGCGGCTGCTCGTGCCTGACGACCAGCGACAAACGGTTGGTGCTCCTGTCGTGATGCACCATTCCGTGTGGACTCGAGTGTTCGGCGGCGACACTGGCACGCTTGGTCGGACCATCTTCCTCAACGGCCGACCTCACACGGTTGTGGGAATCGCGCCCGCCGGTTTCGATGGACCCACACTCAATGCGCCGGCGTTCTGGGCGCCGCTTGACACCTATGACCGCGACTGGCGCGATGGCGCCCGGCTGACTCACGACAGCCTCCCCCATGTCACCGTGTTTGCCGAGCTTCGCCGCAACCTGACGGACGCTGAACTGCACGCCACTCTGCTGCCGCTGGCGCAGGGCGTCACCCGAGACGTCGATATCAGGCTCCAGCCGCTCGACCTCGAGTGGAAGTCCAGGGAGGGCGCGGCCGTAGCCCTCGCGGTTCGAAGCCTGCTGGCTCTCGTGCTGCTCCTGGGCTGCGCCAATGTGGCAACACTCCTGTTGGCCACGCAGTCTGCGCGGCATTCAGAACTTGCAGCACGCTCCGCGTTGGGCGCGAGCCGAACGCGGCTGATTCGACAGCTCATGACCGAAGGCACACTGCTGGGTTCCGTGGGAGGCGCCTTCGGTTCGCTCCTGGCCATCTGGCTCTCAAGGCTGCTCCTCAACCTTGTCGCCGTCGACCCCACCATCAATGTGGCCATCGATTGGCGGGTGCTGTCATTCATCGGCTTCGCCTCGATCGCAGGCGGTGTGATGGCCAGCCTCATTCCAGCACTCCGATCAAGCCAAGTGGACCTGCGTACGTGGCTCAGTCACGACGGTGCGCAGTCAACGCGCTCAGGCAGGTTCAGTGCCCTGGTGATCGGCGGACAGACAGCCCTGTGCGTCACCGTCCTGGCATGTACGGCCATGCTCACCCAAAGCGCCCGGATGGCCCAACAGATCGACGTGGGCTATGACCCGGAGCGCGTTCTGACTGCGGGCCTCGGCGGAGCCGTGCGAACATCGGCCACCGCCACCGAAGACGCACGACGAGCACTCGAAGCCCTGCAGACTCTCCCCAACGTCGCCGACGCGGCTGTGGCCAGGGGCTCACTCGTCGGAGGATCTGCAGCGACCATTGGTGTCTCTACACCACTGGGCCTGTATCGCGTCTATCAACAGCAGACCTCGGAACACTACCTGGGGGTGCTGGGCGTTGAGATGGTTCGCGGACGATACTTCAGTCGGCTGGAGGTGCAACAGGCCGCTCCGGTCATCGTCATCGGCGAAGCGCTGGCCAAGGCGGTTTGGGGCGACGACGACCCGGTTGGACGCGATGCGGGCAGATTGCACGCATCCCTTGCCGGCCACCACCTCGTCGGGATCGCGCGCGAAGTCCTGCCGCACGATCTGCGCGACATCCGAGCACGGGTGTCGACGATTTACCGTCCGCTCAGGAGCGAAGATTACCCGTGGACCCAGCTGTTCATCCGCGTGCGATCCGCCGCACCTTCGGAGACTTCGGTCTTACAGGCCGCACTGGTCGCGCAGCTTCCCGACCGCCGACTACGTTTCACAAGTGTTGCTGAAGCATTCGACGCTCAGCGGCAGGTGCTCGCGCTGCCGGCCAAAATCGCCGGGCTGTCAGCGGTCGTCGTCTTGCTCCTGGCCTCGGTGGGCCTGACCGGTCTGGCGGCCTCCTTCGTTCGGCAGCAACGACGAGAAATCGCCATCCGAGCTGCGCTCGGCGCTTCCGGTCGTCAGATCAAGTGGCTGGTGACCACACAGATCGGCACGCCCGTCGCGCTCGGACTGGTCGCGGGCGCCGGCCTCGCGACGCTCGCCGGCACCGGACTGAAAGGCGTGCTGGTCGATGTCAGTCCACTCGATCCCACGTGGGTTGTGGTCGCGTCTGTCGTTCTGGTCGCCGCCGCCGGAGCCGCGGTTGCCGGCTCGCTGCGCGCGGCCAGTCGCATCCCACCGGCGATGTTACTCAAGGCCGAGTGAGGCCAGTCGGCCGCGTCACCTTGAATTCACACGAGGCGTGAAGCACTGAAGGATCTTCGACTCACTCGGAGCTCCTTCACGTCTTCATGCCTTCATGTGACCTAAGACCCTTCATCGCTCGTGTAGTCTACCGTGACGCCAGCGCGCGCTGTCCTAGTCGCGTGTGGTTGATCGAGAGCCCGAGAATCCGCATGGACTCCTGCGGCGCATGGAAGCCCATGGAGTTCTCGGCTTCGATGAAGTCGAGCAGGAACTGCGCGCGGCGTTGTGACGCCTGAGCATTGGTAATCACCGCGGCCCCCACGGCACTCGATCGCGCCAGCTTGATGTCGCCAATCAGTTCCACCAGCGCGTCCATCGCCACGTTGCGCATCTGGTATGTCCGCTCCTGAATGGTGATGACACGCTGGCGCAATTCGTCCTCGGGCCAGTTGTGGCAGACCTGACAGGCGTTGTTGATGTTGAGCAGCGGGCTGCGCACGTGGTGGTCGCTGACCTTCAGGCCGCCCTGCCGCATGTACGGCATGTGGCAGTCGGCACAGGCCACACCTGACCGCGCATGGATGCCCTGGTTCCACATCTCGAACTCGGGATGCTGCGCCTTGAGGACAGGCGCACCGGTCTCGGCGTGGGTCCAATCCTTGAACCCGTTCTCTTCGTAATACGAGAGGATTTCGTCCGCCTTGAGGCCCTTGGTCCAGGGATACGTCAGGCGCTTCTCGCTGCCCTTGAAGTAGTACTCGACATGGCACTGGCCGCACACAAACGACCGCATCTCCTGGTGGGTGGCCTGCGCGTTTACGTCGTAATCGGCCACGCCCTGCGACGCTTTGTACGCCTTGATGCCTTCAAGAAAGCCCGGCCGCGTCACCCGCAACTGCATCGTCTTTGGATCGTGGCAGTCGATACACGCCACCGGGTGCGTCACCTTGGTGCGCGCCTCCTTGTACGGCATCTTGTTCATCGCCTCAAACCCGGCGATGAGGTTGCCGTTGCCCAGACGCTTGTAGGGCAGGTACACAGACGCGTGGCAATGCATGCAGGTGCCCGGTTGGGTCACCACTTGCTGGCGTTCGGTGAACGTCTGGTCGTCGAGCATGAACGCGTGGCCACGCTCCTCACGGAAGTCGGTGGCAAAGGCGTATCCGCTCCACATCGTCTTCAGCCGTGGGTCCTCTTCGAGTCGCGATTGGGCGACGATGGAGCGGGGATCGGCCTGGGTCGGAGTCCGCTGCACGGCTTCGCTGCCGCCGAAACGGGTCCTGATCTGGTCGACCGTTCGCAGGTAGCCGTCGTACTGAAATGGAAAGTTCTTGCCCCACACGGCCGGGTCGTCGATCTCGTCGGTCAGCTCAACCACGCGGAAGAACGGATCGCGGGCTTCCTGCTTGCGCTCGAAGACCGAGACCAGGATCGCGGTGGCGCCGGCTGCCGCCAACGCGGCCGCGACTGCCGTCACAAAAATCAGTCGGGAAGATTTCATTGTGGATGTCCTATCTTGCCGTGGCACTTGACGCATCCGGTGGGCCCACCATGGCCGGGCGACATGGTCTGAGTCAGCGCGGCGTGGCACTTCTGGCACGACGCTTCCGCCACCTTGTGGTTGGCGGGCGTGATCTGGATGTTGTCGGGAAAGTTCCCGGTAGTGAAGTAGAAGGAATGCCAGAAGCCGTTGCGCGCTTTGACCACGTACTTGGGGATGAAGCCCTTGGGCGTGTGGCAGTCGTTGCAGACGGCCACACTGCGATGACTCGATCGCTGCCACTTCGCGTAATAGTCGTTCATGACGTGACAGTTCGCGCACGCCGCCGGATCGTTGGTCAGATACGAGGCGCCCTTCGCGTAGACAAACGTGAACCCGCCGATCCCCATCAGGAGACCGGCGAGCACACCGAGAGCGATGATTAAGCGCGTCACTTTGAGCTCGCACGAGGCATGAAGGTCGTCTTCATGTCTTCATGTGAAGTCTTCAGAGGCGCTTCGCCACTTCGTTCCAATTGACCACGTTCCACCAGGCGGCGAGGTAGTCGGGCCGGCGGTTCTGGTACTTGAGGTAGTAGGCGTGTTCCCACACGTCCACGCCCATGATGGCGCGTTTGCCGTCCATCATCGGGTTGTCCTGGTTGGCCGTGCTCTCAACCGCCAGTTTGCCGTTGGCCTCCACAAGCCATGCCCAACCGCTGCCGAATCGCGTGGCGCCGGCTTTCTGGATCAGGTCCTTGAAGGTATCGAAATTGCCAAACGCGCCGTTGATGGCGTCTGCCAGTTTGCCGGTGGGAGCGCCGCCCGCACCCGGCCCCATGATCTGCCAGAACATCGTGTGGTTGACGTGGCCGCCGCCGTTGTTGCGCACCGCGGTGCGAATGTCCTCGGGGACCGCGGCCAGGTTCTTGATCAGATCTTCGGCGCTTTTACCCGCCAGTTCCGGGTGTTTGTCGACAGCCGCGTTCAGGTTCGTGACGTACGCGGCATGGTGCTTGCCGTGGTGGATCTGCATCGTCTGCGCGTCGATATGGGGTTCAAGGGCGTCGAACGCATACGGAAGTGGTGCCAGTTCATGAGCCATTTATCAAACTCCTTCGTGAGTGGTGTGGTCGGATTCTATCAAGGCAACGGGCCGCCGAGGTGTGCACTACGCCGCATCCGGCGGCGTCACGACGTTGTAGAGCGTGTCGCGCTCCACCGGCAGCCGGCCGGCGTTGCGAATGAGCGCGCGAATGCGCTGGGTGGTCAGGATCTCTGGCGTGCGGGCGCCGGCCATGTGGTAAATCTTTTCTTCCTGCACAGTGCCGTCCAGGTCGTCCACGCCGTACCACAGCGAAATCTGCGCCACGTCCACGCCGGTGGCAATCCAAAACGCCTTGATATGCGGAAAGTTGTCGAGCATCAGCCGAGCAACCGCGTGTACGCGCAACGTGTCGCTGGCGGACGGCGCCGGCAGCTTCTCCATCTGATTGTTGTCGGGATGAAATGCCAGTGGGATGAACGCCTGGAATCCGCCGGTCTCATCCTGGAGGGCACGCGCGCGCATCATGTGATCGACGCGCTCCTCCATCGTCTCAATATGCCCGTACAGCATCGTCACATTCGAACGCATGCCGAGGCCGTGGGCGATGCGATGGATGGAGAGATAGCGGTCTGCGTCGGCCTTGTCGTGGCAAATCTTGCGGCGCACCCGTTCAGAGAAGACTTCCGCGCCGCCACCGGGGAGTGAGTCGAGGCCGGCCGCCATCAATTGCCGAAGCACCTCTTCGTCGCTCATCTTGTAGAGCTCCGAGAAAAATGCGATCTCCACCGCAGTGAAGCACTTCAGGTGAATGCCGGGACGGATGGCCTTCAGACCGCGGAGCAGGTCGAGGTAGTAGTCGAACGGCAAATCGGGGTGCAAGCCGTTGACGACGTGCACTTCGGTGAGCGGTTGATGGGCGCGCTGACGCAGCTTGTCCAGGACCTGATCAAGCGTCATTGTGTAGGCTTGCGCGTCGCCGGGTTTGAGCCTGGAGAACGAACAGAACAGACAGGTGGCCACACACACGTTGGTGGCTTCCAGTCGAAGGTTGTAGTTGTAGAACGTGTGGCCGCCGTGACGTTTCTCGCGTTCGCGATTGGCAAGCCAGCCAAGCGCATGGAGATCGGGACAGGCAAAGAGCCTCACCCCGTCCTCGAGCGAGAGCCGCTCGCCGGCCTCGAGTTTTGCGGCGATGTCCGCCAACCCCAATGTGGAAAATCGTGCCTGCACCATGCGCCTTGTGACTAGGCTACGCCCATGACCTGCAACCGCAATGAACGCGAGCGCGGGCCGTCAAGTTCCGCCATCAACACGCGCTGCCACTGGCCGAGCACCAGTTCGCCGCCGCTGATCTGCATGGTCACGCTGTGACCCAGCAGCAGCGCGCGCAGGTGGGCGCCGGCGTTCATGCGGTCGCAGTCGGAATGCGCGGGATCGTTGTGGAGCCACGGCGTCGCTGGGTCCACCACGTGCTGCAGGAACTGCTCCATGTCTTCGCGCAGCGCGGGCTGGCTCTCGTTGGTGAACACCGAACACGTGGTGTGGAGCGATACGAGCGTGGCGGTGCCTTCGCGTACGCCCAGCGTTTTCACCCGGTCGCTGACCGCGTCGGTGAGGTCCAGCACCTGAAGGGTTTTGTCGGTGGCCACCGTCAGCATCTCCGCGCGGACATGAAGAGGACCCGAGGCCGAGGTCGCCGTGGCGACGGGTTCCGAGCGGACGGTCACTACTGAACTGCGCATCGTGGGGGCCAAGCGATTATTTTCGCATGGTATAGTCGAGACCGACAACCGACGCTTGCCCGGCGACCACTGGGAAGTGGGTGCAAATCCCACACGGTGACGCCACTGTCAGCGGGGAGTCAGCGTTCTATTGATTGAGGGCCCGTCGTTTCACCACGGGAACCTCGACCGTCACTGGAAACCCCGGCCTTGAACATCAGGCTGGGCTACGTTCAGCATGCGCTGGACGATCTGGGAAGACGCGAACGCTGGTGATGATCCGCAAGTCAGGATACCTGGTCACGGGCTCGTCCTTTTGCTGATGCGCATTGTGCGCATCAGACCGGCGCGTATCACGCCGGAGAAGGAAACCTTTGTGTCCCGTTTTCTATTCGTCTGTCTTTTGCTCTGGCCGACCCTCGCCTGGGCTCAGATCCCACTGCGCGGGACGGTGACCGATGCCTCTGGCGCTGCCCTCGCCAGAGTGCCTGTGTCGCTCGTGCGCGCGGACGGCACCACGATGGCCACAACGCTCACCGATGCGGCGGGTGTGTTTGTGTTCGCGGTGCCCTGCCAGGACTGCAGAGCCACCACATCGCTGGCCGGTTTTAATGCGGCCAAGGCCGCGCTCGAAGCGGGCACCAACGCCTTGTTGGTGCTCTCGCTCGCGCCAATCCGCGAGTCGGTGGTCGTCACCGCCACACGCAGCGCTGTTCCAACCAGCCAGGTCGGGGCGAGTGTGACGGTCTTCGACCGGGACGCCATCGAACGCCGTGGTGATGCGCTTGTCGGCGACCTGCTGCGGCAGGCGCCTGGTGCGGTCGTCGTCCAGAGCGGCGGCCGCGGGAATCTCGCGTCGCTGTTTGTGCGCGGCGGAGAGAACAACTACACCAAGGTGCTGCTCGACGGTATCGCCCTCAACGAGCCTGGCGGCACGTTCAATTTTGGCGGACTCTCCACGGGCCACCTCGACCGCGTCGAATTCGTGCGCGGGGCCCACTCAGCACTTTTCGGATCGGACGCCATGGCAGGCGTGTTGCAGCTGGTATCGGCGCGCGGCCGCCTCAGCAGCCGGCCGGCCGTGGCGGGCGAGTTCAGCGGCGGCAGCCTTGGCACCCTGCGCGGGTCCGCCACCCTTTCCGGCGGCACCGCCCGGTGGGACTACTCCCTTCACGGTAGCCGCTCCGAAACCGACAATCGCGAACCAAACAATCACTACGGCTCCACCACCATTTCGATGACGGCCGGGACGACGGTGGCAGCGGGAGTTACGATGCGGCTGGTTGGCCGCTTTGAAGACAGCCGGGTGGGCACGCCAGGGCAGACGGCGTTTGGCCGTCCTGACCTGGACGCGTTTTTCACGCAGTCACATCTGGTGGCTGGCCTTCTGTTTGAACATCAGGCGACGCCAGTTTTTTTGCATCGCCTGACCTACGCGCTGGCGCAATCCGAGCAGGGGTCAACGAACCTTTCGTTTGATGCCCCTTTCACACCGTCGTATCTCGACCGCGTCTCACCGTTTGAGTTCTACGACTTCACGTTCGATACGGCGTCCAGATTCCGGCGTCATCAGGCGGGTTATCAGGCCGACCTGCGCTTCGCCCACGCCGGCGCGCTGGCGGGAACAGAGTTCCTGACGCTGGCCATTGATTGGGATGGAGAGCGGGGCACGCTGACCGATCGCCTTGAGGGCAGCCGACTGTCGCCGCAGCGCGACAACGTGGGCGCCACCGTGCAGCACCAGCACATCAGTCGCTGGTTGGCGCTGACCACCGGCGTTCGGGTCGAGCGGAACGAACACTTCGGTACCGCCGTGGCACCCCGGGTGTCGGCTGCGGTATTTCTTCGCACGGGAAGCGGTGCGATTGGCGCCACGAAGCTCAAGGGCAACGCAGGCAGAGGTGTGAAAGAACCGACGTTGCGCCAGTCGTTCAGCCTCTCGCCCTTCGACCTTGGTAACCAGGAACTGGAAGCCGAAACGTCGAGGACGCTTGATGCCGGGGTCGAACAACGCCTCTTTGGCGACCGCGTCAAACTCGAGGCTGTCTGGTTCAACAACCGGTTCAACCGCCAAGTTTCCACCCGCACGCTCAGCTTCTCTCCATACCTGGCGCAGTACTTCAACATGGGCCGGACGCGTGCGCGCGGCACGGAGCTGGTGGCCGAGATTGTGCCGATGGATGGGCTGCGACTTTCGGCCAGCCACACCTTCACCGACTCAGAAATCATCGACTCGTCGTCCGAGTTCAGCGAGGTGCTGGCGGCCGGCAACTGGGCGCTTCGCCGGCCGCGGCACGCCGGCCAGGTGCAGGCGTTCTGGGATCGCGGCCGCGTGTCGCTGGACCTGGGCGGGACGTTCCTGGGCGAACGGAGCGACAGCGATTTTTCGGCGCTGGTGCCCGCGATGACCACGGCGGAGGCGGCCTGGCTCTGGCGGGCACAGGCGCAGCTTCGCGTGACCTCCGGGGCGACGGCCTACGTACGCGTGGAGAACCTCAGCGACGCCGACTACATGGAGCCGCTAGGCTACCCGGCCTGGCGCAGAACGGTTCACGCGGGTCTGCGGGTGAAATTTTGATCCGGGGCGCCGCATAGTGCTGCGCGCCACCGGCCTCACCGTCGCCTTCGGCGCCCAACGCGTCCTCGATCGCGTGTCGATCGATGTGCCGCAGGGCGCGCTCGTGGGTGTGCTTGGTCCCAACGGGTCGGGCAAGACCACGCTGCTGCGCGTGCTGGCCGGGACGTTGAAACCGCAGTCGGGACGAGTCACCCTGGACGATCAAGACATCTCACGACTGGATCGGCGTGCGGTGGCGCGACGGGTGGCCGTGGTGCCACAAGACACGCACCTGGCGTTCGACTACACCGTCATGGAAGTGGCGCTGATGGGGCGCTTTCCACACCTGGGTTCGTTCGAGGTTGAAGGCCCCGCCGATCTGGCGGCCGCCGAGGCTGCGCTCGAGGCGACGGGCACGCTACACCTGTCGCACCGCACGTACGAAACGCTGAGCGGCGGCGAAAAGCAGCGGGTCATCATTGCGTCTGCCCTGTCACAACTCGATCGCCGTAATTCGCCTGATGACCGGACTTCTCCGCTGTTGCTCCTCGATGAACCGACCGCGGCCCTCGACCTTCGATATCAGGTGGAAGTGGCGGCGCTTGTCGGCCGGTTGCACGAATCGTCTTCGGCCGCCGGAATGCCGTTGACGGTCGTGTTGTCGACACACGACCTGCACTTCGCCTCGTCGCTGTGCGACACCGTCGTGCTGCTGTCTGAGGGCCGCGTGGTCGCGCAAGGACCGCCGGTCGAAGTGCTGACAGCAGAGACGCTCTCGACGGTCTATGGCATTTCGCGCGCGTTGGCAGCACCGCTGCTGCCCCGGGTGCAGGCGTGACGTCAACCCTGCGGCGGGGTGTGCCGTGGGTGCTGGTCAGCGCCGGCGCCGCCGTCGTGGCGGTCGCGATTGCGCCGTTCATCGGCCAGACGCCGCTCCAGTTTGGCCGGGTCTTCTCGATGTCGCTACCGTTCGCGGACAACATCGATGCCCAGATCTTCTTCCTCGCCCGTCTGCCCCGGTCGCTCGCAGCGGCGATTGTCGGAGGCACCCTGGCCGCCGCGGGCGTCGTGTTCCAGGGATTGCTGCGCAATCCGCTCGCCACGCCCTACACTCTCGGGATCTCCGCAGGCGCGTCGTTTGGCGCGATGACAGCCATCACCTTTGGCGGCCTGTTTCCGGTGATCGGGGTGACCACCGCGAGTCTGGCCGGTGCCATGCTGGCGGTACTGGTGGTTTACGCGCTCGCTTCGGCGCGGCATTCAGGCCTATCCACCACGGTGCTGCTGCTCGCCGGCGTCACGATGAACTCGTTCTTCTCGGCGTTGATCCTGTTCGTGCAGTACTTGAGCGACTTCACCGAGACATTCCGTGCCCTGCGGTGGCTGATGGGCGATCTCGACGTGGCCGGCTATCGCCCCATCCTGGGCGCGCTTCCCCTGGTGCTGGTCGCCCTCGGCGGATTTGTGTGGCTCGCTCGCCCACTCAACCTCCTGAGCCTGGGCGCTGATGCGGCCGCCACTCGTGGCGTGGACGTGCGGCGCGCCCAGCGCGTGGCGTTTTTCTCCGGCTCGCTCGCCACAGGTGCCGCCGTTTCCATCGGCGGCCCTATCGGTTTTGTCGGCATCATCGTGCCGCATCTGGTGCGGCTCGTCGTGGGCGCCGATCACCGGCTGGTGCTGCCCGCCTCGTTTTTTGTCGGCGCGGCCTTCCTGGTCGCCTGCGACGTGGTCTCGCGCATCGTCATGGCGCCGCTCGAGTTGCCGGTGGGCATCATTACCGCACTCATTGGAGGGCCGTTTTTTTTATGGATGCTCATCAGGAGGAAGACATGAGGGTCCAAAGTCCAGAGTCCAGGGTCCAGAGTCCAGAGCTTGCCCGCCGTAGCCTTGGCGAAGGCGGGGCCAGGGTCCAGGGTCCAGGGGCCGCCGCTGCGACGTGGCTCATCGGGGTGGCGTGCCTGGCTGCCGCACTGTCCGCTCAGGCGAAGCCGGCGCGCATCGTGAGCCTGATTCCCGCAGTCACCGAGATGTTGTTTGCCATCGGCGCCGGGCCTCAGGTGGTTGGCGTATCCACATTTGACACGTTTCCGAAAGAAGCGGCTACGCGAACCAAAGTCGGTGGTCTGTTCGACCCGAACTTCGAGGCCATTCTCACGCTGCGACCCGATCTGGCGATTGTGTACGGATCCCAGGACGAACTGATCGGCCGCCTCACACGGGTGAACATTCCGATGTTCACGTATCGACACGGCGGCCTGGCGGACATCACACGAACGATCCGTGAGCTTGGAGCACGCACCGGGCATGTCACAGAGGGCAACCGGCTGGCAGACGAGATCGAGGGTCAGATACGGACCGTGCGCACCCGCGCCGCCGATGGCCCGCGACCTCGCACCCTCCTCGTGTTCGGTCGCGAAGAGGGATCCATGCGGGGTCTGTACGTGAGTGGAGGCGTGGGCTTCCTGCACGACATGCTCGACGCTGCCGGCGGGGCCAACGTCATGGCCGATGTGAAACGTGAAGGCCTGCAGCTCTCACTGGAACAACTGCTGTCACGGGCACCGGAGATCGTGATTGAGCTACGCGCCTCCGACGCGTGGTCGGCCGAGCGGCAGGCTCGGGAAGCAGCGACCTGGCGTACTGTGGGGGTGCCTGCAGCCAGGAACGGACGGGTCCGATTCCTCTTCGACGACTCGCTCACGATTCCTGGGCCGCGCGTCGGGCGAGCCGTGCAGACGATCTTCCACGCGATTCGGAATTAGGGAACCATCCGGTGTAGCATCGCGTTTTGGGAGCAGACCATGCGACTGAAACTTGTTATCACTCTGGCGTTATCGTTACTCGCGCAGCATGCCTCCGTATTTGCGCAGGCCGCCGATCCGGCCGCCGCGCTCTCGGGTGGATGGAAACTGAACATGGACGAGAGCATCAACCCGAACGGTCCCGACGGCGCAGGCGCCCGGGGCAGTCGTGGCGGTGGCCGCGGCGGCAGCTTTGCGGCGCCCGGCCAGGGTCCGGCGCCCGGCGGCGATTTGGGTCCGGAAGAAATGCAGCGCTTCAACGCGCACCTGAAGATGTTCCGTACGGCGCCGCCCCTGCTCGGCATCCAGGCCACGGCCAAAGACGTGATGCTTGCCTACGATCCGGATCCGGCCAAGGGGCTGATGTACAAGTACACGACCGACAACAAGAAGTCCGTGATGACGACCCCGGCGGGCCCCGTTGACATCAAGGTGAAGTGGAACGGCAAGGTGCTCCGCCGCGAGATGGAGACGAAGGAATCACTGAAGGTCGTCGAGGACTACACCGTGAGCGCCGACGGCA
>JBKJQX010000140.1:0-3761 GCA_046594875.1 Vicinamibacterales bacterium
CACGCGACGCAGCCCCAGCGTCTTGTCCACCTGCATCCGGCGCACCTGCTGGCCGCGCGCGTCGGTGATGGTCGGCACCAATCTGGTGCTGACCATCACCGACGCGCGCGGTCAGCAGGTGCGCCGGATGCAGGTGGACAAGTCGCAGGGCCTGCGTCGCGTGCTCTGGAACATGCGGGCGGACGCGCCGGCTGGTGGAGGCCCTGGTGGTGCGGGCCGTGGTGGCGCGCCGGGTGCCGGAGCGCCTCCGCAGTTCGCCGGTCGCGGCGGTGGGGCAGGCGGCGCACTCGTCGCCGGCGGCACCTACCACGCGCAGCTCGGCAAGCAGGTGGGCGATACGGTCACGCCTGTGGGACCGATGCAGTCGTTTCGCGTCCTCGAGATCGAATAACGCGGGGACGGGTGGACACTTCCGTCCCCCTATCTTCCCGCCAAGCTTCGAATCAGCGTCAGCAACATATCAATTGCGACGGTGTTATGTCCGCCGAGCGGAATGATGATGTCGGCGTAGCGCTTTGACGGCACCGCAAACTCCAGGTGCATGGGCTTGACCGTGCCCAGGTACTGGTCGATCACCGACTCCACCGTGCGCCCGCGCTCGGTGATGTCGCGCTGCAACCGCCGGATAAACCGCGTGTCATCGTCGGTATCCACAAACACTTTCACGTCCATCAGCGCGCGGAGCGCGGGGTCCGTGAAGATGAGAATGCCTTCCACAATAACGGCCGTGCGCGGCGTCACCGTCACGGTGTCGGGCTGTCGGGCGTGCCGCGCGAAGTCGTAGACCGGCACTTCCACGGCCTGGCCGGCGCGCAGGGCCTTGACGTGCTGTACGAGCAGGTCCGTCTCAAGCGAATCCGGGTGGTCGTAGTTGAGTGCGGCACGTTCTTCGAGCCGGAGTGTGGGATGGTCGCGGTAGTAGCGGTCGTGTTCGATGACCGAGACCTGCGCGTTGCCCAGCGCCTCCACGATATTGCGGACGACCGTGGTCTTGCCGGAACCCGAGCCGCCGGCCACGCCAATGACGAAGGGGAGGCGCGGCTGGCTCATCGCGCGCCCGCGCCGCCGCCGCGTCCGGCCCGGGGCTGCGGAATGGCAAATGCCACGAGTTCAGACGGCTGGCCCGACCCCTGCTGGCTGGTCCAGAGCAGCACGAATTGGCGTCCGTTTACCATGTAGGTCATCGGAGAACTGCTGGCTGAGCCCGGCAGGGCGCCTTCCCACACCCGGGCGCCTGTGGCTTTGTCGAGCGCGCGCAGGGTTGGTTCGCCTCGATAACCGTCTGCGGTAAAGAGCAACGTCTTTGTCGCGAGCAGCACGGGGCGCGTTTGTGCACCCGTCGGCCCAATGGTGAGCCCTTTGAGGGTGGGATTATTGGCGATCGCTGCCGGCGTGTTGCCGTTGGCCACCATCCACGCATGTTCACCGGTGCGCAGGTTGATGGCTGTGATGCGCGAGTACGGGGGCTTGATAATGGGCAACCCGCGGACGTTGGGCAGGCGGCCGCCGCCACCGACGTAATTCATGTCCGATCGCTGCGTGTCCTTGATGAGTGCATGGACGGTTGGGTTGGTCCACGATCCGACATAGAGCATGGCGGTTTCGGGATCAAACGCGCCGTGTTCCCAGTTGGTACCGCCAAGATTGCCCGGCAGACTCAGCGTGCCTTTGGTGCCGTCAGGCGCGTCGGCCAGTGACGGCGGCGCGAAAAACGCGCCCATCCGCAGTTTGCCGTCGGCAATCAGCTTCAGCGCCTCGGCTCGCAACTCAGGTGTGAAGTCGATCAGGTCATCCGTCGTGACACCCTGCCGGTCGTAGGCCCTGGGCTTGGACGGGAATGGCTGTGTCGCGGCCGCGCGCTCGCCGGGTACGTCAGATGCCGGTACCGGGCGTTCGTCGATCGGCCAAATGGGCTTGCCCGTGACCCGATCGAGCACGTAGGCAAACGACTGCTTTGTGAGCTGGACCACGATCTCGCGCGGCTGGCCGTCCACGGTCACGTCGGCCAGGATCGGCGCCGTCGGATTGTCCCAGTCCCAGATGTCGTGGTGCACGGTCTGGAAATGCCACACGCGGCGGCCCGTGCGCACGTCCAGGCACGCGATCGTCGAGGAAAACAGATTGGCGCCGAGTCGATGGCCGCCGTAATAGTCGCCTGTGGCCGCTTCGAGCGGCAGATACAGGTAGCCGCGCTTCTCATCGAGTGAGAGGGGCGCCCACGCGCCGGCATTGCCCGTGTATTCGGCGGAGCCTGCCTCCCATGTTTCGTAGCCCTCTTCACCCTTCTGCGGAATGGTGTTGAAGCGCCATCGCAGCGACCCCGTCTTCGCATCGATGGCCAGGATGCGGCCCGGTACGTTTTTGTACGACGGCGGGCGCGTGCCCACTTCGAGCGCAGGCCCGATGACCACGAAGTCCTCAAAGACCAGGGGCGGCGAGGAACTCCCGATGGCCGCAGTCTTCGCGTCCACCTCGACGCCCAGCAAGGACTTCAGGTCGACCACCCCGTCACGCCCGAAGGTCGTGACGGGCCGGCCAGTGCGCGCATCGAGCGCGACCAGACGGAAGCCCGGCGTGACGGTGAAGATGCGCTCGTCCGTGCCGTTGGTCCAGTACGACACGCCGCGCCCAGAATCCCGTCGCGGTGCCGCCGCCGCGCGGTCGGACTCATCCAGGCGCCACGTCCACCGCGTGGCACCAGTGGCCGCATCGGCGGCGATGACCCATCGCGACGATCCTGTCGTGAAGTACAACGTGCTGCCAATCATCAGCGGCGTACTCTCGTTTTTGTATTCAGGAGGTGCGCTGAAGTTGTCCGACTTCCAGCGCCAAGCCACGGCAAGGCTCGTCACGTTTGCCGGCGTAATGGCTTCAAGTGGCGAGTACCGCGTACCCGCCAGGTCTCGATGGTAGTGACGCCACTCGGCGGCGGTGGCTGCGGCCGAGGGGAGGCCGGGTCCCTGGGATGTGGCAACGACGGCGGCTGAAGTCAGCAGGAACAGAACGACGGCAAGACGAGCGTGCATGAACAGCCGCCTCCGAGCGGCGAGGGTTATTCTACGTTGCGGCGTCGCATCGCCGCCTCGTGGTTCGATAACCTTCTTTGATACCCTTCGGGGCATGGAACTTGGGCTGAAGGGCAAAGTCGCTATGGTCGCAGGCGCAAGCCGCGGCCTTGGGTTGGCTGTGGCGCGCGGACTGGCCGCTGAAGGCGTGAGCGTCTCGATGGCGTCGCGCAACACCGACTCGATCACTGCGGCCGCGGCCGCCATCACGAAAGACACCGGCGCACCCACCCTGGCGCATGCACTGGATGTGCGGTCTGGCGAGTCGATTCACGCCTGGTTCGACGCCACCACGGCGAAGTTCGGCGGCGTGGATCTGCTTTTCGTGAACGCCGGGGGCCCCCCGGCCGGGACGGCCCTGTCGTTTGACGATGCCGCGTGGCAGGGTGCGTTCGAGTTGCTGGTACTCAGCGCGGTGCGCATGGTGCGCCTGGCCGCGCCGTCCATGAAACTGCGCGGCGGCGGTGCCATCGTCGTCTCCACCTCGTCGGCGGTGAAGGAGCCGATTCCGAACTTGGCATTATCGAACGTTGTGCGTGCTTCTGTGGCGGCGCTGTCGAAGACGCTCGCGAACGAATTGGCTGCGGACGGCATTCGTGTGAATCACCTGTTGCCGGGCCGCATCGATACAGACCGCATCCGCGAGCTCGATTCCATTCGCGCGACAGCCACGGGCGCTTCGGCCGATGAGGTGAA
>JBKJQX010000211.1:0-4865 GCA_046594875.1 Vicinamibacterales bacterium
TCCGGAGCGAGCAGTAGGTTTCGAGGCGGGTTACCGTGCAGTTCAGGCACACGGAACAATGAACATCGGCCTCCCGCAAGGGCCAATCTTTTTCCTCTCCAGCGATCCTGCCGAGTCGACGAAAAGGCTGGTGGCTGCCGGATTCGAGTCCGTCTCGGTGACAACTCAGCCGCAAATCTGGAGTTTTTCTTCATCGGACGAGGCATTTGAGGCCCTGCTACACGGATCCGTCCGCGGAGCGGCAACATTGAAAGGACAGGAGGCCCACGCCTTGAAGAAAATATGGGCGACCCTTTCTGACATTTTTAGTGGCTACAAACAGGGCGACAGATTCGAGGTTCCAATGCCCGTCGTGCTTGCCTCTGCAAAGCGACCATGATTGCCATGCGCCGGGACGCCTGCCGCCTATCCCTGCGTTGCATCCGACGCGTGCGAGCGGGCGGGCTCTTCGTGACGGCAGTTAGTCTGTCGCTGGCGGGCTGCGCCGGACTGCTTGATCTGGGCAAATTTCCTGATCCGGGTCGCGTAGTCGTGTTGACTACTTCCCCTGCTGGCACTCCAGTCAAGGGCGTATTTTGCGCGTTGAATACCCCCGATCTGCTGCTTGTCTGGCGGAGCGGAGTGACCGGTGGAACTGGTCAAGTCGAGATCGGACAAAGTGATGGTGGCGTTCTACCGGGCGACTACGTGCTCATAGTGAAGCCACCGAATGGCTACTCCCTTGCACCGGGTCAGGCGAACAACGTCCCTGTAGAAGTCAGGTCACGCGAGACAAGCAGGACAACCGTAGTTCTGGTCCGTCAATAGATGCGGGGCGCGGGACGGTGACGCCCAACCCCTCGTTACTTCGCGCGGCGCAAGCGGCAAGACCCGCTTCCGCCGGTCGAATGTTTACGTTTGGCCGCGTGGTTTCGCTGACGCTCCCTTGGAATCAGGGTCGTCGCGCCTGCGATCGCTTCTCCGAGTACATGTTCTTGTCCGCCTCGACCAATGCGCCGGCCAGGCCGACCGTCGGGTCGCGCATGGCAAAGCCGATGGAGGCTTTGACCTCTGCCACTGCAAGCTCGCTCTGTATGCGTTTCAGCAGGGCCTGTGCGCCTGCGTCATCGCATTCGACCCCTACGATGCCGAATTCATCCCCGCCAAGCCGCGCGACGATGTCGACTGAACGGGCCGCTTGGCGCAGTGCCTGCGCCGCCCGGTTGATGAGCGCATCGCCAGCGGCGTGACCATGAGAATCGTTGACCTCTTTCAGTCCATCCAGATCGACGAAGAAAATGGCGCCCGCATGCCCGTAGCGGCTGCAGCGCGATTCCTCCGCCGCCAGCAGGAGATCCCACCCCCGCCGGTTGTACAGGTTTGTCACCGAGTCCGTCAGCGCTTCGGCCTGAATTCGCTCCGAGCGACGCACGGCTTCGGCAGACCTGAGCTCCAGTTGGAGGATCGTGCTCAGCAGGCTTCCGAACAACAGCAGGAGTTCCTCCTGTTCGACGATTTGCGGGGACTGCGGCAACGGATCGATCGCGCACAAGGTTCCGAACAGGCTTCCGTCCTCCAGGACAAGCGGGACTCCCGCGTATGCCTTGATCGGCACCTCGCGCCCGATCGGCGCGTTGGCATAGGCCGGAATCGCGTCCGACTGAGGAGCGACGTGTGGAGCATTTCCCTGCACCATTTCCGAACAGAACGAGTCCCGCCACCGGAACACCCTGCCGGCTGCGATGCCGCTCCCATGGTCTTCGGATTGCAGCACTATCCAGTCGTCGCCCTGCGTCCGGGTGATCATCCACAGCTGGAATCCAAGCCGGCGATGGAGGAACGTCAGTACCGCGCGGCCAGCGGCATCGAAATCGCCGGGGTGGATCATGTCCACGGTTCGCTCCACAAGGCAGCCCTGGAGCGAAGATGGTAACAAGTCCATGCGGGACCCGCGCCGCCCGACGCTGGCGCTCCGCCATCAGGAAGTGAGAGCGCATGGGGGTCGTTCGTCGCTGCATTTCCCATTTCGTCGGTTGCTCCGGCCGCTCCGTCGCATAGGAGTTGTCTCGCATGACGGGAGCCGCCGAAACTGCGACCTGACCGTTCGCTCCAGCCGAAGCCGCGTTGCGGCTCGGCCTGGTTCCGGCCTTCGCCAACCCCCGGAGCTCAAATGCGCTGGAACAAGAAGCTTACGAACATCGCGGCAGTCGCAGCCATCCTGCTTTCTGCGCAGGTTTCGGCCGGAAACCAGACGCAATCATTGGCAGCCAATGCAAGGAGTGCTCTTGACGGCATCATCGAGCAGCACATGAATGAAGCCGGCATGGTGGGTCTTGGGGCAGCAATCATCGTGGACAAGAAACTCGTCTGGACGCAGGGATACGGATTTGCCGACAAAGAGCATGCCGTACCCTTCACTCCCGACACGACCATGAACATCGGATCGATCAGCAAGACCTTCACTGGCGTTGCGTTGATGCGCGCTGTTCAAGACAAGACACTCTCTCTTGATGAAGACATCAATACCTACCTGCCGTTCAAAGTCATCAATCCATATTTTCCAAGCGCACCAATTACGTTGAGGCAGCTGGCGACGCACACCTCCGGCATCACAGACCGGTGGTCGGTCTACGAAGGCACATACCATTACGGTGGCGATTCCCCAGAATCCCTGGGGGAATTCTTGAAGGGCTACTTCACATCCAGCGGCAAGTACTACTCGAAAGACAACTTCCTGGATGTCAAACCGCGTACGCACCGCGAGTATTCGAATATCGGGGCAGGACTGGCTGGTTACATCGTCGAGATCGCCGTTGGCGAAAAGCTGAACACCTACACCAAGCGCCACATCTTCGCCCCCCTGCGGATGAACAACACGGGCTGGTTTCTGTCCGAGATTGACCCAGCGAACCACTCGAAGCTGTACGTTGCACAGGGAGGCCTCAGCGTCCCGATTCAACTCTACGGGGGAACTACCTACCCGGATGGCGGGGTCCGCACGTCGGTCGTTGACCTTTCCAGGTTCTTCATCGCCTTGTTGAACAATGGCGAATTTGAGGGCGCCCGCATCCTGGAGAAGAAATCAGCTGAAGAGATGCTCAGGTTCCAGTACACGGAGTCAAACAAGCCGAAAAATGTAAATCTGGATGGCGAGGATTCGGTGAACTCTGGAATCTTCTGGGCGACAAAATCCGACACCACCCGAATCGGACATAACGGCTCAGATCCGGGCGTACGGACGATGATGCTCTCGGATCCTGCGAGGGATGTCGGAGTGATCCTCTTCACCAACACCTCGCTGTGTGACGAAGAGATGGGAAAGTACAATGCCATCTTCGACGCGCTGTGGAAGCATGCTGTTGAATTGAAGAACCGGGAACAGCACGCCCCCCATTTTTAGTGACGTTCCGTTTGCCCAAGTTCCAAGCACGGCCCGAGGGCTGCCAAATGCGCAGATCGACCCAATCGGGCAGTTGAGGACAGATTGGTGGGCTGCCTTAAGCCACTTCGCATTCGTCAACGATATTGCTGATCCACGACGAGGCGGGCGTGCCACTGCACATGGACCGCCACCACAGATCAGTCGGATCATGCTGGACTTTAAAGTTCCTGCAGGCGAGGGCGCAATTGAGTGGAACGCAGAGAAAATCAAGGCGCACGTGGGCAAGCACGGCCTGTGCAAGCCGATAACGGTGGCGGGAAGAGTGTCGCTGCCCTACCCAGGGTGGTGCCGGGCCAGTGCGCGCGACACCCGCGGCCATCTCTTTCGGGCTGTACCGTCGCCGGATGGGTTAGGCTCCCGTGGAGGGGACACGTACGGGGAAAATCATGCGTCGTTTGGCCTTCGTTGCCGTTTGCCTCATGGCGGGCTGCGCCGCGCCGCCCGAGCCGCCGGCCGCGCTAACCGCCAGCACCGCCGAAGCGTCTACCGCGCCGTCCGCCGGCGATCCCGTCGAAGGCCTCCGCGTCGCCACTCGCGTCGGCTGCAACGGTTGCCACGGCAAGGACGGCGCCGGCGCGGAGCTGTGGGAGTCCAAGGGCGAGTACCGACTCGCCTCGCCAAACCTCACTGAAAAACGCCAGCTTTATGATGATGCTGCGTTGGTCGCGTTCCTGCGCCAGGGCAAGACGCATGATGGACACCAGCCGTTCGGCATGCCCTTCGTAATGTTCGCGCACCTTAGCGACAGGGAAGTGCGTGACATCACCGCTTGGCTGCGCGCCCTGCCGGCCGCCACCAACTCCAAGCATCCGGTGAGCTGGTTTTCCGATGAAGTGGCCAAGCAGATCGCCGCTGGCACCTTCAAAGAACAAGGTCAATGGAGTGCGGCCGCCGACACCGTCGCACCGGCGGAGCCGCCGACCGAACCGCTGGCGCTGGGCCAGCACCTGGCCATGACTTCGTGTAGCGAGTGTCACGGCCCACACCTCAACGGCTACGAGGGCGATAGCACACCGCCGCTGATCGTCGCAAAGGGCTACACGGCCGAAAACTTCGCACGCCTGATGCGCACCGGCATCACAGCCAATGGGAAGACTTCAACGACGGGCCTGATGTCCGACGTTGGGCGAGAGCGCTTCCCAGCGATGAGCGACGACGAAGTGCGCGATTTGAAGGCCTATCTCGACGCGCGCTGATGACGGGGCGCGCCGGAAACACGTCCGAAGTGCGCAGCTGGCACGACCCGATGCGCGAACGCGTTCTCTTTTTGATTCAACCGGCCTGCGCCGGTAGTGCGTCCGCCATGAACAATTCCGCCCGGTCGCCGCCGCCAGCCTTGCTCCGGTAAAGCGCGCTGTCGGCAGCCGCGAGCAACTGGTGCCGTGGGCAGTGCTCACTGCTGGCGATCCCGATGCTCAGGGTGGTGTCGACGCCGAGTTTGGCA
>JBKJQX010000073.1:0-20137 GCA_046594875.1 Vicinamibacterales bacterium
GTGGGCGCGGTCGCTGACTCAGGAGGCTGGGGCTCGTATGCACGCTCCGTATTTCCTGGGCTCGGCTGCCCTCGGCGTAGCCCGTCAGGACGTCGCGAACGCCTTCACTGGTGCGCCTCAGGCTGCTGGGTTTCAACTCGAAGCCGCGCTCCCGGTCGGCACCTACGAACTGACAGCGTACGTGTGGAATGGGCGGACGGCGCGCTGGGAAGACGCGCGCACCGTCGTCATCACCGTGCGCTGAGGGAACCTGCTAGTGAGTCTGACTCAATGCGAAGAGGGGCACATGGGCTCCTGCGAGGGAGGGTGTCTCCAGCGCGCGGGCGCATGCCCGCCAAGAAGCCACACCGCAACCGAGGCGCCACCGAACCTTGGACGCTGGACCTTGGACCTCTGGACTTCTATGTTTTTCTGGGGTTTTTGGAGCCGGCGATAGGACTCGAACCTACGACCTGCTGATTACGAAGCGCCTTCGGGATCGGACAAACTCGAGGAACGGCGCCGACAGACGGTCCACCGAATTCCGTGGAGCCCGCAGAGGCGATGCGAGCGGGCCGCTGCTCCCAGAGGGATCGTTTGACCCTCCTGTGTCGCACATGAGCTTCTCAGGCACGATTTCGCTGCCACAGGAGCACTTTGAGAAGGTCCTGGAGTTCACGGCTCGCAGCTTCCGAGCGCATGGATTTCTCGACATCGTGTTGCTGGGGGATAGTGGCGGCAACTACGCTGGTCAACGGGCGGTCGCGCAGGCGCTGAACAAGGAGTGGGCCTCGACCTCCACGCGGGTTCACAGCGTCGAGGCCAACTACGAGGCAAACGGGTCAACTGATTGGCTTCGGCGGCAGGGAGAGACCGCTGAGCGCATCGGCACGCACGCCGGGATCCCCGATACATCTCAGATGCTCGCCCTGCACCCCGACGGGGTGCGTCGTGCCAAATTGGCTTTTGGGCAGGCGGACGATGGCAGTGGCGTGATTGGCGACCCGACGCGGGCGACCGCCGCCTACGGCAAGCAGTTACTCGAGTTCAAGATTGCGGCGGCCGTCCGGGATATTGGGGAGTTGCGGGAG
The DNA here is from genome assembly GCA_046594875.1 of Vicinamibacterales bacterium. Classification (GTDB taxonomy): domain Bacteria; phylum Acidobacteriota; class Vicinamibacteria; order Vicinamibacterales; family SCN-69-37; genus SYFT01. The sequence continues at coordinate 1,071 of JBKJQX010000073.1, forward strand.
TCGAGTCGAAAGGTACGATGACTGGTTGCATCCCATGCAGCGGTCTAACACCGGTCTGCACCCGACGGTCGGCGCGGATCGATCCCGGCCGCGGGTGAGCCTTGTCTTGGGCGGACGAAGCCCGATCGAATGAAGAGGCGGGGACACAAACGTTGATCAATTACAGTCTCTACACGGCGGCCGATGCGGATGAGATGTCGCGACTGCTTGGCGACATCTTCGCGCCTCGAGATCCTCCTGCGGTCGCGGTGGGGCTGACGGCTGCAGAGTTCGAGGCGTTCGTCCGACTTTATGGTGCGAAGGCGCATGCCGAGGGGCTCACGGTTATCGCACGGTCAGCGGCAACAGGCGACATGATCGGCGCGTTGCTCGCCGAAGACTCGGGATCCGAACCGCCAGACGGCCTGGAGCAACTGAGCCCGAAATTCACGCCGATTTTTGACATTCTCGGACAACTGGACGCGGAGTACTCCGGTGGCCAGGCGAGGCAGCGGGGCCACTCGGTTCACGTCTTCCTTCTGGGCGTCGCGCTGAGTCATGCGGGACAAGGCGTGGCACAACGGCTGGTCGTGGAGTGCCTGGCGAACGCGCGGCGCCTGGGGTATCGCCTGGCAGTGACCGAGGCCACAAACAAGACGTCGCAGCAGGTGTTCCGAAAGCTGGGGTTCACCGAACAGGTCCGACGGTCGTACAACGACCATCTATTCGAGGGGCGAGCCTTCTTCAAGTCGATCGCCGACCAAGAGGGGCCGATGCTCATGGAAAGACGCCTGGACGCGTGAACTGCTGCCTTCAGCACCTGGCCGCCCACCAACGCGTTGGTGATACACCGAGTTCCCCCTCGGCCTGCTCGGGATCCTTTCTTTGCCGACAAGCGCGGTCTGACACGCGTTGCACCAGACAGCGGCGGATGCCATCATGGGTCGCCGCTGGTGAACGCTGTCCAGGCGTCGATGGCCGGAAGGCGTAGGAGAATCGAATGGATACGATTGACGTCGGAGAACTGCTTTACGAGTACACAGTCACGCTCACTGGCATGACGGAATACGGGGTCAGCTTCGAGGCGCTCATGGCAGGCACATCGCCGCCACCGCCCGAAGGTGCCCGATTCGACCTCCCCTTCCAAGGCGCTTCAATCGGCCCGAAACTGAAGGGCCAAGTCACGGGAGTCGACTACCTGCGAGTCCGCGCCGACGGCCGATTCGACTTGCACATTCACGCGGAGATCACCACGGACGATGGACAGAAGATCTCGCTCCACGCCGATGGCGTCGCTCTCCCACAGCCCGGGAGCGCCGTTGCCGGTTTGCGCGAGAACGTGACCCTGTTCACGTCTTCGAAGGCCTACGCGTGGGTCAACGGCCTTCAAGTGTGGGCCACCGGCACCGTCGACCTGGCGGCGCAGGTCGTGCATATCAAGGGCTATTCGGCCTAGCGCGATCACTGTTCCAGACGATGCCCAACCCGGCTCGTCAAGGTCGGCCACGGATTCGAGCTTCACGCCCCGCGTAGACTTGCCCATCCCCCACCGGCGTGAGCACCGCGCCGCTCACGAACGTGAGCGTGACGGGGCCGGCGACGCCGCTACGCGGTGGCCAGCGCCTCTCGCAGCAGGTCCCACGCGCGTCGAAGGTGGCGTTCCTCTGTGCGCAGGTTTCCGACCGCCAGCCGAATCACGATCTGTCCGTTTAGCGATGTGTGCGAGAGGAAGACTTCGCCTGACTTGTTGACGCGCTCGATCAGCCCGTGATTAAGCGCGTCAAGGCTCCCCGTGTAGCCACGTGGCGCGCACCGGAAACACACGACCGAGAAGGGTACGGGCGCCACGCGTTCGAAGTCCGGATCGGCATCCACCCACGAGGCGAACACCTGCGCCAGCCGGCAGTGTTCACGCAGGCGGGCGCGCACACCCTCGGCGCCGAAGTACCGCAGGATGGCCCACAACTTCAACGCCCGGAACCGGCGTCCCAGTTGGATGCCGGTATCCATCAGGTTCTTCACCGCGCCGGTCTCCGGGGTCTTGAGGTATTCGGGCGTCAATGAAAACGCCTGGCGGATCACATCCATCCGCGGCGTGAACAGCACGCTGAGGTCGAATGGCGTGAACAACCACTTGTGGGGGTTGACCACGATCGAGTCGGCCTGGTCGAGCCCGGCGCGCATCCACGCAAATTCCGGGACCATGGCCATCACGCCGGCATAGGCTGCGTCCACGTGCAGCCACGCGCCTTCGCGCTTCGCAATCGCCGCTGCGGCCACCACGTCATCGACCGAGGTGCTTGATGTGGTGCCGATGGTGGCGACAATCGCAATCGGCGTAATGCCGGCGGCGCGGTCTTCAGCAATCGCCGCCTCGAGCGCATCGATGCGCATGCTGAATGTGTCATCCGCCGGAATGCGCCGGAGCGAATCGTGACCCAGGCCGAGGGCGATGACGGCCTTGTCCACCGACGAATGCGCGTGTTCAGAGGCATATACGCGCATGCGAGGCAGGTCGCGTCCCGCCAGTCCCTTCGTGCGCACATCGGGCACAGCCACTTCACGAGCCGCCGCCAGTGCGTGCAGCGTGGAGATGGAGGCTGTGTCGTAAATGACGCCTTCCACCTGATCGGGCAGGTGCATCAGGCGCGCCAGCCACCGGAGCGTGACCTCTTCAAGTTCGGTGGCTGCCGGTGACGTGCGCCACAGCATCGCCTGTTGATTGAGCGCCGACGACACCAGGTCCATCAGCACACCCGGCGCACTGCCGGTGATGGCGAAGTAGGCGAAGAACCCCGGGTGGTTCCAGTGGGTGGCCGCCGGCAGGATGATCCGATCGAGGTCCGCGATGACCTGCTCGAACGGTTCGGGCTGCTCAGGCGCCCGGTCGGGCAGAGCCTTTCGAACGTCGCCTGGCGCCACCTGCGACAGAACCGCGTGTGTTTCGATCTGTTCGAAGTAGCCGGCCGCCCATTCCACCAGCGTATGGGCGTGGCGCCGGAAGTCGTCCGGCGGCATGTCGCCGAACGGCGGCGGTGCGGGCGTCATCCCTTGTGCGTTGCGACGTACTCGAGCGCGAATTTCTGCAACGCGTCACTCGAGAGGCCAATCGCCTTCGCTTCGGCCACGGCCTGTTCTTCCGGCCACTTGTCCACCAGCATGCGCTTGATCAGCCACAGGCCGCCGACGCGATTGGCGCTGCCGCAGTGAATGAACAGGGGCTGGTTGTCAGTGTTGCCGACGATCTTCAGGAACTCATCCGCCACTTTCGGATCCGGCGCGGATCCTTTGAACGGCAGGTGGATGTATTTCAGTCCTGCGGCTTCAGCGGCCACGCGCGATTCATCGATCAACACGCCGGCTTCGGTCGCCTCTCGCAGGTTCAGTACGGCCTTGTAGCCAAGCTTCGCGATGTTCGTCAGAGCCTTGCTGTCCGTGGCGCCGGCGCACCCGACGGTGGCATCAACTTTCGTGTAATTCCGAACGCCTTCGATAGTTGGCTGTTGGGCGCGGACCGTGGCGGCGGCCACGAACAGAAGACAGGCAGCGACGAAGGTGCGTCTCATGTGGCCATTATACGCGCCGTGGGGACGGACGGGCGGGACGGGACGCGCCTGGAAATTGAGGGTTGAGGATTGAGCGATTGAGGATCGGGATGGAACGCATTGCTGATGTGGAATTGAGGATGGGAATTGTCGGATGGTCTGATGGCGAGATGGCTGATCGCTGATGGCGGGAATGGACAATGTCAATCGCCCTCCCTCAATCGACGATCGGCGATCGTGCCATCCCAAAATCCAACGATCTCACAATCCCACGATCCGGCCATTCCCATCAGCGATCAGCAATCAGCAATGCGTAGAATCCCGATCCTCAATCGCTCAATCCTCAACCCTCAATTGAAGTGGTCTTCCACTCCGACCCGCTCCTATCGCCGAATCGTGACCGTGACGCCTTCGGCGAGCCGCACGGTCAGCGGCGCGCCCGCGGCAATCGACGCCTCGCCGGCTTCGGAGTTCATGACCGTGGCCGCGCCTCCGGCGGCACCGGCGGCCGTGCCGATGGCCGCGCCCTTCTTGCCACCCAGCAGTCCGCCCAGGATCGCGCCGGCCACCGCGCCCGCGCCAACCTTGGCGGTGGCGTCGGCGGTCGGGGAGTCGCCCTCACGGTAGATCGTGTCGGTCTTGATCGGCACACGCATGCCATCGGCCATGATCATCCGGTCGAACCGCAGTCCGAGGCGTGGCCGGTTCCTGAACTTTCCACCACGTTCCACCAGTGACACCGTGCCTTCCAGTCGTGTGCCGGCGGGAATCGCGGTGCGTCCATCCACCGTGACATCGCGGCTGACGATGGCGGAGACGCGGTCTTCGAGGCGGGCGGTGCGGGTGGAGACCGCCTCGTCGAGGCGAATGCCGATGACCGAGTGTTTTTCGACGGTCAGCTCTTCAAGTTGAATCCTCTGGGCTTCCGAAACCGCGGCGGGCGGCTGCACGGGCGCGTCCGGCACATACCGTGGCGGTTCCACAGGCACAGGGGTCTGCGCCGGCGGCGTGACCGGCGGCTCCATCGTCACCGGAGGTGCCTGGGTCACTGGTGTCTCCACCGGGACTGTCTGAGACGGCGCGGCGCCGGCGGGGTCCGGGGTCTTGGCGGCCGGCTGAGCTGAGACTCTCGCGGCGGCGGTTGTTGCCGACCTCGCCGGAGGCGGTGCGGGCGATGCCATTGGTGTTGGGACTGCTGTCGGCGGGGCAGGCGCCTCCGGCTCGGCGTTGGCCGCTGCCAGATTGGACGGGGCTACATCAGCCTTGACCACCTCGGCCTGAACCAGGTCCGAAGCCGCCGGGCGCAGCGTCAGGTAGCCCCCAGCCACCGCTGCCAGGCACCCCACGCTCACGAGTCCAAGAAGTTTGGCCGACACCATGCTCCCAGCTCCAGCAAGGCCCGTACCGCATCTAAATGCCACGCCGCTTGGGCCTTTCCCATCATAGTCGCCGGACGTTCGTGCATTTGGCAACAGCCGGGGACAGGGGATGTCCACGCTCAACTACAGGCCGTGGGGAATAATGGGCCAATTGGCTGATTTACGAATAGCAATCATCGGAGCCGGCGTCATCGGCGCGGCCATCGCTGACGCCCTGGCCGCGCGGGACGCCCGGGTGTCCATGTACGACATGCGTCGCCCTGGCGCGGGTGCGTCACAAGCGTCGGCAGGGGTGCTTTGTCCATATGTCGAGGCCACGCCTGGAAGCCCGTTGCTCGCCCTCGGTACGCGCAGCCTCGCCATGTGGGACGGGTGGGTGGAGCGGCTCCGCGAGAATACGGCCGTCCCTTTCTCCTACGACCGGTCGGGCACCCTCGAGGTCGCCCTGACCGCTGAAGAGGTCGCTCACCTCCGAGGCTCGCGCGACTGGTTGGTCGCCGAAGGCATCGCCCATGAGTGGCTCGAAGGGGCTGCGCTTCGGTCGTTTGAGCCCACCGTCAACGCGTCAGCCACGGCCGGACTTCTGATTCGCGACCACGGGTATGTGCAGGTGCCGTCACTCGTCACGGCGCTGATGGCGTCGGCCCGGCAGCGCGGCGCCACATGTGAGACACCGACAGAGATCATTCACGTCGAGCAGGAACAGGACGTGGTGCAGGTACGCATCGGCACCCGAGTGGAAGAGTTCGACCACGTCGTGATTGCCGCCGGCAGTTGGTCGCGCCGCGTGCGCGTGGCCGATGTGCCCGTCTTCCCGGTGCGCCCCATTCGTGGACAACTGCTCCACTTGAAGTGGGCCGACGCCGCACTGCCGCAGCGCTCTGTGTGGGGTCCGCGCTGTTACACCGTGCCGTGGGCCGATGGGTCCCTTCTGGTTGGCGCCACAGTTGAAGATGTGGGCTTCGATGAGCGCTCAACCGTTGCCGGGGTGCGTGATTTACTCGACGCGGTGGGCGAACTGTTGCCCGGCGCGTGGCAAGCGTCGCTTCAGGAGGTCCGCGTCGGTCTGCGCCCCGCGACCAAGGACCACCTGCCGCTGCTCGGTCCGCTCGCCAGTCATCCCCGCATCACAATGGCGGCGGGGCATTATCGCAACGGCATCCTGCTGGCGCCGTACACCGCCGATGTGGTGACGCGACAGATTCTCGACAACGATCACGATCCGATGCTGGCACTGACCCGCCCGGAGCGATCGTAGGCCTCGGCCTTGAGGCCCAGGCCGAGCTACGTACCTTCCCGAACGGCGCTCGGCCCTTCCGAACGGCGCTCGGCCTGGGTTTCAAGGCCGAGACCGACACGCAAACGATGCCCCCGAACAGACGCTGCGGAGCAATGCGGCCGATGGTGATTTGGGCAGTCCACTCGGCGCCCAGCAGTGAAACGATTTCCTACGTACCGAAGCGGGCGCCCGCCGACAGTGTCACGCAGCGGAGTAATACTACTCCGCGACGTACCGCCACGGCATCGTCGGGCTCGCGCGGCGCCAGATGGTGAAGAACGGCACGGGTGGCTGGGCCGGGGACACGCCCGCCGGGGCGTTTTGTCGGATGTAGCCGAACGTGACGCCGAGGTCGCCGCTTGACGCGACGATTGCTGACTCGGCCGACCACGTGACCGGACTACTGCTCGAGGGCTCTCCGCCGCCAATCGCCTTTCCAATGGCGTCCGCGCCAATCACAAAGATCGCGTCGTCTGGTCCGCCCATGTTCATGGCGTCGGCCGAGCCGTACTTCGTGAAAGCCGCGCCGATGCCGATCTTCTGCGCTTCGTCTGAAAACGCTTGTTCCGCCGCGATCAGGCTCGGGCGGTGGCCAGCGATGGTTGCGGCGTCGGTGGTTACCGGCTGCAACTGTGCCGGCAGGGATGGCGCCAGCACGGCCGTGCTGACCCCCCCCGCGGGGCGCAGGCGACGCTTGTAGGCCGCCACCTGCCAGCGCCCGTCGCGCTTCACCCAGTACGCCAGGTACTTGATCGGCGCCGTGGTGCCGTCCGGCCGGCGCAGCGTCATGAAGCCAAAGGTGAAACCGTGCTGGCCGTCGGCCGAGACGCCGCTGCGAATCGGCACCCACTCGATGCGGCCATCGATGTTGTCCGGGTTGCCGCGCAACGCCTCCGTCGTCGCCGCAATACCCCGTGCAAATCCCACAACGGGCGCCTGCATCGCCACGTCCGGCGCAAACATCGCGGTCAGCGCGGGAATCACCGTGGTCTTCGCGCCCGCGACCGAGGCCGCGCGGTCGGCGGCCAGCAGTTCGTCGGCCACGGACAGGGGAGTCTGGGTGGGCAGGAGCACTCCCAGTAACAACACGGTGAGCAACCGGCTCGTCATCTCTGCACTCTATCCCGGTGTGGCCCGCTTGCAAGGTCTCTGGGGATGAATGGTCGCCTGCCGTACGCGGGGGTCAGCGGTCCTTGAGTCGCCGCACGAATTTCAGGCCCGACCAGACGTCGTTGACGGCGCAAATTTTCACGTCCACCAGTCCCGCGCCGAGGCCGGAACTGCGTACCTGGGCTTCGGTCACATCGGGCCTTCAGGCCGATCTTCTGCACCAGCGGCTTGCCGCTATATCCCGCCATTAACGACTACGGGTGCACATACGTGGCCTGAAGTCCGAGCGGAATTCCAAGTCCCCAGAACAACAGCAGGAACATCGTCCACACCGTGATGAACGTGACCGAATACGGCAGCATCATGGACACCACCGTGCCGATACCCGCCTGCTTGACGTACCGCTGGCAGAACACCACGACCAGCGGGAAGTAGGGCATCAGCGGTGTTCCCGGCGGTCTCTATACCGTTCAGGAAGCGGTCGAGCGGGCGCTTGCTCATGCAGGTCTCCTTAATCCAAGCGTGGGTCGCGCAAGCTTAACCCGACCTCGCCAGTGCTACCATTCCCCTATGAGCCAGACACGACTTTTCGGAACCCTTGCCGTCGGCCTGTGTGCCGCGGTTGGCGCGATGTACGCCCAGCAGCAGGGTGTGGACCTGCGGCCGGCCAATGCGCCAGACCAGAAACCGGCCTTCGCCGGACAGACGGATGCACCCGAGCGCCTGACCAACGTCGCCTTCGACGTGGTGACCGTCGCGCAGGGTCTTGAGGCGCCGTGGGGTCTGGCGTTCCTCCCGGGCGGCAAGATGCTGGTGACCGAGAAGCCCGGGCGCCTCCGCGTGGTGGCGGCTGACGGCACGCTGTCGGCGCCGGTCGCCGGCCTGCCGGCGAGTGCGACTCGCGGACAGGGTGGGTTGCTCGACGTGGCGCTCGATCCTGCGTTCGCTACGAACCAGCTGGTCTACTGGAGCTTCTCCGAAGCGCAGGAAGACATGACCAGCTACACGGCCGTTGCGCGCGGCAAGTTCGTGGACGGCGCAGAGCCGCGCATGGAGAATGCCCAGGTCATCTACAAACAGGCGCCGTCGATGCGTTCGAATGGGCACTACGGTAGCCGCCTCGTGTTCGGCCGGGACGGTACGTTGTTCGTGACCCAGGGCGATCGGCAGGTTGAAGCGGGTCGCCTGCTCGTCCAACAGATGGACAAGCTGCAGGGCAAGATCGTACGCATCAACTCCGATGGTTCGATTCCCAAGGACAACCCGTTCGTTGGTACAGCAGGCGCGCGGCCTGAAATCTGGTCGCTCGGTCATCGTAATGTTCAAGCAGCCGCCATCAATCCCACGACCGGCGAGTTGTGGGAGGTGGAGCACGGCACGCGCGGCGGCGATGAACTCAACATCGTGCGCAAGGGCAAGAACTACGGCTGGCCGGTGACGGCCTACGGCATCGAGTACCAGGGCAAGCCCATCACGGGCGGCATCACGGCGCAGGACGGCATGGAGCAGCCGGCGTACTACTGGGACCCCGTCATCGCCCCGAGCGGGATGATGTTCTACACCGGCAATCTGTTCCCCGCGTGGACGGGTAGCCTGTTCATCGGTGGCCTTGCCACGACCAACCTCGTGCGACTCGACATCAAGGGCGACCGCGTCGTGAGCGAAGAACGCCTGCTCAAAGATCTGCAACCGAAGCCCGAGCGGATCCGCGACGTGCGCCAGGGCCCCGAGGGCGCCATCTACGTACTGACCGACAACCCGCAGGGCCGTATCCTCAAGCTGGTCCCAAAGAAGTAGCCTTCCTGAATGCCCAGCCTGAACTCCACTGAACTTCGCGCGGCGCTGGCGGGCTTGCCCGGCTGGGTTGCCGACGCGCCGTCCATCAGCCGAACGTTCACCAGTCCGTCGTTCCCAGAAGCGATGGCCTTTGCCGGACGCGTGGCCACCTACGCCGAATCCGTGGATCACCACCCCGACCTGCTCATCAGCTATCGGAAGGTCACCGTCACGTGGTCCACCCACAGCGAGGGCGGCGTGACAACAAAAGACGTGGACGCAGCCAGGGCGACCGACGCGGTGTTCCAAACTCCGTGACGCGCCGATGAAGCTGAAGTCCTCCTACTCCGCCCGCGAAGTCGCGGCCCAGACCGGGCTGACCGGCAAGCAGCTGCAGTGGTGGGACGAGGCGCGCGTCTTCCAACCCTCCATCGCGCCGCGCAAGACCGACCAGGGTGGCTTCACCGAGCGCCGGTACTCCCCGGTGGACGTGCTCGAACTCTTCGCGCTCGCCGAACTCCGCCGGCGCGGCTTCGACAACGCCACACTCAAGCAGATGATGGAGGCCCTGCGCGACTACTTCCGCCGCCGACTGTCTGAAACGCTGGACGACGCGGGCGATTTGAGGTTGCTGACCAACGGCGTGGGCCTGTTCCTCGAGACGAGACAAGGACACGTGTTCGACCTTCTCGTGGACCCCACCCAGGCGCTGCTGGGCGCCGAGGTCCTGAAGCTCAAGCCAGTCAAGGGGAAGGCCATCAGGAAGAAGAAGGCCGTGTAATGGCGAAATGTCACAAATGACAGAAATGGCGAAATGCCTGCAATGGGCGAATGGCGGAATTGCTAGAATGCCGGTCTGATGTCACGCTCCATTCGCTTCTTTGTTACCCTCCTTTCTTTTACATCGGCATCACCGTCCGCTCAATCAGGAATTCCCACTCCCGAGTCGGTGATCGGGTTTAAGCCCGGGGCTGATTTCAAGCTGGCCACTTACGACGACACGATCAAGTACTTTCGGGCGCTTGATGCGGCGAGCGCGAAGATGCAGCTGGTGCCGATGGGCACGTCGACGCAGGGGCGGACGTACTACGTTGCGCTGATCTCCACCGAGCGTAATTTGGCGCGTGTGGATCGGTACCGCGAGATTGCGCGGCGTCTGGCGTCGCCCGAAGGCCTTACCGAAGAGCAGGCCCGCGCCCTGGCGCGCGAAGGCAAGGCCATTGTTCACATCGACGGCGGTTTGCACTCGACCGAAGTGGCCGGCCCGCAGCACACCCTGCAGCTGGCCTACGACCTGCTGACCACGCACCCGAATGAGCCGGGTCGCGACGAGCAGGTGCAACGCATCCTCGACAACGTGGTCCTGATGTTGTGGCCCACCATCAATCCTGATGGCCATCAAATGGTGGCCGAGCACTACATGAAGAACGTCGGCACGCCCGGCGCGAGCACGACGTTGCCCGTGCTGTACCAGGAATACGTGGGCCACGACAACAACCGCGACGCGTACATGCTCAACATGATCGAGTCGCGCGTGATGGAGCAGGCGTGGCGGCAGTGGGAACCGCAGATCGTCTACGTGCATCACCAGACCGCGCCGTTTCCGACGCGTATCTGGCTGCCGCCGTTCGCCGAGCCCATCGCACTGCATGCGCCATTTCTGATGTCGCGCACGGTGAACACCATCGGCATGGCCATCGCGCAGGGGTTGGAAGAACGCGGCCAGGTGGGCGCCACACACATGGGCACGGGCTTCGACGCGTGGTACGCGGGATATATCGACTACGCGCCGATGTTCAAGAACATCGCGTCGTTCTGGACCGAAACCGCGCTGGCCAACATGGCGGCACCGCGCGACTACACGATCAAGGACATTCCGCAGGCCTATCAGGACCTGCGGCCGCAGAGCCTGTATCCGAGCCCGTGGGCGGGCGGGCGCTTCGGGCTTGGTGATTCCGTGGCGTACATGCACACGGCGTCGATGTCGGTGCTCGACTACGCCGCGAAGTACAAAGACAACGTCCTGATGAATCGGTGGCGATCGGGGATGGCGCAGATCACGCAGCATCGCGCGAGCGGACCGTCCGCGTATGTGGTGCCCAAGACGCAGCACGATCCGGTGGCCGCAGTTGAGATGCTGAAGCGCCTGGCGTTTGGCGGAGTGCGTGTCTCGGAGCTGACCGCCGACTTCACCGTGGGCGACGTGACGTACGCAGCCGGCAGTTGGGTGGTGCCGACAGATCAGGAATTCATCGCGCTCGCGCGCGAAGTGCTGGACGTACAGAAGTATCCCGATATTCGGGAGTCGCCTGGCGGCGCGCCCGAGCAGCCCTACGACGCCGCAGGGTGGACGTTGCCGCTGTCAATGGGCGTCGAGATGCAGACGATCGGCACGCTCGATGACACGAAGCGCGCGGAGCTGAAGAAGGCGCTGAAGCCGCTGGGCCAGGTGGCCTCGCCCACGGCGCGGACTTCCACCTACGACTCGGTGGGCGGCACCGATCCGGCGCCGTACGACAGCGCACCAGGACTTGGGTTTGAGACCATTCCGCTGGCCGCGGCCATCGTGCCACCCCCAGGCGTCATCACGGGTGCCGGACCGTCGCTGGCGATCGACCCCGCGCAGAACAACGCCTTCCGCGCAGCCAATCAGTCGTGGAAGAGTGGTGCGACCGTCGGATGGGTGCCCGGCGCCGCAGGCGCGTCAGGCCGGTATGTCATTTCGGGCCTCACGCCCGAAGCACAGGACACCATGGTGCGGGCGCTGGCCTTGCGCGCCGAACGTGTCGCCGCGCCGGCCACGAACCTCCGGCAGCCGCGCATCGCGATGTTCAACCCCGGCGCGAGTATGGACGAAGGGTGGACGAGGTGGGTGCTCGAGCGCTTCGAGTTCCCCTTCACGAAGCTTTCCGCCGACGAAATTGCGGCAGGGAATCTCGGCTCACGTTTCGACGCGATCGTCGTGACCGATGAACCACGCGGCGTTCTTATCGGCGCCGGACGCGGGGGGCGGGGCGGGCCCGCGGGAGCAGGCGGGGCAGCGGCAGCAGGACGGGCTGCGGGCGCTGGAGCGACAGGGACCCCGGCGTTGCCCGAGGGCGACGCGAATCGCGTCAACGCGCTCGACGAATTCGTGCGCGCAGGCGGCACGCTCGTCTGCCTGAACCGAAGCTCGGCATTTGCCATCGACCAGTTGAAGCTGCCGGTGCGCAACGCGATTCAGGGACTCGGCCGTCAGGAGTTCTTCGTCGGCGGCTCGTTGCTCAACGTTGAGGTCGATCCGTCGCAGCCGGTGATGGCCGGCCTGCAGAAGACCACTGCGGTATTTTTCAACTCGAGCCCGGCGTTCGAAACCCTCGTCGGGTTCAAGGGCACCATTCTCGCCCGCTACGCGGACACGGGCTCACCGCTCGCGTCGGGGTATCTCCTGGGCGAACAGCACCTGCAGGGCAAGGCCGCCGCGCTTGAAGTGCAGCACGGAGAGGGCCGCGTCATCCTGTTCGGCTTCCGCCCGCAGTGGCGCGGTCAGACCTTCGGCACCTTTAAAGTGATCTTCAATTCGCTGACAGGGGCACGATAGGTCCTCAGGTGCGCGGGTCCGTGGGTCCCAGGGTTCGCGGAGCGGCGCCGTTCGGCGCCGGGCTTTGAATCGAAAACAGGATGGCGCGAAGCGCCCACCACGAACCTTGGGACCCACGGACCTGCGGACCCTGGGACTGAATCAGTCGATCGGAAAGATCCCGCCGACGTCGTCGGCCGGACGCGGGATGACATGCACGCCCACGAGGTCGCCCACCTTGCGGGCGGCAGCCGCGCCGGCGTCGGTCGCAGCTTTCACTGACGCGACGTCGCCCCGAACGATGGCGGTCACCAGGCCGGCGTCCACCTTCTGCCAGCCTACGAACGTGACATTCGCCGTCTTCAGCATCGCGTCGGTGGCTTCCACCATCCCGACATAGCCCCGCGTTTCGACCATGCCCAGTGCGTCGCCGGAGGGGGCCGATTTGGGGGTCATCAGGTCAGCACTCTACCACGAGCTCATTGAATCTGGGCCAGAGCATCGAGCGAGATCCGGCCGGTGTAGATCGCCATGCCCAGGGCCACATGGACCTGCATCGCCTGCAGCGCCCGCACCTCCTCAAGCGACGCCACGCCGCCGGCAGCCGTGATCTCGTGGCCAGTGGCGTCGCGAAGGCGGCGGAACCAGTCGAGATCGGTGCCCTGCATCGTGCCTTCCTTGTCCACGTAGGTACAAAGGAAGCCCGAGCAGTAGGGCTCAAGTTCCGAGACCACTTCTTCGGCCGTGAACGACGTCGCCTCGGTCCAGCCCTTGACGACGATGCGGCCGTCGCGGGAATCGAGCGCGATGATGACGCGGCCAGGTGTGACTGCAGCCGCAATTTCAGCAAGGAGTGGCGCGTTGATGCCGTCACCGGTGAACGCCGACGTGCCGACGATCACGCGATGGGCGCCTTGATCGACGAGGCGCCTGGCACGCGCTGGTGTGCGCACGCCGCCGCCAACGCGACACACGGCCTTCGCGGCGATGGCTTCCACCAGTTCGGCGTTTTCGCCGGACCCCATCGCGGCATCGAGGTCGATGACCTGTATCTCCGGAAAGGCGGCGAAGAGGCGCAGCATGGCGTCCGGTGACTCGGCCTCAAGCGCCTTTGTTTTGCCCTGGACAAGCTGGACGACCTTGCCGCCCATGAGGTCGATGCAGGGGAAGATCATGCGGGGCGAACCTCGACGCCGCTCGAGCGTAGAAACGCCTTCAGGTCTGCGATTCCCTGGGTGCCGTCGTGGAAGATCGACGCGGCAAGAGCGGCCGAGGCGCCGGTGTCCATGAACACGCGGACGAAGTCTTCGGGCCGGCCGGCGCCCCCGGACGCGATGACGGGAATTGACGTCGCATTGACCACGGCGCCCGTCAGCGCCAAATCAAACCCGGTCTGGACTCCGTCGGTGTCCATCGACGTCAGAAGGATCTCGCCAGCGCCCAGATCCTCGCCCTGCTGCGCCCAGGCGATTACGTCCAGCCCTTCGTCTACCCGGCCGCCGCGCGTGAACACGTTCCACCCCGAGTCTGGTCTGCGTCTGGCGTCTATGGCCAGCACCACCGCCTGCGCTCCAAATGCCGACTGCAGTTCCCGAATCAGCTCGGGCCGCCTCACCGCCGCCGTGTTGACGCTCACCTTGTCGGCGCCCGCCCCCAACAACCGCCTCGCGTCGTCTACGCTTCGAACACCGCCGCCCACGGTAAGCGGGATCGACACCTCGCGCGCGGTACGGGTCACCAAGTCGATCAGCGTGTCGCGCTCATCACTCGACGCGGTGATATCCAGGAACACGAGTTCATCAATTCCAAGGTCGCTGTAGCTCGCGGCCAGCTCCACAGGGTCGCCCGCATCGCGCAGGTTCACGAAGTTGACGCCCTTGACGACGCGACCTCCGGTCACGTCGAGGCAGGCGATGATGCGTTTGGCCAGCATCGGTCAGAGTTCCACAAAGTTCTGGAGCACCCGGAGACCGGCGGCACCGCTTTTCTCTGGATGAAACTGGACGCCAAAGACATTGGCGCGCTCGACCACGGCAGTGAACGGCACGCCGTAAGCGCATGTGAAAGCCGTGTCCGGCCCCACAGGCGCGTAGAAGCTGTTGGCGAAATAGAAGTAGGGCGACGCGGTGTTCGCGAGCAGTCGAGAAGGCCGCAGAGCTTCCACGTTGTTCCAGCCCATGTGTGGCACGCGCTGGTCGATGCCGAAACGATGAATCCGATCTGGCAGCAACGCCAGGCCATCTTCCGCGGGAGCCTCATCGCTGCCCTCGTAAAGCGCCTGCATGCCGAGGCAGATACCGAGAAATGGAATTCCGGCGCTGATGCGATCGAGAAGTGCGTCGCGCAGCCGAAGCTCGCCGAGCGCGCGCGTCATCTGACCGAAGTGGCCCACTCCGGGCAGAACCACCTTCGAGGCATCGCGAAGGCCGTTCGGATCACGGACCAACTGAATAGGCGTTTCGATCCGCGCAAACGCATTGCGCACGGACTGGAGGTTGCCCGCCCCATAGTCGATGACCGCGATCACAGCAGGCCCTTTGTGGAGGGCAGGTCGTCCTTGAGTCTCGCGTCCTTTGCGCACGCCACACGCATCGCCCGCGCAAAACACTTGAAGACCGCCTCAACCTTGTGATGGTTCGACCGGCCGTAAAGGACCTTGGCGTGCAGGTTTGCGCCTGCGTGGTGCACGAAGCCGTCGAAGAAATCCTGCAGCAGTTCCGATTGCAAGTCGCCGACAAGGCGCACGCGCACGAGGTCGCTGTAGACGAGCGCGGGCCGGCCGCTCATATCCACGGCCACCACCGCCAGCGTCTCGTCCATCGGCATGACGAAGTAGCCGGCACGATTGATGCCGCGCTTGTCTCCCAGCGCTTTCGCAAAGAGCTGGCCGAGCACGATTCCCACATCCTCGACGGTGTGGTGCTGGTCCACATCGAGGTCGCCCTGTGCTTTCAAAGTCAGGTCGAACCCGCCATGTTTGGTGAATAGCTCAAGCATGTGGTCGAAGAAGCGGATGCCAGTCGAGACGTCGTATCGGCCCCGCCCGTCGAGAGAGAGCGAGCCCGTGATCTGGGTCTCCTTTGTGAGGCGCTCGACAACGCTCTTTCTGCCGACATTGGCCTTCCTCATAACACGCCCTCGATTTCGTTGATGTTCTCGATGACCGCGACGGCGTTCGCGGCGGCAAGAAGCGCGACGAGTTCGTCACGCCGTGCGCTGGCAGCAGCCGCGATTCCGATGAACGGCACGCCCGCACCGGCCGCACTTCGCGCATCGTCAACCGTGTCGCCCACATAGGTGATGCGTTGACCTGGATGCCTGGCGGCAATGTCCAGCAGCCCGTCGGGCGCCGGCTTGGCCCGAGTCACATGATCGGCGCAGATCATTGGATCGAATACGAGTGTCGGAGCAAACCGGCCAAGTGACAGGTCGGCCTCGTACTGCAGCCGGCCGGTGAAGATGCCCAACTGGAACCGCAGCGCGAGCCGCTCGAGCAAGCCGGGCTGCGGAAACCACCGCTCGCGCAAGATGAGACCGTTGCCGGCCGTGCCGAGAAAGAACTCGTTGAACTTCGTGACGATGGCGTCATGAGGCACCTGCACGCCGAGATCCGCGACGATCTTCTGCGACAGGTCCCAGTCGTTGTTCCAGCCACCCTGGTTCTTGTATTCCTGAATCCGGTCGCGTGAGACGCGTTGCCCCGTGAAGTGGAGGACGCACTCCACCACGGACTCCCTGTAGCTCTCAGTGACTTCAGTGAGCACACCATCCATGTCGAAAATGAGCAGGTCCTTCACCACAGCTCCTTCATCTCGCTGAGAAATCGCGCGGCTTGGTCGGGAGTGCCGCAGGTCACACGGAGGCAACCAGGCAGCTCGTAGCTCCGATCGCGTACCAAGATGCCGCGGTGCCGCAAGGCGTCGCGAATCGGAATCGCGCGTTCGCCCGCCTGGAAGAGCACGAAATTAGCTTGACTGGGATAACTGTCGATACCGAGTGCAGTCAGCCCGGCAACGATCTGCTCGCGTGCACCGAGAACCAGTCGGACGTACTCGTGGACGTACGCCTGATCCTGGACCGCTGCACGGGCCGCCAGCGCCGCGAGAGTGTTCACCGAATATGGCGACTGCGCCTTGCGCAGGTGGCTCACATTGGCCGCGCTCGAAAAGAGGCACCCGAGGCGCATGGCGGCCATGCCGTAGGCCTTCGAAAACGTCCGGCACACGAACAGATTCGCGTACGTGTGCAGAAGCGGCAGCACCGTGATGCCGCAGAACTCGAAATATGCTTCGTCAACCAGAACGGCTGCATGAGGCGCCCGCTGCAGGATCCGTACGATTACGTCCAGCGAGATGGCGTCGCCGGTCGGATTATTCGGATTCGCTACCAGGATGGCTTTGGTGGCAGGAGTGATCGCGGACAGGAGCTCTTCCATCGGGAACTCGAGTCGAGGCTGCCGGTACTCGACCTCGCGAACAACCGCGCCGGCCAACTCGCCATAGAAGCGGTACATCGCGTACGACGGCTTCAGCAGCAGGATCTCGTCGCCTGCGTCCACGAACGCGTTCACCAGCACCTGAATGGCCTCGTCAGTGCCATTGGTCAGCAGCATTTCCGCCTCTCGGACGCCGAAGAACGCCGCCAGGTCACAGCGCGCCGCCTCGTACTCGGGATACATCGTCATCGAAGCTGCGTCAGCGTATGTTCTCAGCGCGGCAACCACGGCGGGTGAACAGCCAACCGTGTTCTCATTAAAATCAAGACGGAGCACGCCTTCACGGCCACCAGTTGGCGGGTGATAGGCAGCCATACGAAGAACGGCCTGCCGCGGCGCCAGGTCAGACATAGCCAGCCTCGCTGCGCATCTCGACAGACCGCGCATGCGCTTCCAGGCCCTCTGCTCTGGCGAGCGTCGTGATCGCCGGCGTCAACTGCGCCAATGCCGCCGGCGAGAGTTCCTGCACCGAGATGACCTTCACAAAATCTGCCGCCGACAGTCCTCCGCGCAGACGGGCGGCGCCGGACGTGGGCAGCACATGATTGGGTCCCGACGCGTAGTCACCGGCCGCCTCAGGGCTGCTGGGACCGAGAAACACGCCGCCCGCGTTCTCGACACGATCGAGCCACGCCGGCTCGTGCAGAGCGAGATGCTCGGGGGCCAGGGAATTGGCGAACTCAAGGGCCTGGTCGAAGTCATCGCACAGCACAATGGCGCTGCACTGATCGATGGCCTTCCGCGCCACCTCTGCCGTCGGCAGGGTCGCCAACTGCAATTCGATTTCGAGAGCAACGGCGTCGGCAAGCGATCGCGATGTCGTGAGCAGGATCGCGGACGCATCCGTGTCGTGTTCGGCCTGCGCGAGCATGTCCGCGGCGATCCAGCGCGGATTGCCCTCGCGCGCGATGATGACAATTTCGGTGGGCCCCGCGACGAAGTCGATGCCGACATCGCCCGCCACCAGCTTCTTCGCTGCCGCCACGTAGATATTGCCGGGACCGACGATACGCTCGACGCGAGGAATGGTGGCTGTGCCATACGCGAATGCCGCAATCGCCTGGGCGCCGCCGATTCGGAACACGTCAGTCACGCCATACCGATGCGCGATGCCGAGTGTCTCTGCACTCGGATGGGGCGACGCGATGCAGATACGACCCACTCCCGCCACCTGCGCCGGCACCATCGTCATCAGGAGTGTCGAAGGCAGGGGGTACCGGCCCGCGGGAATGTACGCCCCCATTGATGCAATGGGGCGCACGATTTGTCCCAGACGCCGTCCGTCGGAATACTCGACCATGCCGCTCTGCGGTAATTGCGTCCGCGCGTACTCGGCGATGTTGGCCGCAGCGGTTTCGACGGCCTCCCAGAACGACGAGGGCAGTTGTTGAGCGGCTGCTGCGCACTCGGCCGGGCTGACCACGAAGCTGTCTCCGGTGAACCTGTCGAACTTGCGGGCATAGTCGAAGAGGGCAGCGTCGCCTCTGGCTTGTATGTCCCGCAGGATCGGGGCAACAACCCGTTCGGCTTCCGCCAACTGAGAGCTTCCGCGGGCCAGCAGAGGTTGGGCGTCCTGGTACGAGAGGATGCGAATCACGGTTACATCACAATCTTGTTAAGCGGGTACTCGACGATGCCTTGCGCGCCGGCCTTCTTGAGCGCGGGAATAATCGTGCGTACGGTTGATTCATCGAGGATCGTGTTCACGGCCAGCCATCCATCCTCCGACAGTTGCGATACGGTCGGTCGTTTGAGCGCCGGCAGCACCTGCAGCACCGATTTCAGGTTCGCCGCTTCGACGTTGAGCATCAAGCCGACCTTGCCCAGGGCGTTGATGGCGCCTTCGAGCAGCATTTGCAGGTCTTCAAGCTTCCGGCGCCTCGCCTCGTCTTTCCACGCGGTGTGGTTCGCGATCAACTGCGTATTGGACTCAAGGAGCGTTTCG
>JBKJQX010000121.1:0-57692 GCA_046594875.1 Vicinamibacterales bacterium
CTTGGTGATGGTGGGGGAGCCGAACTTCTTGTCGATAACGACGTTGCGGCCCTTGGGACCGAGAGTGACCTTGACCGCGTCGGCCAGGCCGTTGACGCCGCGCAGAATCGCCTGCCGTGCGTCTTCACCGTAAATAATCTGTTTTGCCATGATGAATGATTTCTCCTCGGATCCCGTTACTTCTTGCTGGCCTTACCGTCGACCACGCCGAGGATTTCTTCCTCGCGCATGATGAGGTATTCCTGGCCGTCCACCTTGATTTCCTGCCCGGCGTACTTGCCGAACAGCACGGTGTCGCCCGCCTTGACGTCAAGCGGGGTCACTTTGCCGTCTTTTTCCACTTTGCCTTTGCCGACGGCGATCACCTTGCCGTGCTGGGGCTTTTCCTTGGCGCTGTCTGGGATGATGATGCCGCCGATGCGCTGTTCATCTTCCTCAAGCCGCTGGAGGATGACGCGATCGTGTAGAGGTCTAACGTTCATGGGTGTCCTTTCGAAGACAAAAAATGCGGGGGCATGTCTGGCACTCAGCTTCCCTGAGTGTTAGCACTCCCTGCGTCCGACTGCTAAGTCTACGGGAGGTCGCCGCAACTCGTCAAGGGCGGCGACTCGCTGGTCCTTGGGTCCGCGGGTGCGTTGGTGCGTGGGTTCGCGGAGCCGCGCCGTTCGGCGCGGGGCTTTGTTGTGAAGGAAAACCCTGCGAAGCAGGCTCCTCGCACCCACGCACCTACGCACCTACGGCCCCGTCTTGCCGCGCTTAGCGCTTGAGGGTGCGGAGGTCGATCGGGGCGTAGGTCGGCTTCGAGTACTTTGCCGAGGCCTGGAAGGAGACGCGCGAGCCGGAGCGGCCGCTGGCGTCGCTGCGGTTGTTGAAGTCCCTGGGGCCCGTGGCGGCTTCGCGCTCCTCGTAGGTGTCGTTCATCTCGGTGGGCAACACGAGGTTCAGGGCCGCGTTGGGGGCGTACTTGACCTTGATCGTCGCCGACTCGGTCTTTGACTCGATCCACAACTCGGTTTCATGTACCGTGCCCGTCACCGGATCCACCCAGATCCGGCCGAACGCCCGCGCGTTACCTCGCGTACCCAGCAGGTACTTTTTCTGCTGGGCCTGTGGCTCGTCGAACCCGAGACCCACGGTTTGCACGTTGTTGATCTTCCGCTTGCCGTCGAGCTTGTAGGTGAAGTCTCCGTGAAGTGCCGGGGCGATGAACTTGAGCGCCGTGGTCGGCTCGTTGACCTTGAGAATCAGGTCCAGGACGAAATGCATCGCCCCCTGCGACGGATAGGTGATGGCCGTTTCCCAGTCGCGCAAGGTCGGTGTGGCCGGCGCCGCCAGCAGGGCAGTGATGCGCGGCGTGCGCTCGCGCAACGCCCTGGTGTCCACCGCGTACGGGTCGCGCAACGCGGCCACCCCTCCGTTGAGATTGACGAATACCACATCGGAGGCGATCCGGACGGCCGACGACATCTTGCCGCCCGTGATGTCCATGAGCTGATACTGCTCCTCCAGTGTCACTCCGGAGACGCGGTTCACGTACGTCGTGTGGTATTCGCCTGCCAACCGCAACACATCGGATAATTCCTGCGGCGCCCGGTCTCTGGCATCGGTCGGCGCCGACATGAGGCTGGCAACGCAGAGGGCTCCGAGCTGGGCCCGGCTCATCCTGAACATACCTCGTCTGACGCAGGAACGCAGGCCCCGGTTTGGGGCCGATCAGAAATACCAAGAAAGTCCGCGCGAAGCGCGCTCCGCGAACCCACGGACCGATCGGACCTACGGACCCGTGGACCTAGCTGGCCCGTTTGATGCGGTAGGCGCTCATCTTGCGGCTGAGGGTGTTGCGGTGCAAGCCTGTGACCTTGGCGGCCTTGCAGACGTTGTAGTTGGTCTTGGCCAGCGCCCGCGTGATGAACATCTTCTCAAACTCCCGCTGGGCGTCGTCGAACAGGATGCCGCGGTCGATCATGTGCTGCACAAGGGTGTCGAGGTCGTCCTTGATCATCAGACCTCCAGGTCCCGGCCGGTCAGGACCCGGTAGGCTTCGATGTACTTTTCCCTCGTCCTCGCCACCACATCGTCGGGAAGCGAAGGCACGGGTGGCTGTTTGTTCCAGCCGATGCGCTCCAGATAGTCGCGCACGAACTGTTTGTCGAAGCTCAACTGGGCACGGCCCGGGGAATACAGGTTCTTGGGCCAGAACCGCGACGAGTCGGGCGTGAGCACTTCGTCGATCAGGACCAGTTCGGCCGCCTCCGTTCCTCCGGAGCTACGGTGGGCTAAACCAAATTCGAACTTCGTGTCGGCGATGAGGATGCCGCATTTGGCGGCATGCGCCACGCCCAACCGGTAGATGTCCAACGTCAGCGCCTTGAGCTGCGCCACACGGTCGGCGCCAAGGATATTCGCGGCCTCGGCCTCACTGATGTTTTCGTCGTGACCGGTTTCGGCTTTGGTGGCCGGGGTAAAAATGGGCTCGGGCAATACATCCGAGTCGTGCAGGCCGGCCGGAAGGGCCACGCCACACACCGCGCCCGTCTTCAGATAGTCCTTGAGACCCGACCCCGACAAATATCCACGCGCCACACACTCCACCGGCAGGGGATCGGTCTTGCGCACCCACATCGTGCGGCCACGCAGAATGTCGTGATGGGGCTTCGTGACCGCGGGGAAGTCGTTGACGTCAATCGATAGCAGGTGGTGCGGCGTCAGCGACGCGATGCGCTCGAACCAGAACGCCGATAACTGCGTGAGCACCTTGCCTTTATCGGGAATGCCCGAACCCAGCACATAGTCGAACGCCGAAATGCGATCAGTGGCGACGATCAGGAGGGTGTCGCCGAGGTCGTAGACATCGCGCACTTTCCCTCGACGCTGAAGGGTCAGACCGGGAAGTTGTGTTTCAAGTACGACAGGTGAGTTCATGCGCATCCGAAGAAAGTGAAGCGTAGAGCTTCCACACGGCGCGCGTCAAGCCTTTGTGCGTGATTTTTTCGCGAATTATTTTTTTCTCAGAATGATGTCGCCGCGTGTGTTGCGCAGCGTGATCTTGGCATCGTTCTTTGCGCCGAATACGTGCGACAGCCGCGCATCGGATTCCGAAATGTCCGGCTTCAAATCAAAATCCACCGCCTGGATGGCGGCGCTCGACGCCGCCGCATCCAGCGTGAATGCCGGAGCGCCGTCAAGAATGAGCCGCAGCGGTTCCTCCGACGTGATGAGCGTGAGCGGCACGGCGCGATTGATTTCCACTTCCACCTCGGCGCGCCTCACGTCCACCCGCGTCTCTGTCTGGGGCTGCCGAATGGTGACGCGGCCGTCGTTGCCGCGCACGGCGATGGGGCCACGATGGCCGGCCACCGTCAATTCGTTCCGGATTTCGTCCATTTCCATCGCCCCGGCGGATTCGGTCACTTCGGTGTCGCCGTCGCGGGCGTCGATCGTGAGGCCGTCAGTAATTTTCGACAGCCGGCTCTTGGACCGAAGCAGGCGCAGTTTGATGGATTTGGCGCCGGCGATGGTGAGGTCGCCGTCCTGGTGCGCGCCTGTAACGCCGCCGGAGATGTCGGTCAGTGTCACTTTGCCGCGCATCGCTTCCAGATGCACGCCCGCCACTGCGGTGACGGTGGCGCCCGAACTACTTTCGAGCCGCACCGACAGCCCCGGGGGCACATGCATGGTGACCGTGGACCGCTGCGACCCTGGCTCAGGATATTTCGCCCTCAACACCAACGAATCCGCCACATCGTCGCGGCCCAGCACGGTCTCCTTGGCCAACGCGAGGGCACCCGCATCATCGGGCCCAGTGGAACTCACAGAGAACTCGTAGTCGATGGTGGTCTTCGAATCGCCGACCACGGTGACGGCTTCGTTGATGCCAATCAGCCGCACCTCGCGAAGTCCCGCGGTCACAGGGAGGGAAGCTTTCGTGACGGTGACGGCGCGACCGGGATTGCCGCGCATCTCGGAGCGCGCCCTGTTAAAGAAGCCGCCGAGCGAGAAGGAATTGGTGCCCGTGGCCGGTGGCGCGGTGAACTGGAACGCCAGTGTGCCTACCACCACGAACCCCAAGACGATGAATAACTCTCGCTTTCCCATAGACTTGCCGCCAATCTTATAGTAGAAACATGAACACACGGCGCGGGGTTCGCGCGCTCCGCCACGTCATG
Organism: Vicinamibacterales bacterium; assembly: GCA_046594875.1. Lineage (GTDB taxonomy): Bacteria > Acidobacteriota > Vicinamibacteria > Vicinamibacterales > SCN-69-37 > SYFT01. The sequence continues at coordinate 4,167 of JBKJQX010000121.1, forward strand.
TCCAGTTCCCCACGCACATTTCGCATTCCGTGGTCAGGCCTGCTGATCGCGGGTTTGACCGCCCTCTTGTTGTGGATGTTTGCCCGCGATCTTGACTGGGCACACCTGCGAGTGGCGTTTGCGTCAGCCCATCTCGGGCTCATCGGCCTGGCGGTGCTCACCACGTTGCAGACGTATCTGCTGCGCGCGTGGCGATGGCAGGCGCTGCTGAAACCCTTGGGCGACGTTCCGTTTGGCCCGGCGTTCCGCACCACGGTGATCGGATTTACGGCGCTGTTCCTGCTGCCGGCCAGGGTGGGCGAGGTGCTGCGGCCGTATTTGCTGGCCCGGCAGGTCGGGCTCAATTTTTCTGCGACCTTTGCCACCATCATCATCGAACGCGCGCTGGATCTGACGGCGGTGTTGTTGCTGTTTGCCGGTGTCATGCCGTTCCTGAGTGTGGATGTAGGCGCCGAGACGCGCGTGGCCGGGGCCCTGGCGGCCGTGGCGGCGCTTGCAGGGTTGGCCGCGCTGTTTGTGTTTGCCGGCCATCCGGAGAAGGTGGGGCAGTGGGCGGACTGGTTCAGCCGCATCCTGCCGGCACGAGCGGCGGCGGCGGTGGGGGCATTTGCGCGAAAATTTGCGGAAGGACTGGCCGTGATGCGGGAGCCGCGCGCCCTCGCCGTGTCGCTGGCGTGGTCGCTGGCCTTGTGGGCATCGATTTGTCTGGGCATCTGGCTGGTGTCGCGCGCATTCGGTTTGACGGTGCCGTTCTCCGGCTCGTTCCTTATCGTCATGTATCTGGTGGTGGGCGTGGCCGCGCCCACTCCTGGCGGGGCGGGCGGGTTTCATTGGGCCTACAAGCTCGCCGTGACCACGTATTTCGGGGCCACGGTAGACGAAGCGGCGGCCGCGGCCATTTTGCTGCACCTGGTGTCTTTTGCGCCGGTGGCCGTGCTCGGACTGGCGTTCATGTGGCAGGATGGCCTGACTCTGGGCGGCCTCAAAGCGATGCGGCCCGCCCCTGAGCCCGGAACGCAGGAGGAGACGCGCCGATGAAATGCCCGTATTGCGGTCACCCCGGTGACAAAGTGGTGGATTCGCGCGAAAGCAAGGAGGGCGAGGTCATTCGCCGCCGCCGCGAATGCCTCGATTGCGGCCGCCGCTTCACCAGCTACGAGCGGATCGACGAAATCCCCTACATGGTGGTGAAGAAAGACGGGCGGCGTGAGCGGTTCGAACGCCAGAAACTGGTGGCCGGCCTGCTGAAGGCCTGTGAGAAACGGCCGGTTCGCGTGTCGGCGCTTGAGGATGTGGCCGATAAGGTGGAGACTGCCCTGCAGGAGAAGCCCGAACGCGAGATGTCCACGGAGGAAATCGGCGCGCATGTCATGGAGGCGCTGCGGCAACTCGACAAGGTGGCCTACGTGCGATTTGCATCCGTCTATCGGAATTTTCGCGATATTGATGAGTTCAAACACGAACTCAACGACCTGTTCAAGTCATGATGAGTGCGCTGTGACGACACGGGGTACGCGGGGAGTTGTGGGGGTGGTGGGGCTGGTGGCCGTGTGTGTCGCCACGGTCTTCGCCGCTGCCGATGTGCGCATTACGCCGGTGGTGGCTGAAGACCGGGTGTATGCGAATTTTGCCGCGGCCGGTGCATTTTCGGATCCTGTGCGCGAGGCGGTGCAAAGCGGCCTTCCGGTGACGTTGACCTACGTCGCTGAACTTCGCCGCTCGTCCACCCTGTGGTTCGACGAGACGGTGGCGGCCGCCACGGTGGCCTCAACAGTGAAGTTCGATACGCTGACGGGGGCCTACCAGGTGTCGAAGTTGCGTGAAACCACGGTGCAGTGGGCCCAGCAGACGCAGCATGAAGCCGAGATGCGCCTGTGGGTCACCGAATTCGAACGGGTGTTGCTTAGCGACACATCGCGCCTGAAGACGTCGGGCGAATACTACGTGCGCGTCCGGGCCCGCGACAGCCTGCCGCGCGGCTTCTCGCTCTGGCCGTTCGGCCGGGGTGAAATGTCCGGGCGCGTCGAACTTCCAGTGACTCGATAGACTGGCGGAAGGGCACGCCCGCGTCATGCTGCTCGATTCGCCACCGCCTCCGCCTGACTCCATCGCGCCGTCCCGGCGTCGCGCGCTCGATAATCCGCGCGTCCTGACACTCGCCGTCATCCTGCTCCTGGGCGTGCTGGCCGCCGCCCTGTGGCTGCCGAGCGTGGTCGGACTCGACCAAGCCTTGCTCGGTAGCGAGGCGGTGTTTTACGCACTGGCGGCTGTGTCACTCACGTTGTTGATGGTGCTTGTCGCCGTACTCGGGCGCAACATTGTCAAACTGTGGGTGGAAGGGCGCCGCGGAGCTCCGTTCGCGCGCTTTCGGGCCAAACTCGTCGCCGCACTCCTGGCGATGACGATTGTGCCGGCCTCCCTTGTACTGGTGATCGGCAGCGAGTACCTGCGCAACTTTGCGGATCGCTATTTCAGCGTCCCGGTTGAAGAGTCCCTGAGCGCCGCGAAGAAAATTGCGAGGCAGTATCACCTCGAACGACAGGAATCGGCGAGCCTGCGTGCGTCGTGGCTGGCCACGCGTCTGCCGCCGGGCGACATGGATGCCGGCCACGTGGCGCCGCTGCAGGCGGTGGCCAACAACGAACTCGCCACCATGCGTGATGGCCTGATTGAAATGTACCAGACCGTATCCACGCCGGGCGGCCTGCGGGACGCGGTGTTTCTGTTGGCGCTCGAGGCCGGAGCGCCGCCGCGCGACATCGTGCGTGCGTCGGCCGATCGAATCGCCGCACGTGTGGCCGCATCGGGGCGCGACGACATGACCGAGGATCGCGTCGGCAGTGGTGGTGTCCTGGTGCGCTCGGCTGCGCCGGTGCGCAACGCGGCGGGCTTGGTGGTGGGCGTGGTCGTCGTCTCCTTGTACGTGCCGGAAGAAATGGCGGCACAGGAACGGCTGGCGGCCGCCCGTTTCGAGGAATACAAGCAGCTGGAAGTGCTCAGGGCACCGATGACGGCCCTTTACCGCGCCGTCTTCCTGACTGTCACGTTGCTGATTCTGGTGAGCGCCACGTGGCTCGGCCTCTATGTGGCCAAGCGGATCACCCGGCCTATCCAGATGCTGGCGGAAGGTGCGCGCGCCATCGGCGCCGGCCAGCTCGACCTTCGGCTTGAGCCGCAAACCGGCGACGAGCTCGGGTCCCTCGTTGAAGCGTTTAACACGATGGCCGCAGAGTTGGGCACGAGTCAGGACCGCCTGCAACAGTCGCGGGTGGCGCTCGAGCAGAAGAACATCGAAGTGGACGCGCGGCGGCGTTACATCGAAACCATTCTCGAGCGCGTCGCGACCGGCGTCATCTCGCTCGATGCCAGGGGGCGCATCGCGACACTCAATGGCGCGGCTGAGCGGCTGCTCGGCATTGACGCGACCGCGATCGGGCACGAGGCGTCAGCCGTGTTCAGCCGTGAAGACCTGCGCGTCCTTCTGCCGCTCGTGGACGCGACGACAGAGGCGCATCGCCTGGGTGGGTCCAGCCGCGGGCTCGATCGGGTGCTGGCCGGGGCCATCGAAGAAGTGACCCTGGCCCGCGAGGATCGCGAGATTCACCTGGCGGCCGCGGCCACCGTGCTCAGCGGCACCGCGGGTGACCCGGAGGGCGCGGTCATCGTGCTCGACGACGTGACGCCGCTGATTCGGGCGCAGCGGGTGGCAGCGTGGCGCGACGTGGCGCGACGGCTCGCGCACGAAATCAAGAATCCCCTCACGCCCATTCAGCTCTCGGCGGAGCGGCTGCGCCGGAAATTCGCCAACGCGCCCGCCGCCGACAAGGCGCTGGTAGATGAGTGCACGGGCGCCATCGTCACGGAAGTGGATGCGCTCAAGAGCCTGGTGGATGAGTTTGCGCAGTTCGCGCGATTGCGCGGCCCCAAAATGGCGCCCGCCGATCTGAACGCCATCATCGCCGACGTCGTGCGCCTCTATGCCGGCGTGTTGCAGTCGTCGCTCGTGGTGATGGAGCAACGGCTGACACCAGACCCGCCGCTGGTGCGCGTGGACGTGGAGCAGATTCGACAGGTCATCATCAATTTGATCGACAACGCGCTCGAGGCACTCGGTGGACCCGCAGCCGCCCATCGTCCCGGCGGGGCGGTGCCGACGATTACGTTGTCGACGGGTCGCGACGAGGCGCAGCAGTCGCTGCGGTTCCGCGTGGTGGACAACGGCCCGGGCGTGCCCGCGGCAGACCGCGACAAGTTGTTCATGCCGTACTATTCAACCAAGGGGCGGGGGAGCGGGCTTGGTTTGGCCATCGTGCAGCGCATCATCAGCGAGCACGGCGGGCGCATTGATGTGGGGGACGCGACGCCGACGGGAACCGTGTTTACGATTGAGCTACCGGTGGAGACGCCTTCATGGCCGCCATCCTGATTGTTGACGACGAAGCCGGCGTGCGCGCGTCGCTGGGCGGGGTGCTGCGCGACGAGGGCTACATGGTGGATGCCGTGGACAGCGGCGAAGCCTGCCTGGAGCAGGTCACGCGCCGGTCCTACGATTTGCTGCTGCTCGACATCTGGCTGCCGGGCCTCGATGGACTCGATACGTTGGCGCGGCTTCGGGAAAGGCACCTTGAAGCGCAGGTCATCATGATTTCGGGGCACGGCAGTATCGAAAATGCTGTGCGGGCCACCAAGCTCGGGGCGTTTGATTTCATCGAAAAACCACTCTCGCTCGAAAAGACCATGCTCGTGGTGCGCAACGCCCTGCGCCAGCATCGTCTTGAAGAGGAAAATCGCGCGCTGCGTGCGCGCGTGGACCGCCGGTTCGTCATGGTGGGCGAGAGCGGGCTCATCCAGCAGTTGCGGGCCCAGATCGCGATGGCGGCGCCCACCAACAGTCGCGTGTTGATCTCGGGTGAAAACGGCACGGGCAAGGAGCTGGTGGCTCGGCAGATCCACGCGCTGAGCCATCGCCGGGCCGGCGCGTTTGTCGAGGTCAATTGCGCGGCCATTCCAGAGGAGCTCATCGAGTCTGAGTTGTTCGGGCATATGAAAGGCGCGTTCACCGGTGCCGTGGCCGACAGGCGCGGGAAGTTTGAACTGGCCCACGGCGGAACGTTGTTCCTTGACGAAATCGCCGATATGAGCCTGAAGACGCAGGCCAAGGTGCTGCGCGCGTTGCAGGAGCAGGTCATCGAACCTGTTGGCGGGCAGAGCAGTGTGCGCGTGGACGTGCGCGTGATTGCCGCCACGAACAAACACCTGGCTCAGGAAATTCGCGAGGGCCGGTTCCGCGAGGACCTGTTTTTCCGCCTCAACGTCATCCCGATTTCAGTGCCGCCGCTTCGCGAGCGGGGCGACGACGTGGTGCGGCTGGCGCGGCATTTTGTGTCGGAGCTGGCGCAGGAATATGGGCGGCGCGAGAAACAGTTTTCGCCCGAGGCGGCGGCGATGTTGCGCGCGTTCCGCTGGCCAGGCAATGTGCGCGAACTCAGGAACGTGGTGGAGCGCGTGTTGATCATGGCGCCCGGCGACACCATTACCGAGACCGACCTCGGGTTTCTGGATGTGGTGGCGCCGACCATTCTGCGCGACGCCTCGGGCGCGTCAATCGTCCGGCCCCTGCACGACGCCCGCGACGCCTGGGAGCGCGACTACATCCTGGCCACGCTCGAGGCCTGCGAGGGCAACATCTCAAAGACCGCCGAGGTGCTCGACGTGGAACGGTCTAATCTCTACAAGAAGATGCGGTCGCTCGGAATAGGACCGGCGCGAGAGAACTGAGCCTCGCGCTTGAGAACCAGCGAGCTACGTACAGCACGTAGCTCGGCCTGTTTCTCAAGGCCGAGAAACCCCTCAGTCGTCTACAAGCGCATTTTCCAGCACTTGCTTGTCGGAGAAGTCGCTCACCTGGAGGAACCACGCGGCTGATTGGGTGAGGGCGGCGGCGGGGATGAGGCCGATGATTTCGCTCTCGAGCACCGAGACGCCGTAGCGTTCGGCCTCGCGCTTCACGCACTCGAATACCCGGTAGATCGGGGTCTTTTCGAAGTTGGTCAGGTTCATCGAGACCTGCACGATGCCACGGTCCTCAAGCGCCAGGCCCATGGCCTTTACATAGCGGAAGCCGCCGGTGCTGTGCCTGACGGCTGCGGCGATCTTCTTCGCCACGTCGAGCCTGTCGGTGGCGAGATTGATGTTGTAGGCGATCAGGGGCATCCGTGCACCCACGATGGAAGCGCCGGCGGAGGGGTGTGCGGTGGCCGGACCAAAATCGGGCGCCCACTCGGGTTTGGCGATTTTGTCAGCCAACCCTTCGAACTCGCCGCGGCGCACGTCTTCAAGGTTCCGGCGCGCTGGGGTTGTTGCGGCCTCTTCGTAGAGGTAAATCGGCAATTGGTGGCGTGCGGACACGGCCGCGGCCACTTCACGCGCCAGCGCCACGCAATCGGCCATCGTCGCGTCCTTGATGGGGACAAAGGGCACTACGTCGACTGCGCCCATCCGGGGATGCTCACCCTTGTGGGTGCGGAGGTCGATGGCGGGCAGGGCGGCGTCAAAGAGGGCCAGGGCCCCGTCACGCACCTGCGCCGGCGTGCCGGCAAACGAAAAGACGGTGCGATGGTGCACCGCGTCGGGCTTGACGTCGAGCAACCGCGCGCCGGTGGCGGTAATGGCCCGGCCGCACGCATCGAGCACGTCCTGACGCCGACCCTCACTGATATTCGGAATGCATTCGATTAACGACATGGCCATGGAGTGTGGCAGGGCCATTCAAATTAGGCAATTACCTCATGGCGTCATTGCCTCATTCTCACCGAGGGGCTTGTACTTCTGATCCCGACTCGTTATAATCCGCCTCGGCATCGACATGACCGAACAGAATCGTCTCGCAAGTTCCGGTGATGCGCCTGGCGCAGGGCCGGATAGCCGCGTGGATGACCTGTTGGTGGAGGGCCTGGACAAGTACTTCCAGGGCCAGTATGAAGACGCCATTCACCTCTGGACCCGGGTGTTGTTCCTCGATCGCAGCCATGCGAGCGCGCGCGGCTACATCGATCGGGCCCGCAGCGCGATTGTGGAGCGACAGCGGCGGGCGGAAGAGTCGCTGCAGCACGTAGCCGCGTTGCTCGAGCAGGGGCGCACCCATGAAGCCCGGCTGCAATTGCAGCAGGCGACCAGTGTGCTGGGCGAGGACGAACGGACCGCCGCCTTGCGACTTGGGCTTGAGCGGCTTGAGCGCGTCTTTGGCGGCCCGCCACGCATTCGCGCCGCCGCCGACCCGGTCAAGGTCAGTTGGGACACCTGGCTCTCGTCACAAGTTACCGTCAGGGCCTGGCTCGCGGCCGCCGCAGTGGTGGTGGTCACAGTCGTTCTGGTCAGCATCAATGTGCCGGGCCTGGGCCTGGACTTGGGTGTTGGGCCAGCGGCCGTCATTCCGTCACCCACTTTGTCGGCCGCGCCGGTCACGGTGCCCAGCCACGCCGAAGTGGCGCTGGTCCGGGCGCGCACGCTGTATTCGAGGGGCCGGCTGGCCGAGGCCCTCCAGGTCCTCGATCGCATTGAACCTGAACAGATCTTCCGGGATGAGACCGATAGGTTGCGTATCGACATTCAGCGCCTGCTGCTGGCCGCAGTGGGCGAGAGGCGTGGGCCTCTAGAAGGACCGCGATGAGATGCACCAAGTGCCACTATCTGAGCTTTGACCCCGAGCCCCGGTGCCGCAACTGCGGGCACGACCTCTCGATGGACGAAAATGAGCAGCTCAGCTGGGCCGAGACCACCTTGCGGGGCCGCGGGCCGGCCACATCGAGCGCGGCATTAAGCGCCAGGGGAGCCACGGCTGTGATGGCCGCACCCCGGGCCGCCGCACCGTCCACTGCCGCGGTCGCCACCGCAGAACTTCCGCTGTTCATGAGGAGCATGGCTGAACCAGCCAGTGCCGATATTGCCGAAGACGACGAGCCTGCGCCGATGGTGAAAGTGCCGGCGCGTCCGCGGGTGCCCGTGGCCGTGCGACGCGCGACGCCGGATTCGGCCCGGCTGCGCGCGAAATACGGCATGCCGCCCCTTCCCGAACCCGACCTGCTCGATCAGGTCGAACTCCGCGAGGAGGTGCCGCTGCCACTGCCCGTGCCTTCGCCGATGCAGTGGACCCGCGAACCGGTTCTCGATCGTGCGCCCGCACCTGCAGAGGAAGCGCACGAGTCCGTCGGTGCCATGACGCGGTTGGCCGCAGTGGCCATCGACGCGACGTTGCTGCTGGGCATCGCCGGCGCCGTGCTGTATCTCACCCTGCAACTCACGGGCTTGACGCTTGCCGATTACCGGCTGCTGCCCGTGGCGCCGATGGCCGCGATGTTTGGTCTGCTTGCTGTCGGATATCTCGTCCTCTTCACGGTGGCCGGCGGACAAACGCTGGGCAAAATGGCGATGCACATCCGGGTTGTCTCTACGCCTGAGGAGTCGTCCATGGGCGAGAGTCCCACGATGTCACAGGCGGCCATTCGGTCGCTCGTGGCATTGCCTTCGGTGATGGCCCTGGGTGTGGGTCTTGTCCCGGCACTGTTTGGCGCCGGCGCGGCCGTTCACGATCGCCTGGCGCACACCCGGGTGGTGCATTTGTGAAACAACTCGGCATGGGCATCGCCACCGTCGGCGGTGTCGGGTTTTTCCCCGTGGCCCCCGGCACTGTCGGGTCGGCCGTGGGAGTCGTCATCTACATGCTGACCCGCGGCTGGACGCCCATGGCGCAGTTCGCGGTGCTCGCGGGAATCACGATTGTGGGAATCTGGGCGGCCGGCGTCGCCGAGGTGGCGCTCAAGCGAGAAGACCCCGGGCCGGTCGTGATCGATGAAGTGGCCGGCCAACTCCTGACTCTCTTCCTGACCGGTGTTGCCTGGAAAGGCGCCATCGTCGGCTTCCTCATCTTCCGCGTGCTCGACATCATCAAGCCTCCTCCGGCGCGCCAGTTCGAACGACTGCATGGTGGCCTGGGGATCATGGCCGATGACCTGATGGCCGGCCTCTACGGCCTGGGGATGATGATGCTGCTGGTGCGCTACTGGCCGGGCGCGTGGTAACACGGCCGCTGCGGTTCGCCGAAATTCTGGCGGTCGGCTCCGAACTCCTCACGCCGTTCCGCTCCGACACAAATTCCCTCTACCTCACCGCGCGCCTCAACGAACTGGGTCTCGACGTGCGAGGCAAGTCTGTGGTGCCTGATGACCGCGCGGCCGTTGCCGCGGCCGTGCGTGCGGCACTGTTACGCGCCGACCTGGTCGTGACCACCGGTGGCCTTGGCCCCACAGACGACGATGTCACGCGGGAGGCGGTGGCAGACGTGGCCGATGTGGCGTTTGAAGAAGACGCGGCGCTGCTGGCGGCGATCGAAGCACGATTTGCCCGTCGCGGAATCCGGATGCCGTCCATCAACGCCCGCCAGGCCCGGGTGCCGAAGGGCGCGGTGGCACTCAATAATCCGAACGGCACCGCGCCGGGACTGTGGTTCGAGGTGGGCGAACAGATCCTCATCGCCCTGCCGGGACCTCCGCGCGAACTCAAGCCCATGTTCGAGGACAGCGTGTTGCCGCGGCTTCGCGACTTGTGCGCCGGCGCAGTGCTGCGACGCCGCACGGTGAAGACCACGGGGCGCAGTGAATCGCACGTGGAGGAAATTGCACAGCCGATCTATACAACGTGGCTGCAGTCAGACCCCATGATCAGCACCACGATTCTGGCGGCGCCTGGCCAGGTCGAATTGCATCTGTCGGCGCAGGGCGACGACGCAGCGGTACTCGACCGCGCGCTTGATGCTGCGGTGCAGAAACTGGAAGCGGCGTTGGCCCCGGCTGTATTCAGCGTGGATGGCCGCCCGCTTGAGGAAGTGGTGGGCGCCCTGCTCGTGGAGCGCGGCTTCACATTGTCTGCGGCCGAGTCCTGTACTGCGGGCCTTCTTCTGGCCGCTCTGACTGATGTATCCGGTAGTTCAGCCTGGATCACCGGTGGAGTAGTGGCCTACGCCAATGACGTGAAAGTGCAGGCGCTTGATGTGCCGGCTGCACTCATTGAAGCCCACGGCGCGGTCAGCGAACCTGTCGCACACGCGATGGCAGCCGGCGTGCGTCGTCGTCTCAAGACAGACCTGGGCGTTGGCATTACGGGAATCGCGGGGCCGACCGGGGGCACCGAGGCGAAGCCCGTTGGGACCGTGGCCCTGGCCGTGTCGGGACCGGGCGATCGGAGCGTGGTAAGGATGGTCCGTCTCCCGGGCGACCGCGCGACGGTTCGGCGGATGGCGGTTCAGGCCGCGCTGGACCTGATTCGACGCGTCCTGACCGACGCCGACTACAATTAAGAACGTATGTCGACCGCGGTACTCGGTGCCGGTAGTTGGGGCACCGCTCTGGCAATCCATCTGGGAAGCATGGGACACGACGTGGCCCTGTGGGGCCGCGACCATGACCTGCTCGGCGCGATGGCGGAACGCCGTGCGAACCCCACCTACCTTCCAGACGTCACGTTTCCCACCCAACTGCGGCCCACCTCGTCTCTGACCTCGGCCCTTGCGGGCGCACGTCATGTCATCGTGGCCGTGCCTTCACACGGCCTCCGGGCCGTGGTGCGAAGCGCCGTGCCCCACCTGGCGCCGGGTGTCATCCTGGTCAGTGCGACCAAGGGCCTTGAGGCGGACTCCCACGACCGGATGTCGGAGGTGCTCACGGAGGAAACCAGCGGGAGAAATCCCGTCGTGGTGCTCTCGGGACCAAGCTTCGCGGCTGAGGTCGCGCAGCGCTTGCCCACCGCGCTCGTGGCCGCTTCAGCAGACGCCGTGGCACTCGCCGCAATTCAGGAAGAGTTCCGCGGCCCGGTGTTCCGGCTCTACGCCTCCACCGACGTCGTCGGTGTCGAGATTGGCGCGGCGCTCAAGAACATCATCGCCATCGCTGCAGGTGTGGTGGAGTCGTTGGGTCTTGGCCACAATGCGATGGCCGCGCTCATCACACGCGGGCTGGCCGAAATTTCCCGGCTTTCGTTCGCGATGGGTGGGCAGCGCGAGACTCCCTCAGGTCTGAGCGGCCTGGGTGATCTGGTGTTGACGTGCACGGGTTCGCTCAGCCGCAACCGTCATGTTGGCGTAGAGCTGGGCCGTGGGCGATCGCTCGACGACATTCTGGCGGGGATGCGAATGGTGGCCGAAGGCGTGCGCACCACACCAGCCGCGCTCGCGTTGGGCGAACGCCATGGGGTCGAGCTTCCGATCGCGGCGCAAATGGCCGAAGTCCTGGCTGGACGCAAGACGCCTCGTGCGGCCGCGGGGGATCTGATGTTGCGGCCCCAGCGCTGCGAGCAGGAACTCGGGAAGGCGTAATGGCGCTTTTTGACCGACTACGCGCCGGGCTTGCGCGCACCGCCAAACAGATTCGCGACCGCCTTGCTGACGCCGAGCCGCCGTCGGCCTCAGCAAGCGGCCCTTCCTCAACAGGGGTCCGGCCTGCGCTGGCGCTCGATACGCTCGAGGCCGTTGAAGAGGCACTGATCGCGGCCGATGTCGGTCTGCCTGCCACTGAGCGCATCGTCGAAGCCGTGCGGCAGGATCGCGTAGGTTCAATCAGCGCGCGCGTCGGACGTGAAGTACGCCGCATCCTCAGCGAGACCGCGGCACCTCAGCCAGTCGTTTCTACTCCTCACGTCATTCTGATCGTCGGCGTCAACGGCACAGGCAAGACCACAACCGTTGGCAAGTTGGCCAACCTGTATCGGTCATCGGGCCGGTCGGTGCTGGTGTGCGCGGCAGACACATTTCGCGCGGCTGCCGTCGAGCAGCTCGCCGTGTGGACCGAACGCGCGGGTGTGGATCTGGTGCGCGCCAAAACGGGCTCCGATCCGGCGGCGATTACCTTCGACGCGGTGACGGCCGCCAAAGCCCGCGGCCGTGAAATTGTGCTGGTCGATACGGCGGGCCGTCTGCACACGCGCGCCAACCTGATGGCCGAACTCGACAAGATTCGCCGCATCGTCTCGCGCGAGGTACCGGGCGCGCCGCACGAAGTGCTACTGGTGCTTGACGCGACCGTGGGGCAGAACGGCCTGGTGCAGGCACGTGAGTTCCAGCAGGCGAGCGGCGCCAATGGCATTGTGCTGACCAAGCTCGACGGCACCGCCAAGGGCGGCGTGGTGGTGGCCATCGCGCACGAGCTGAGACTTCCCATCCGTTACATTGGCGTGGGCGAGGGCATAGACGACTTCCTGCCCTTCGACGCCGGCGCGTACGTGGACGCGCTCTTTTCGGAAAACAAGTAGCGCCAGTGGCCGGGTTGACCGACGCCGCGTGGATGGCCCGGGCGATTGCGCTGGCAGAACGCGGTCGGGGGCGCACACACCCGAATCCGCTCGTTGGCGCGGTTGTGGTGTCGCCAGAGGATGTCGTCATTGGCCAGGGTGCGCACCTTGTTGCCGGTGGTCCCCATGCGGAAGTCATCGCGCTCGACGATGCCGGGGATCGAGCGCGCGGCGCAACGTTGTATTGCACGCTCGAACCGTGCAGCCACACGGGACGCACGGGGCCGTGCGTTGAACGGATCGTTGCCGCCGGCGCTCGGCGGGTGGTGACGGCGATTCAAGATCCCAATCCCCTGGTGGACGGCCGCGGCTTTGCCTGGCTGCGCGAACGCGGCATTGAGGTGGAGGTTGGCGTCGGCAGGGACGACGCGGAGCGGCAGAACGCGCCGTTCCTCATATGGATGCGGCACCGGCGGCCCTGGACCGTGCTCAAGACCGTGACGTCGTCTGACGGCTTTGTCGGGCGAGTGGGGGAACGGACCCAGCTTTCGGGGGCCGCGGCGAATCGCTGGATGCATCGCCAGCGGGCGTGGGTCGACGCCATTGCCGTGGGCGCAGATACGGTGCTGGTGGACGACCCGGAACTGACGGCCCGGGGGCCAATGCGCACCCGTCCCCTGACCCGGGTCGTTTTCGACTGGCGCGGGCGCATCTCACCTCAGGCTCGGGTGTGGTCGACCGGGTCGGCCGGTCCCGTCATAATGGTGGTGTTGGATTCGACGGTGCAGGCCGCGCCGGCAAGGTTCGCCGCGCTTGTGGCGCATGGCGTGCGGGTGGATGCGTATCCCACGCGTGACCTGGCCGCCGTGGCAAGCCGGTTGGCCGAAACCGGCGTGCAGGCGCTGGTGCTTGAAGGAGGGCCGTCATTGCAGCAGGCGTGGCTCGACGCCGGGTTGGTGGATCACCTGCAGTGGCTGATCACCCCTGCCGTCCTGGGCCACGGCGTGCCGATGGTGTCTGCAGTGCGGGCGCGGTGCGCGGGGGTGCCCCCAGAGCGGCGGCAGCCGCTCGGCACCGACTGGTTGGTGGACGAATGTTTACAGGGTTGATTGAATCGGTAGGCCGGGTCAGCGCCGTTGACGAACTGCCAGGCGCACGGCGGATCGCAATCGACGCGCCGCTTGCCGCCGAACTGACTCTCGGAGACAGCATCTCGGTAAACGGCGTGTGCCTCACGGTCGTGAGGCTGTCAGAGGCCGGATTTGCCGCCGATGTTTCGCCCGAGACGCTGCGTGTGACGACCCTCGGCGAATGGCGGGTGGGCCGGCGTGTGAACCTTGAGCGTCCGATGCGTGCCGACGATCGCCTGGGCGGTCACTTCGTGCTGGGCCACGTGGACGCGGTGACTGAGTTGACTACGGTGCGTGCCGAGGGCGACTGTTACTGGCTGGAGTTCCGTGTGCCTCACGCAATCGAGGCGTGCCTGATTCCCAAGGGGTCGATCAGTATCGACGGGATCAGCCTCACCATTGCGGCACTGACGGAATCGGTGTTCGCCGTACAGATTGTGCCGCACACCTGGGCGCAGACCGCGCTGCCTGATGTTGCCGCCGGCGCATCGGTGAATGTCGAAGGCGACGTGCTCGGCAAGTACGTGGGCCGCATGATGTCGTTGCAGTCTTTTGAAGGGATGAGTCGCAAGTGAAAAGCGCCAGTCTTCGTCTAGCCAAGGGCCGCAAGGCCTCGCCGTTCGCGCCCATCGACAAGGCCGTGGCCGCCTTTCGTGAGGGCCAGATGCTTGTGGTGGTCGACGATGAGCATCGGGAGAACGAGGGGGACCTGACGATGGCCGCGTCGAAGGTCACGCCCGAAGCGATCAACTTCATGGTGAAACACGGACGCGGGCTCGTCTGCCTCTCGATGACGCCCGAGCGGCTGACGGAACTGGATGTGCCGCTTGAAGTGAGCGACAACTCGTCGCGGCGTGAAACCGCGTTCTGCGTCTCGATCGATGCACGTGCCGGGACGTCCACCGGCGTGTCGGCTGCCGACCGCGCACACACCGTGAAGGTGGCCATAGATCCGAGCACGAAGCCGAAAGACCTGGCGCGTCCGGGGCACGTTTTCCCGCTTCGAGGCCGTCCTGGCGGTGTACTGGTGCGCGCGGGCCATACCGAGGCGGCGGTGGATCTGGCGCGCATGGCCGGCCTGGAGCCCGCGGGCGTGATCTGCGAGATTCTCAACGAAGACGGCACCATGGCGCGTGTGCCCGAGCTGACGAAGTTCGCACGCAAGCACAAGCTGTTGATGATCACCATCGCCGATCTGATTCGGTATCGCATGCGCACCGAAAGTCTGGTGAAACGGACGGCGCGCGCGGCGCTGCCGACCGCGCATGGGCCATTCGACGTCTATGCCTATGAGTCGGGGCTTGATGGGGAAACGCACGTGGCGCTTGTGCGCGGCGATGTGGGTGCGGGTGAGCGGATCATGGTACGCGTGCACTCGAAGTGCCTGACCGGCGATGTGTTCCACTCGTCGCGGTGCGACTGCGGCCTCCAGCTCGATCGCGCCATGGCGCTCATCGCGGCCGAAGGCCAGGGAGTGTTGCTCTACCTGAACCAGGAGGGCCGGGGCATCGGGCTGGCCAACAAGATCAGGGCGTATGAGCTGCAGGACCAGGGGCTCGACACGGTGGAGGCCAACGAGAAGCTCGGGTTCAAACCCGACCAGCGCGACTACGGCATCGGCGCGCAGATCCTGCGTGACTTGGGGGTGCGGACGATGCGGTTACTGACCAACAATCCGCGGAAGTTCGTGGGGCTGGAAGGCTACGGGTTGTCGGTGGTGGAATCGGTGCCGCTCGAGATTGAAGCCACCGAGTTCACGCGCCGGTACATGAAAACGAAAAAAGACAAGCTCGGTCACAAACTCTCATCGGTGTAGGGCAGATGTCACGTTTCATGATGAAGACCCTGGGGGCCGTTGGAGCGGTCGTGGTAGGCGTGGGACTGGTGCTGTCCGCGCAGGAGCCTGCCAGGCTCGACACCTCACTGCCCGCGCTCTTGGTGCGGCTGGGCGCGTATATCGACACCTTCGAGAGAAACCTGGCGACCGTTGTCTCCGAGGAGCGCTATTTACAGGAAGTCGCGCCGATTCACGGCCTGTTCGGTGACAAGCGCACCCTCCGTTCAGACCTGCTGCTGGCCAAGGCCGGCGAGATGGGGTGGGTGGCCTTCCGGGATGTCTACGAGGTGGACGGCAAGGAGGTGCGCGACCGCACCGACCGGCTTGTGGACCTGTTCATCAAGCCCACCGGCGACAGCGCGGCCCAGGTCACGAAGATCGTGGAGGCCAGTTCGCGCCTGAACCTGGGCTGGGTCAGCCGGAACATCAACGTGCCCACCATGGTCCTGCAGTACGCGAGGACGGCCGAGCAGCACCGGTCCGAGTTCAAGCGCGGGGGCACACTGGAGGTGTCGGGGATCGAGGCCCGTGAAATCCGGTTCCAGGAGCGAAAAAAGCCCAGGTTTGTCGACACCCGGGATGGGGCGGCCGCCTCAGGCAAGTTCTGGATCGAGGAATCGTCCGGGCGGGTGCTGCGAACCGAGCTGAAAATCAATACCGGGTCCACATCTGCCGTGGTGACCGTGGGGTATGCCGAACAGCCCAAATTGAAGCTCTGGCTGCCGTTTTTGATGAGTGAACGCTACTCAACCCCCCGGCAGCCTGTCATCACCGGCCGGGCCACCTACGACAACTTCCGCCGCTTCGACGTCGCCGTGGAGACGATCATCAAGTAGAAGGGGCCGATTCCCAGTTTCCAGTTCCCAGATGATCGATTCTGCCTTAAGATAACTGTTTGCGCCTGAACCGGTTAGCGCGACAGACGGGGTGGGGCGCCGGGGCCGGACAGGCGGCGTGAACGGTATGTTGGAGTCGCTCAGCACGCGTCTACAGGACGTTTTCAGGTCGCTTCGGGGCGAAGTGCGCCTGAGCGAGGCGAGTGTTGACGCGGCGCTGCGCGAGATTCGGCTTGCGTTGCTTGAAGCCGACGTCAACTTCCGCGTCGTCAAGGCGTTTATCGACCGCGTGCGGGCGAAGGCGATTGGCGACGAGGTGCTGCGCAGCTTATCGCCGGCCCAGCAGGTGGTGCGGATTGTCCGCGACGAGATGCTGGCGCTCTTTGGTGATGTCACCGGGGGGCTGACGCCGGATTCGCGGTCGCCCCGCGTGGTGTTGATGCTGGGGCTGCAGGGCTCGGGCAAGACGACGACCTCGGCGAAGCTGGCCCGATGGCTGGTGGCGCAGGGGAAACATCCGATGCTGGTGTCCACCGACGTGCGTCGGCCGGCGGCCATCGAGCAGTTGTCGGTACTGGCGGGGCAAGTGGGTGTGCGGGTGCACGACCCGGCGGGTGAGCTGGACCCGGTGGTGCGTGCGTCTGGCGCGTTGGCGCAGACGAAGTTACTCGGGTTCGACACGCTCATCGTTGACACCGCAGGGCGGCTGCACATCGACGACGAGCTGATGGCCGAGCTCGGGGCGATTGCGTCGGCGGTGAGTCCGACGGATCGGTTGTACGTCGCGGACGCGATGACCGGCCAGGACGCGATTCGGAGCGCGGGTGAATTTAACGCCCGAATGAGCGTGCCGGGGACGGGCAACGGGGTTACCGGCGTGGTGCTCACCAAGCTCGACGGTGATGCCCGGGGTGGCGCGGCGTTGTCGGTGGTGGGCGTGGTCGGTGTGCCGATTGCGTTTGTGGGTGTGGGCGAGCGGCCACAGGATTTCGAGCCGTTCCATGCGGATCGGCTGGTGTCACGGCTGCTGGGGATGGGCGACATCCTCACTCTCATCGAACGCGCTGAGGGCGCGCTTGATGCGGAGAGCCGCGAGAAGCTCGAGAAGAAGACGCGTCTCGATGACTTTACGCTGGATGATTTTGCAGACCAGCTGCGCACCATCACGAAGATGGGGCCGCTGGACCAGGTGCTCGGGATGATTCCCGGCCTGGGCGCGATGAAGGAACTGAACGCACAGCGCGCTCAGGTGGATGGCAAACAGGTGGGCCGGGTACAGGCGATCATCAGTTCAATGACGATCGAGGAACGCCAGGACCACCAGTTGCTGAACGGCAGCCGTCGCAAGCGCATCGCGCGCGGCAGCGGCACGTCGGTGGAAGAGGTCAATCGGGTGCTGAAGCAGTTTGTCGAGATGCGCAAGATGCTCAAGACGATGAGCGGCGCCGGCGGCGGACTCAAAGGCAAGCAGCGCCTGATGGGCATGTTGCGCGGTCGGTAGGCAGAACGTAGGGCGTGGCTTGAGCCGCGCCACATGAGGAGACAGACAGATGGTTGTAATTCGTATGCGGCGGGCGGGTTCGAAGAACCGGGCCTTTTTCCGCATTGTCGTGACCGAGTCGGCGGCCGCACGTGAGGGCCGCTTCATTGAAATTCTCGGCCACTACAATCCGCGCACATCGCCGGAGACACTGGTGATCGATCGTGAGCGGTTGGCGCACTGGGTGAAGAGCGGCGCGACGCCGTCCGACACGCTGCGCACGTTGCTGGCCCGCGCACCGGTGGCACCGGTGCAGGAAGCCGCTCCGGCCGCATCGTGAGCCGGGCGCGCGACGTCGTGGACGTGGTGGCGCGCGCACTGGCGAGCCAGCCCGACGAGGTGGACGTGGTGGAGTACGAGCGCCGCGACCAGACCGTTGTCGAACTGACGATGGCGCCGGGCGACCTGGGCCGCGTCATCGGCCGGCAGGGACGGACCGCCACGGCGGTACGGACGCTGGCGGCTGCGGCCGCGGAACTCGACGGCCTTCGGGTCAGCGTCGACTTCCGCGACGACTAGCAGATCGGGGGGCATGGGCTTCAGGCCGTGCCACTTGATGGGTGAAGGAAGGGCAGACGTGGACTGGGCGTCGATGGTGCAGGTCGGTCTGGTGGTGCGGCCACACGGCCTGCGCGGCCAGGTGGTGATTGCGCCAGACACCGACTTCGGTGACGCGCGGTTCGCCGTTGGCGCGCAAGTGTGGCGCCGTTCGGGCGCGAGCCTGATGGCGCTGACGGTGGCCCGCAGTCATTCGCAGGCCGACCGGTGGGTGGTGGGCTTCGAAGGCGTGACCTCAGTCGAGGCGGCCGAAGGGTTACGCGGCGTTGAGTTGCGCATCCCGGAAACGGCGCGAATACCGCTGGGGCCCGACGAGTACTACCTCTACGACCTCGTAGGCTGCCAGGTGCAGACGGGCGAGGGAGTTGAGGTGGGCCAGGTGCAGGCGGTCTACACGGGGGCGGGTGGCGCGCTGCTGGCGGTCGATCGAAACGGTGCCGAGGTGCTGGTGCCCCTCGTGAAGGCCATGTGCACCGAGATCGATGTGGTGGGGCGACGCATCGTGGTGGATCCGCCGGAAGGGCTGTTGGACGTGAACGCGCCCGCGCCGAAGGAGCCGAAGGAGAAGTGACGATGACCGCGATTGACGTCGTGACAATCTTCCCGGCGATGATTGATGCGGTGTTGTCGGAAGGCGTGGTGGGCCGCGCACGGAGCAAGGGCGTGGTGGATGTGAAGGCGCGTGATTTGCGCGACTACACGTCGGACAGACATCGGGTGGTGGACGACATGCCATTTGGCGGCGGACCGGGCATGGTGCTCAAGCCCGAGCCGTTGTTCCGGGCTGTGGAGGAGATTGCCGCAGAGCGCGGCGTGGCCGACGCGGTGGTGCTGATGACGCCGCAGGGACGGCCGCTTTCACACGCCGAGGCGCTGCGGTTCAGCCGCATGTCGCGCATCGTCGTGTTGTGCGGCCGGTATGAAGGGGTTGACGAGCGCGTGGCAGAGACGCTTGTGACCGATGAGATTTCGATTGGGGACTACGTGGTGACGGGTGGTGAACTCCCGGCCCTGGTCCTGGTGGATGCGGTGGTGAGGTTGATCCCCGGCGTGGTGGGGGATGAAACGTCGGTGGAGCAGGATTCGTTTGTGAGCGGATTACTCGATCATCCGCACTACACGCGGCCGGCGGTGTTTCGTGGACTGGCGGTGCCTGATGTGTTGTCGAGCGGGCACCACGGGGCGATTGAAGAGTGGCGGGCAGGGCAGCGTTTGGCGCGGACGAAGGCGCGGCGGCCCGATCTGCTGAAGAAATTAGACCTGCTGAAGAAGTTCGAAGAGTCGGTAAAGGAGCACAGCTCATGAATGCGTTAGAGATGATTGAACGTCCCCACCTGGTGGAACGGCCCGAGATGCGATCGGGCGACACCGTGCGCGTACACGTGAAAGTGCGCGAGGGCGACAAGGAACGAATTCAGGTCTACGAGGGCATGGTCATTGGCATGCACCGTGGCGGATCGCGCGCGTCGGTGACCGTGCGCAAGGTGTCGTTCGGCCAGGGCGTCGAGCGTATCTTCCCGCTGCACTCGCCGACCGTGGACAAAATCGAGGTGATCCGCAGCGCGAAGGTGCGCCGCGCGAAGCTGTACTTCCTGCGTGAACTGCGCGGCAAGGCCGCCCGCATGAAGGAAAAGCGCCGCACGCCGTAGAGCCGTCCGGGGCCGACATGGCGAAACCCCGGGCGTCGCGCGCGATCGAGAACGCCGCGCGGCGTCTCGGCGTGGTGCATGTGGCCGGTGTGGATGAGGTGGGGCGCGGGTGCCTGGCAGGTCCGGTAGTGGCCGCAGCCGTCATCCTGCACCCGGATCATCACGTGGCCGGCGTGGCCGACTCGAAGCTGCTGTCGGCCCAGGTCCGCGAGCGCCTGTCGTCTGAGATCACGGCCTCAGCCGTGGCGTGGACGGTCAGTGTGGTGGACGCCGGCGAGATCGATCGGCTCAACATCCATCGGGCATCGCTTCACGCCATGTTTCTGGCCGTCATGGCCCTGGTTCCGTTGCCGGGCCTGGTGCTCATCGACGGGTTTCCCATTCCCCAGCTCGTGCTCGCGCAACGGGCGCTTGTCGGCGGCGATCGGAGAGTCAGCGCCATTGCCGCCGCGTCGATTGTGGCCAAGGTGCATCGTGATCGACTCATGCGGGAACTGCACGATCGTGATCCGCGGTACGGATTCGACCAGCACAAGGGGTATGCCACAGCCGACCATCTGGCGGCCGTAGACCGATGGGGCTATTCGCCGGTCCATCGACGCACGTTTCGTCAACCGACGCTGTTTTCTCCGTCTGATACGATGCCTGAGTAGGCCACGAGCCTTCGGAGAGCTGCCATCCCTTTTTTCCTGCGTCTGTTGCTTTCGGCCTACCTCATTGAGGCGGGGTTCCTGTTGATCCTGGCGCCATGGACGGCGCTGTGGGACCGCAATTACTTCGCCGCGTCGTGGCCATGGCTCTCCACGCTCATGAGCAATTACTTTCTGCGCGGCGCGGTGACCGGCGTGGGCCTGGTGACCGGATGGGTGGGCGTGAGAGATTTGAGCGGGGCGTTTATCAGCCGGTGGTCCGATCCCACATGACCCTGTGCCTGGTGACCGACAGGCACCAACTCGATCCCGCCGCGCGCACCGAACGCGACCGCACGCTGACGCTGGCCAGGTGGCTGGAAGGGGCCGTCGCCGCCGGCATCGATCTGATTCAATTGCGCGAGGGCGATCTGCCCGGGCGCGTGCTCTGCGAACTCGCTCGGACGATTGCCGGTGTCGCCGCGGGCACTCGCACCAGGGTGGTCGTCAATGATCGGGCTGATGTCGCGCTGGCCTCCGGCTGCGGCGGCGTGCATCTGCCAGGCGATGCCCCACCAGTCGCACGCGTGCGCTCGCTCGCCGCAGCGTCTCCCGCGGGCTCGTCGGCTGATCCGGCCCTCGTAGCGCGGCCTGGGTCTCAAGGCCGCGGCTCTTTCGTGCCAGCCTGGCTCGTGGGACGCTCCGTGCACGGCCTCGACGACACCCGCACCCACGTCGACGCCGACTACCTGCTGTTCGGAGCGGTGTACGAGTCGGGCCCCAAGCCAGGCCGGGGCCTGGAAGCGCTCCGTGCGGTTGTGACCGCCGCAGGGCGTGTCCCCGTGCTCGCCATTGGGGGCGTCACCGTGCCGCGCGCAGCGGAATGCAAGGCCGCGGGCGCGGCTGGCGTCGCCGCCATTCGACTGTTTCTGCCACCCGGGCGCGCCTCAGGGGCGCTCGGCATTGCCGCCGGCGTGGCCGCGCTGCGCGGCGCGTTTGACCGGGCCGCAACCGGTCATCTACAGTAGGAATCGAATCAATCGTATGAGCGAAGTCGGATTAGAGTTGAGACACGCCCGCGAGGGCCGGGGCATTTCGCTGCAGCAGGTTGCGGCGTCCACCAAGATTGCGGCCGCAGTACTCGAGTCACTCGAGCGTGGCGATTTCAAGCGGTTGCCTGGAGGCATCTTCAGCCGCGCGTTTGTTCGGTCCTACGCGCTTGAAGTGGGGCTGGACCCGGACACGGTCGTGGCAAAATTCGTCGCCGAACTCGCGTCCGCCGTGCCCGACGCGAGCGAAGCCGTGCGGCCCGATGTGACCGACGATGACCGCGCGTTTGTGGAGCGTCAGCGAAAAGCGTCGCTCGTGCTCCGCATCGTCGTCGGCCTGATCGTGGTGGGTGTCATTGTGGCGTTCGTCGTCTGGCGGATGAACCGGTCAGTCGGCTGACCCTCGCGGACGCACGCCCCACTCCGATCGCATCTGCGACAGCCCATCCATAAACACCGCGGCCTTCTCGCGGTCGTCTTCGGCCGTGAGCGCCTTGAACAACGCGATCGCCCTGGTCAGGTCCTTCTGGACCGTGGCCTTGCTCGTGTTGAAGTACAACTTGCGAATGGCGGTAACAGACATCGTGACCTTTCAGGATGTTACTTCCCTGATGAATTTTCCACCATGTAGGACATGGATCTTCATGGTGACTGCCTTTGACCTCACGCGCGGGTGACCCGCACGCCCTCGTCGTCGATGCGGCAGTCGAGTACTCGCGCGCCGCCGGCCGTGAGCGCCTGTGCCACCGCGGTCTTGCGCTCTGGCGGAACGAGGCAGAAGAGGCACCCGCCGCCGCCGGCGCCACACACCTTGCCGGCGGTGGCGCCGGCCGCGCGTGCGGCGGCCAGCAACGCGTTGATCTCGAGGGTCGTCACGCCGGGCGCCAGCTTCGTACGGCAGTCCCATTCGGCGCTCAGGTGCCGACTGGCTGCCGTCCAGTCCTGTGATGACAACGCCTGTCGCATGCCGACCGCTGCGTCGCGGATGCCGTCAAACGCGGCCACCACGGCAGGGTCGCCATCGATGCGGCGCTTCATCACTTCCCAGTTGTTGATCCCCGAATTGCGCGATGCGCCGGTATAGGCGACGACGATGCGGGCGGTGAGTTCGGCGGCGGGGAGGTCGAGCTGCACGCGGCGCACGCCGGTGGCGTTGAGTTCCACGGCCGAGACGCCGCCGTAGAGCGCCGGCCGGTAGTCTTGCGCGCCCGTGGGCACGTGGATGACCTGGGCCTCCACGTTCATCGCGGTGAGCATCACTTCCGCGTCGGTGGTAAACTGGCCGGTCCACACCGAGAGCGCCTTGGTGATGGCAATGTTCATGGCCGACGAGCCGGCAATGCCCGCGCCCACTGGTGAATCAGAGCGCGTGGTCAGGGTGATGCCCGAGACGTCGAACGTATGCACCAGGCGGGCGAGCAGCGGAAGGTGAGTGAGGTCGAGCGCCTCGGCCGAAGACGCCGACGCAGACTCGCCGGTGTCCTCCGACCGCAGTTCCACGCGCCCGTCCGCTCGCGACTCAAGTGTGCAGGAGGCACGCAGGCTCAGTGCCGCATTGATCGTTTGCGCCTGATCGTGAAAAAGATACAGGGGCCAGATGTCGAAGGTGCCGCCGGCGAGGTCGATGCGGGTGGGAGCAGAACAGTCAATGCGCACGCGGGCATTATAATGGGCGCGGTATGTCGCTTCGTGAGCTCCGGCGTCAAGTGGGACAGTTGGCCATCATCGGCTTCCCCGGTCACACGGTGCCCGCCGACGTGAAGCGGCTGGCAGCGTCGTTTGACCTTGGCGGCGTCATCTATTTTTCCCGCAACGTGGCTGAGCCGGCGCAAGTGCGCGAATTGTCGCGCGAAGCGGCGTCACTGGCGCGCGATTGGCCGTTGTGGATCAGCGTGGATCAGGAGGGAGGCCGAGTGGCGCGATTGCGTCGGCCCTTCACCGAATGGCCCCCCATGATGACGCTGGGACGCAGCGGCGATGCCGCGCTCGCCGACGCGTTTGGCGCCGCGCTTGCGGCGGAGTTGCGGGCGGTAGGCGTGAACCTCGACTACACGCCTGTGCTCGACATCCACACCAACTCCCAGAATCCGATCATCGGCGATCGCGCGTTCGGCACCACGCCAGAGGTGGTGGCGTCCTTCGGTGCGGCGCTTATCCAGCGCCTGCACGCGTCCGGCATCGTCGCCTGCGGTAAACACTTTCCAGGACACGGCGACACCAGCACCGATTCACATTGCGAACTTCCGTTGGTCGAGCACGCGCCCGATCGCCTCGATCGAGTCGAGTACGTGCCGTTTCGCGCAGGGATTGCCGCGGGCCTGGCGACGATCATGACCGCGCACGTGCTGGTGCCGTCGATTGACCCCGACCTGCCGGCCACGCTGTCGCGTGCGGTGGTGGATGGCGTCCTGAAGCAGTCACTCGGCTTTGACGGCCTCGTGATCAGTGACGACCTCGGGATGAAAGCCGTGGCCGCCGCGTGGCCGTTGCCCGACGCCATGGTGGCGGCGTTGCAGGCGGGCTGCGACAGTGTGCTGCTCTGCAACTCCACGCAGGACGAACAAGTGGAAGCGCTCGAGGCGGTCATCCATGCGATGGAGTCGGGCGTGTTGCCGGTGGCGCGCGTCGAAGACGCGTTGGCCAGACAGTGGCGCGTGAAGACGCGCTTTGCCGCCGCCCTGCAGGCGCCACCAGCCGCGCTCTCAGCCGTAGGCCTCGAGACCCATCAGCGCATCTCGGACCGCATGGCGGCCTGGCTGTGAGCATCAGGACCCGGGCGGGGATGCTGAAGGTGCGACCCGCCGGTCCGGGGAGCCGCATCGGGCTCGTCGCCCCGGCCAGCCCCTGCGACCGCGATGAGTTCGAGAAGGGCGTACTGGAGCTGCAGCGGCTGGGATTCGAGCCCGTCTACGACGAGCGGGTGTTTGAGCGTCGGGGTTTTGTAGCCGGTGACCCGGACAGCCGTAAGGTGCAGCTCACGGATTTGTGGCGGCGCGCGGATGTGGACGCAGTGATGGCGCTTCGAGGAGGCTACGGCAGCTTGCAGATGCTGCCGCTCCTGGGCCCGGCCGATGTGGAAACCGCCCGGGAGGCGCGCATGGCGTTCATCGGCTACAGCGATGTCACATCCCTGCATATCTGGCTGGCGTGCCGGGCCGGCATGACGTCCATTCACGGCCCCATGATCGACCGCCGGTTGTCGCACGGCCCGGGCGCGTACGACCCCGTGTCGTTCCTGGAGAGCCTCAAGCCTGAGCCCATGGGCGAAGTGCGCCCTGAGGGCGTCGAGGCGCTCAGGAAGGGATCCGCCGAAGGCCCGATGCTGGGCGGAACGTTGACCCAACTCCTGGCCTCGATGGGCACGCCGTGGGCATTTGATCCGCCTGTGGGGCACGTGCTGTTCATCGACGAAGTGGGGGAGCGTCCGTATCGGCTCGACCGCATGCTGGTGCAGTTGCGCCAGACCGGCATTCTCTCGCGGGCATCAGCCGTCGTCTTTGGACAGATGCCGCGCTGCGACGAGCCGGACGGCAGTCTGACAGCCAGGGCCACCGTGGCTGATGTGATGTCGGGGTTTGACGGACCCGTGCTGTTTGGTTTTCCGTCGGGGCACACCATCACGCCATTGATGACGCTGCCGTTTGGGGTTCACACACGGGTGCTGGCTGAAGGTGGCAACCCCGGTCTGCTCATCGAGGAATCTGCCGTGCACGAGGGGACCGCATGACGCGGGTGCATTTCATCGGTATCTGCGGCACCGCCATGGCCACGCTGGCCGCCATGCTGAAGGCGCGTGGGCTGGACGTGCAGGGCTCAGACCATGGCGTGTATCCCCCGATGTCCGACTTCCTGGCGCGCGAACAGATTCGCGTGTTCGACAAGTATGACGCGGTCAACGTCACCAGCGAGATCGACCTCGTGGTGGTGGGTAACGCCATCTCGCGCGGCAACCCGGAACTGGAGGCCGTGCTCGATCGAAAGATGCGGTATTGCTCGCTGCCCGAGGCCATTCGTGAGCACTTCCTGTGGGACCGCCGGTCGATCGTGATCGCCGGCACACACGGCAAAACCACAACCACGTCCCTGGCCGCATGGCTGCTGACCTCGGCCGGCGAAGATCCGAGTGTGCTTGTGGGCGGCATCGCCTCGAACTTCGACAGCAGCTATCGACTGGGGTCGGGTCGCGACTTCGTGATCGAGGGCGATGAATACGACAGCGCGTTTTTCGACAAGACCGCGAAGTTCCTCAAGTACCTCCCCGACATCGCAGTGATCGGCAACGTCGAATACGACCACGCCGACATCTATCCCGACATGGAAGCCCTGCGCGTCGCGTTCCGGCGCCTGGTCAACCTGATTCCGCAACGGGGGCTCCTGGTGCTTGGCGCGGATTGCCCCGAAGCGCTCGCGCTCGGCCGCCTGGCGCGGTCGCCGGTGGAGACATTCGGTTTCAGCGAAGGCGCTGACTGGCGTGCGGGTGAAATGGAGCCCGCTGGCGACCATACCCGATTCGAAGTCACCTACCGCGGAGACCGCCTCGGCCATTTCGAGGTGCCGCTCTACGGCGCGCACAACGTTCGCAACGCCCTGGCCGCGCTCGCCGTGGGACACGCGGCAGGCGTCTCACACGAGCGGCTGCGCACCGGTCTGCGTGAGTTTCTGGGCGTGCGCCGAAGGCTCGAACTGCGCGGGGAAGTGCGCGGCGTGTCGGTGTACGACGACTTTGCGCATCACCCCACCGCGATTCTCGAGACGATTCGCGCGGTCAAGTTCACCTATCCTGACAGGCGCGTATGGGCTGTCTTTGAACCCCGGTCAGCCACGGCGTGCCGCAGGATCTTCCAGGACGACTTCGTGCACGCCTTCCACGAATCCGGCGCCGACGAAGTGGTGCTGGCCGCCGTTTTCCGGGCGTCGCTGCCCGAGGCCGAACGCCTCTCGGTGGACGACATTGTCAAAGAGCTGATCCAGCGCGGCGGCCGTGCTCGCACGCTCCCCGGCGTCCCCGAGATTGTGGCCACCATCGCGCAGGAAGCCCGCCGTGGCGATATCGTCGTCTTGATGTCGAACGGCGGGTTCGACGGAATCCACGAGAAACTGCTGGCTGCCCTCGGGCGCTGACGTGTTGACCATGTCCACGGTCACCAGACAGTTGCAGGCGATTGTTGGGCCAGAGGGGGTCAGCGAGCATGCGCCGCTCGCGACGCTCACGACGTTCGGCGTTGGCGGGCCGGCCGACTGGCTGGTGGAGCCACGCTCGGTGGCCTCGCTTGAGGCGGTCCTGCGACTTGCCGCCTCAAATGGCCTGCCGGTCACGGTATTGGGTGGAGGCTCCAACGTGCTGGTGGCCGACGCCGGCGTGCGCGGCATGGTGGTGCGGCCGAGGTTGACCGGCATCTCGGAGCCAATGTCCGGACGCGTCAGGGCAGAGGCGGGCGCGACTATCAACGGCCTGGTGCGGTGGCTGATTGGCCGCGGCCTCGCCGGGCTGGAGGCCTGGGCCGGCACGCCCGGCACGGTGGGAGGCGCGGTGCATGGCAACGCCCACTACGCCGGCCACAACCTCAGCGAACACATCGCCGACGTCGGGCTGCTCTCGCCACGGGGCGTGTTTGGCGTCGTCCCTGCCGGCGAAATGGGGTTTGGCTACGACACCAGCCGCCTTTTTGACACCAACGAAGTGGTGGTGTGGGCTGATGTGTGCGTATCGGCCGGTGAGCCGGATGTGATGCGAGCGACGGCGCGTGCGTCGCTGGCGCATCGAAAGCGCACGCAGCCTCTGCACTTGCCAAGCGCGGGGTGTGTCTTTCAGAACCCCGACCCTACGCGCGATCGGGTACCAATTGGAATCCCCTGGTCGGCCGGCGCGCTTGTGGATCGTGCGGGCCTCAAGGGCGCGTCGTCGGGTGGCGCGACGATTTCGGCGACGCATGCCAACTTCATCGTGGCCGGCAAGAGCGCGACGGCCACCGACATACGGCGGTTGATTGAACGGGCGCGGGAGGCGGTGCGACGCCAGTTCGATGTCGCACTCAGGGACGAGATCGTGTACCTCGGGGAGTGGTGACATGGCGTATCTGGTAGTGCGCGGCGGTGCCCGGTTGTCGGGCGAGGTGGCGGTGGACGGCAACAAGAATGCGGCGTTGCCGTTGCTGGCCGCATGCGTGCTGACATCCGAGACGTGTGAATTGCGGAACGTGCCGCAGATTCGCGATGTGTCAGTGATGGTCGAGTTGTTGCGCTCCCTGGGCGCCCAGGTCGATGGCATTGGCACCGCAACCTTGCGCGTCACCTGCGCCAACATCCCGTCGGGCAGCCCAGACCCGACGTTGGTCGGGCGTCTGCGCGGATCCGTGATGCTGATGGGGTCGTTGCTCGCCCGCGTCGGATGGGCCACGCTGGCGGAGCCTGGCGGAGATTTTCCGGCACGCCGTTCCATCAGCACGCACCTGCGGGCGCTACAGGCACTTGGCGCCAGGGTGATCGACCACGCGGCCGGCCATCGCCTTGAAGCGCCGACTGGTCTCAAGGCCGTTTCGATGTACCTGCCGGAGGCCAGTGTGACTGGGACGGAGACCGCCCTCATGGCCGCTGCCGCAGCGGAAGGCACGTCTGAGTTTCGCCACGCGGCCTGTGAGCCGCACGTGGTGGAACTGTGCGAAATGCTCACCGCGATGGGCGCCTCAGTTGAGGGCATTGGCACCAGCACACTTCGAATCACGGGCGCACGCACGCTCAAGGGTGTCGTTCACACCCTGCGTGGCGACTACATCGAGGCGGCAAGCTGGGGTGTGGTCGGCGCGGTCACCGGCGGTGACGTGGTGGTCAGGGGTGCGCGGGCGCTTGACCTGGAGCCCACAGTGTCGGTGCTGGCCGACATGGGCCTCGACTGTGATTTGCAAGACGACGAGTTTGTGGTGCGGCCGTCGTCGCTGCGTGCCGTCAAACGCATTGCCACCGGCCTCTGGCCCGCGTTTCCCTCCGATATCGTTTCGCTTGTCACCGTGCTCGCAACGCAGGCGGAAGGGCGAACGCTGCTGCACGACTGGATGTACGAACTGCGGCTGTTTGCACTCGAGCAACTCAGTTCGATGGGCGCGGATCTCTTCCTCTGCGACTCTCACCGCATCATCGTCTCCGGCAAGACGCCGCTGCGCGGGCGCACCCTGGACAGCCGCGACATTCGTTCGGGCATGGCGCTCATCGCCGCCGCGCTCGCCGCCAAAGGCGAAAGCCGGATCCTGGAAATTGAGACTGTCGAGCGGGGATACGCTCATCTCGTGGAGCGCCTGCGCGGCCTCGGGGCAGACGTCGAACGGCGCGATTGAGATCGGACTCCTGGACCCCGACTACTCGAATCTCAATGCTTCGATAGGATCGAGAGCAGCCGCTTTCCGTGCAGGATAGTAGCCAAAGAAGATGCCGATGCCGGCGGCGACGCCGAACGCCAGGATGATGGTGTCGGTTGGCACCTCGGCGGGCCAGGCGCGGAACCACTTCATGAATTCCGCAGCGCCGAAGCCTGCGGCAATACCGAGTCCGCCGCCCACAAGGCTGATGAGCACGGCTTCCACCAGGAACTGGTAGAGCACGTCCGACCCGCGGGCGCCGATGGCCAGGCGAAGCCCGATCTCGCGCGTGCGCTCGGTGACCGATACCAGCATGATGTTCATGATGCCGATGCCACCCACCAGGAGCGAGACGCCGGCAATGGCCGCCAACAGCGACGTCAGCGTGCTGGTGGTCTGCGTGCGCATCGCCACCATGTCGTCCTGCGTCAGCACATTGAAGTCGTCCTCCTGACCAAGGCCCAGATCATGTGTGATGCGCAGCGTGGTCTTGACCGCGGACGACGCCTGCGCCATGCGATCCGCTGACGTTGCCGATGCCAGGATGTAATGCAGGTTCTGCTGGCCCACGAGTTTCTTCAGGACGGTGGTGTAAGGCATGAACACCTGGTCGTCCTGGTTCTGTCCGCTTGATGAGGCGCCTTTGGGAGCCATGACGCCGATGACTTTCACCACGTGATTTCGCACCCGCACGGATTCACCGGTGGGGTCCACGCCCTCGCCGAAGAGCAGGTCCGAGACGTTGACACCCAGTGCGATCACCTTGGCTGCGCTCTGCACGTCCTGCTCGGTGAAGAAGGCACCGAACTTCATCGGCCAGGATTTGACCGCCACAAAGTCGACGTTGGTGCCGACGATGGACGAGTTGGTGTTCTGATTAGAGGCGACGATCTGCTGACGGGAATTGACGGCTTCAGCCACGTACGCCAGGTCAGGCAGGGCGCGAAGCGCGACGGCATCCGCGGGCATCAGGCGCGACGACGAGC
Organism: Vicinamibacterales bacterium; assembly: GCA_046594875.1. Classification (GTDB taxonomy): domain Bacteria; phylum Acidobacteriota; class Vicinamibacteria; order Vicinamibacterales; family SCN-69-37; genus SYFT01. The sequence goes on from JBKJQX010000121.1 coordinate 34,006, forward strand.
CTTGGCCCATGCTCACACCCATCGTCATTGAGAAACCAGGAAACACCGTCACGGTGTTGGTGCCCGCGCCCTTGATCTGATCCTCGATGGCGGCCTGGGCCCCCCGGCCCAGCGCCACCATGGTGATGACGGCGCCCACGCCGATGATCATGCCCAGCATGGTCAGCATGGTCCGCATCTTGTTGCGGTTCAGCGCCTTAATGGCGATTCGGAACGTCATCAATATGGACATGGTTTGTTAATAAGGCAATGAGCCAATGGGCTCATTTAATGATGACATCCCTGGGTGGCGCGAGTGGCGTGAGCTCAATCGGGAGGGCGCCGCTGCCATCGGTGCGGATGCGGAAAGGGCGCAGGTCTTCGTCGGTCAGCTCCAGGACCCGGATGATGTGGGGGGTGAGGGTGAGAACGATGTCGGTTTCCTGGGTTTCTTTCTTACTGCGGCCGAACAGGCGTCCGATGAGTGGCAGGTCGGAGAACCCCGGAATGCCATTGGCCACGGTCCGTTCGGTGTCGCGAATCAAGCCTGCGATGATGTTGGTCTCGCCGTCCTTGAGCCGCACGGTGGTCAACACTGACCGGTTGCCGAACGTGGGATACCCCGAGAAGCCGGTGCCCGACACGGTGCTCATCTGCAGCTTCACGGTCAGCGTCACGTCGTTGTTGGCGTGAAATCTGGGGGTCACGTCGATGTTGATGCCGATCGGCTCGTACGAGATGTTCTGGATGGACTGCAGGCTGTTGCCACCCTGGCCCAGAGGCACTATTTGCGATGTGGGCACCGGCACACGTTCGCCCATCTCCTCGCGGGCCAGCACGCCGTCCACCGTCCGGATGTGGGGGTTGGCGAGCGTCCGGGTGTTCGAGTCGGTTTTCAGCAAGCGATAATACAGCGCCGGCACGCCCGACATGAGGATGTCGGACTGCGTGAGGTTCCGAAGACTTCGGAGTGTGAGAGGCTGATCGGTGCTCACCACACCGTCGATGCCCGTCGACCCGGGTGATGCGATCTGCAGGCCGTAGTCGCGCATGCTCGTGCGATCCACTTCCAGGATCTCGACATCAACAATGACCTCGGCCTTGGCCTTGTCGATAGCGCCCAGGAGCCGCGCCACCGCATCGAGCCGCTCGGGCGTATCCCGAATCGTCAATGTGTTGGTGCTCACCGGCTGAATCTGCCGGATGTCGGCCACCACACGCAGCAGGTCCACCACTTCCTTCATGTCCAGATTGCTGACAAAAAAAGTACGGATCTGCTCTTCGGTGTACTCCCGGCGCTTGTTCGGATTGTCGGGGATGACGGTGATGGTCTTGGGCGCCGTGACCTTGTAGAACGTGCGCGTATTCTGAGCCACTGCGTCCAGCGCCTGGCGCACGGTCGGTTCCTTCAGGCTGATCGAGACGGGTGCATCCTGGAACTGCGGATCGAAGACCAGGCTGAAACCCGCCAGCTTGCCCAGCATCGTGTAGACCTGTCGGCTGGTGGACTGTGCGCCGGTGTCGATCGCCGCGGGCATCGGTGCATCAGGCAACTCGAATCCGCTTGGCGGCAGATTGCGTGTGCGTGTCAGCACCGACTCGAGCGCGGTCTTGCCTTCAGCCGGCGCGGCGAGTTTTGCCCGCTGGGCCGCACGGGCCATTCGCAGGTCGTCCTCAATCACGCCGCTCGTAGGGTTGAGCTCATACGCCACCTGCAACTCAACCACCGCATCGTCGTACCGCCCCTGTGAGAAGACACGACGGCCGCGACCCAGGTGCATTTCAGACGCACGGAGCTTGGCGCGCTCCAGACCCAGGCGCGCTTCACGATTCTCGGGCTCGGCCCTGACGATGCGCGAGTAGTGCGCCACTGCCAGGTCGAAGTCCTTTGCCTGCTCGGCGTTTCGCGCCTGGCGCATCGCGCCTGCAGTGGCGCAAGCGCCCACCATGCTCAGCATGAAGACGCCGGCCAGGAGAAGCCGTAGGGTGCTGTTACTTCCCGCGCCCGGTTTCAATGACATGAGTGCCCCTTGGGAACGTGAAGCGAAAGTCTGTGTCTTTCAACCCGGTGTTCTCACGTAGGTTGGTGAAACGGAATACGAACGACCCGCCCAGGTGGTCTGCGGTGCCCAGGCCGCGGAAGGCGAGTGTTTGGCGATCCACGAAGAGGGTGAGGGTGGCGAAGTCTTCCTGACGTTTGTTGGGCACGAGGTCCAGTTGCCACTCACCGGGTGGCTGCACGGCAGGCAGAGACGCCTGGAAGTCTTTGACCAGATCGCCTCGGCCGGCAAGGAAGAGGATGGCGACCGAGAGGTCGTCGCCTTGCGGCATCGGCCCAACCGTGCCGGTGCGGTCGGACTGGATGTAGGTCTTGACCGTGAGGCCGTCGGCCACAAACGACTTCTTCTGCGGCGGCCCGTACGTCATGAAGACGCGTCCCGGTTTCATCACCTTCAATTCGCCGCGTTCGGTGGTGCGCACGGTGCGAAGGACTGCGCCCTGCACGGTGTGCGAGAAGTCGGCGCGAAAGTCGCGAATGGTGGCGTAGCGTTTCTGCAGCGACAGGGCAAGGCTCTGCGCCGTCGGCGCCTGGCCCTGCGCGGTGAGCGCCTGGCCCCGCGCGGGCAGCGCATGGCCGATGATGGGCGCCGCGGCGATCGCACCGAGCGCGATCAGTCCGGCGAGCCCCGAGAGGAAGACGGTCGCGGCCCGAGCCTGCATGGGTGAGTTCATACTAGCATCCGGCTCGATATACTGTCGGAGCAGGAGGCGGGTGATGTCGCGTGATTCAGAAAATGCGGTGATGGCGTTCAAGAACGCGTGGCTGGGGGCGGTGACCTCGGCAGAGGAGCTGCAGAAGATGGCTCCGGCGGTTGAAGCCCTGCCGGCCGACACACCGGTAACGTCGCTGGACTTTGACGGATACCACCGGGTGCTGGGGGCCCATGCCAACGCCGTCATGGCCGTGCGCGGTCTGCTGGACGATCTGAAGCCGAAGGAACCTGCGGCGTAGCGAAAATTGGTGGACGGCGCGAGGATCGAACTCGCGACCTCTGCATTGCGAACGCAGCGCTCTCCCAGCTGAGCTAGCCGCCCACGTAAGGAACCCTCAGTGTAACGCGACTCAGCCGGGGTTGTCACGACGGAACTTCGCCGGGATCGCGGTCCAGGTCCGTTGATCGTACAACGCCACCGGTTTCACCCCGGGGTGTTCACGCCGGAAGGTAAAATACCGGCGGCGCAGGCGATCCACGCGCGAGTCGGACGACCGGATTCTCCGGTGAGGAATCTCATACAACAGACGTTCCACTTTCCAGACGTTGCCTGACGACAGCCGCCAATCGTAGGGGGCCAGCACGCGCAGGTCCACCACGCCGTAGGCGGTCACGCGGCCGGTGGTGTCGATGAAGGGCTCGAAATACGTCAGCGCCATCTGTCGCAGCGACCGGAACACGGGCTTGCGCCCGAAGAGGCCGGGGTCGCGTGACTTGGCCACCGAACCCCATCCGGTCCGCGTGCGGTAGACGAAGATCACATGGTCGAGGCCATCTTCCGACTCGAGGCTCATCACGGTGGGCGGATAGCCGTGTTGTTCCAGAATGACCGCGGCCGTGAGCGCGGCTTCCAGGCAATGGGCCGTGCGCGTCGCCACAACGCTGCGAAACGTCCGTTGTTGTGGGCCGCCGGGTGGCGGCTCCGTGTTGTACGTGAGTCCGTTGAGGAACGCCTGCACCCGATCGGGCGTGGCCAGCCGATCGATCACCCTCCGCTCGGCTGGTGTGAATACCGAACGAGGGGGCGTGGCGCCCTGAGCGACACTACTTGATGACGGCACGCACGTCCGAAAGCACGGCGGATGGCATCCACTCGCTGCCCGAGTAGATCTTGACGACGCGCCCCTCGGCGTCGATGAGGGTGGTGCGCAGGTTGTGGGCGACGTCGGTGGGCGACGCGTCGCCTCGGATGACGCTGACGCCGAACTTCGCCGCCAATCGATCGGTGGTGACGCGGTCGCCGGTGAGCCACGTCCAGACCGTCGGGTCGGTCTCGAACGTTTTGGCGAATTCCGCCAGCACCGCCGGCGTGTCGTGCTCCGGGTCGAACGACACCGAGATGAGCTTCAGACGACCAGCCAGCGCGGGGTCGGCAGCCAGGCTCCTCTGGATGGACGCGAAATTCCGGTTCATCGCCGGACAGAAATTCGGCAGGGGACAGCGGGTGTAGATGAACGTGAGGAGCACCGGCGTGCCCTTCCATTCCGAGAGCGAACGGCGCTGGTCCTGCTGGTCGATGAGGGCGGCGTCGGGCAACACATCGCCCACCGCAAGAATGCCGTCGGTCATCGCCGCAGTATTCGTGTTGTCGGGCAGAGGCGCCGAGCCCACGTGCGTGACGGCCACGAGTGTGCCCACGAGGCCGTTCACTTCAAGGGTGGCCGTGATGAGCTCGCCCGGTGTCCGGCCGATCATCAACGACTTTGTCGCCACCGGAAAGCTCATCGTCATTCCCGGCATGTAGCCCGCGATGTCTTGGTGTGTGATCGCCAGTGCCTGCCGCGCCTCGTGCACCGCGAGGACCTGCCCGGTCAATTCGTAGCGCTTGGCCGGCGGGTCAGCGGTGCAAGCGGCGAGAAACGCCAGGAGGGGAATGACGGCACTGACGCGTGCTCGGAGGGCACGGGCTTGAGCCCGTGCCACCAGTCCCGGGCTGAAGCCCGGGACCTCCGGCCGCGAGAACGCGGAGGCGGTCAAGCGCTTGGCGCTCCCACCAGCCACCCGTCTTTGAGTTCAATGACGCGTGAGCCGCACTCGGCGTTGGCTTCCGAGTGGGTGACCTGCACGATGGTGGTCCCGCCTTCGTTCAACTTGCGGAACAGTTCCATGATTTCGCGGCCCTGGCTCGAGTGCAGGTTACCGGTGGGTTCGTCGGCGAGGATGATCTTGGGATTGGCAATCACGGCACGCGCGACGGCCACCAGCTGCTGCTGTCCACCCGAGAGCTGGTTGGGATACAGGTCTTTCTTGCCGACGATCGCGAAGCGGTCGAGGATGTCGCAGACCATGCTGTCGCGCTCGGCCTTCTTGATGTCGCGGTATGAAAGCGGCACGTCCAGGTTCTCGTAGACGGTGAGGTGGTCGAGCAGGTGATAGCTCTGAAAGACGAATCCAATCCACTTCTTATGCAGAGCTGCGCGGTCTTTCGCGCTGAGCCGGTGCACGGGCTGGCCGCCGAAGTAGTACTCGCCGGTCCAGGCGCTGTCGTGCATGCCGAGGATGTGGAGCAGCGTGGATTTTCCCGCGCCCGACGGCCCCATGATCGAGACGAATTCGCCGTCCTTGATGTCCAGCGTGATGCGTCGCAGCACCCACGAGCGCGACGCGCCGAGCGCATAGGACTTCTCCAATTGATTGAGCGAAATCAGGACATCCGACGGCGCCAGATCGTCAACGGGACTCACCGGTTGAGGGGATCGGGAAAAAAACGACATGCCCCGATTCTACCGGGGAACGCCCGCCCGTGTGCGGTCAGATCGGCCGGGCGACGTTCACCGACGCCGGGACGCCGCTGACCGAAACCTGACGGCATCGATGCGAACACCCCCCGTAATCTTCCTGCGTGAGGACAGAGCGATTGCTGGTGAGTGTGGGGGTGTTGGGGGTGCTGGCGGCCATGGCCGCGGTGAATCTCTGGTGGACCCTGGTGACGGGAGGACTGTGGTGAGAAATAACGCGATGGCCGGCGTGGTGCTTGTGGCAGTGGGCCTGATCTTCATGGCGTCAAATCTGGGCAAGTTGCCCGACGTGGACTTTGGGCAACTGTGGCCGTTCATCCTGGTTGTCATTGGCGTCGGCAAGTTGGTGACGCCTGGCGAAGACGGACGATGGGGTGGGGTGTCGCTGATTCTGCTGGCCGGCATCTTTCTGGCACACAATTACCGCGTGCTTCGTCTCCATGACTCCTGGCCGCTTTTTATAGTGCTTGCCGGCCTCTCGATCGTGTTCCACGCGCGGAACTGCAAGGTGAAGGGGGTGCAGTCATGAGCCTGAATACGTCCGGCTTCCGCCTGACCCCCCAGGTCGTTCTTGGCCTGTTGATCGTCGCGTTCGGCCTCATTCTGACCGCCGACAACCTGGGTTATGCCGACGCCGGTCACATCCTCAGGTTCTGGCCGTTGATGCTGGTGGCCTTCGGCGTGGCCAAGTTCCTGCAGAGCGACACCACGGCGGGCAAGGTGTTCGGTGGCATCCTTGTCCTGTTCGGCCTTGGAACCCTGTCAGAGCGGTTCATTGGCCTGTCGTTTGATTTCGACCGCTGGTGGCCGTTGTTCCTGGTGGCCGCGGGCGGCCTCATCATCTATCGTGCGTTCAAGGGCGACCAGTCGTTTGCGCCGAGTGCGGTGGGCACATCGGACGCCGTGTTCTCTGAAGTGGCCATCTGGTCGGGCAAAGTGCGGCGCAATACGTCTCCCGCGTTCCGCCGGGCCGACCTTACCGCGATCATGGGCGGGGTGGAAGTGGACCTGCGAGGCGCGTCCACCGGTGGGCAGGAAGCCATCATCGACGTGTTTGTCTGGTGGGGCGGCGTCGAAATCACCGTGCCTCCCGACTGGGCCGTATCGAATCAGGTGGTGGCCATCATGGGCGGCGCCGACGACAGCAGTTCGGGCACCCAGGATTCCAAGCACCGGCTGGTGGTACGCGGGTTTGTCGTGATGGGCGGCGTCGAGATCAAGACGCAGTGACCTGATGCAGGCCATCCTCGGAGATCGGCGCCGCCTTCAGCTGCACCTCATCGCCTGGGCCCTGGTAGGCACGTTGCTGGCCCTGTTGGCGCGCACCGGGTTTGGCGTCACCTGGCCCCAGGCGCTGGCGTTTGGCGTGCCACTGGGCCTCCTGGCCGCGCCTCTCTCGCTCTCCGCATTGTTTCTGGCGCGCGCCATGCCGCTCACCCGCACCGCCACGTGGCGCGTGGGCGTGAGCGCGGTGGTGGCTTCGGTGATCGCCGCATCGGTCTGGGCGAGTGTCGGGCGCTGGTGGTGGAGGGTGCTCGGGCCGATGGGTGTGCCCGGCGAAGCCGCGTCCTCGCCGTCCTTCATCAGTCTGTTGATGGGATTTGGCGCGCTGGCGTACCTGCTGTCGGTCACCGTGCACTACGCGTTGCAGGCGGTGGAGGAATCCACGGCGCTGGCGCAGCGCGAACTGCAGTCGCAGATTGCCGCCCGTGAAGCGGAGTTGCGGGCACTGCGCGCCCAAGTGGATCCGCATTTCCTGTTCAACAGCCTGAACGCGGTGTCGGGCCTCATTGGTCCCGACCCGGCGAAAGCGCGCGAGATGGTGCAGCGCCTGGCGGATTTTCTGCGAAACAGCCTCACACTCGGCGCGGTGCCCCGGATTGCGCTGGAGCGCGAGTTGGCTTTGGCGTCGAGTTACCTGGAGATAGAGCGCGTGCGGTTCGGCGAGCGCCTACGTGTGCGTATCGACCTGGAACCCGGCCTGGCCAATGTCATGGTGCCGCCGCTGTTGGTGCAGCCGCTGGTCGAGAATGCGGTGAGGCACGGCATCGCGACCTGCCTGGACGGTGGCACCATCGAGGTGGAGGCCCGGCGGCGGGGCGACCTGGTGTGGCTGACGGTGACCAATCCCCGCGACCCTGACGGTGGGCGTCGGGGCACGGGGTTCGGGCTGGATATCGTCCGGCGCCGATTGAGCGGCGCGTATGGCACCCACGCGGCGTTGGCGGTGGAGCCGTCACCCGGGTCGTACCGCGTGTCGATCACCTGGCCCGGGACCTGGCCGGCCGAGGCAGGCGTGACGGAGAATGCGACTGTATGAGTGAACTCCAAAGTCCGCTGCGCGTGGTGATTGTGGATGACGAAGAGCCGGCGCGGCTCGCCATGCGCCAACATCTGGACACGGTGGGCGACATCGACGTGGTGTGTGAATGCGCCAATGGGTTTGAGGCGATCAAAGCCGTGGCCGAGCACAAGCCCGATGTGGTGTTGCTCGATGTGCAAATGCCAAAGCTCGATGGGTTTGAGGTGCTCGAGGTGATTGGCCGCGATGTGCCCGTGGTGTTTGTGACGGCGCATGACGAATACGCGCTGCGGGCCTTTGACGTGCACGCGGTGGACTACCTCCTCAAGCCGTTTTCGTCGCAGCGCCTGCGTGAGGCGTTGGACCGGGTGCGATCGCGTCAGGCTGCAGTCGCCGTGGCTCCGACCGCATTGCGCGCAGCCGCGCGCCGGCCGGGGATGCCGCTGGACCGCGTCATCATCCGTGATGGCGCCGATGTGCACGTACTCGTGGTGGGGAAGATCGACTACGTGGAGGCACAGGACGACTACGTGTCGTTCCATACGGCGGGGAAGTCGCTGCTCAAGGAGCAGACCCTCTCCGAGCTCGAGACCCAGCTGGACCCACGCCGGTTCGTGCGCATCCACCGGTCGTTCATCCTCAACATCGACCGGCTCGCCAAAGTGGAGCTCTACGCCAAGGACAGTCGCGTGGCGATTCTGCAGGACGGCACCAAACTCACGGTCAGCAGATCTGGGTATCAGCGCCTTCAGCAACTGCTGTAGTCCGCGGCCTGTTTTGTGAGGAGATGACGATGACTCGGATGTGGATGAGGCGGCTGGCGTGGGGCGTGATTGCAGTGATGGGGGCCGCAGTGGCCGCGTGCTCGGGGACCACGACCGAGGCGACGCCACATGCGTCGGGGTATGTCGAAGCCACTGAAGTGCGTGTGGCCTCGAAGGTGCCGGGGCGGGTCATGGCCGTGACGGTGGCGGAAGGCGATCGGGTGACCGCGGGGCAGACCCTCATCCAGTTATCGTCCACCGACTCGACGCTGGCCCTTGCCCGGCTCAAGGCCGATCGCGAACAGGCTGACGCGCAACTGCGCCTGCTGCGAGCGGGTTCCCGCACTGAAGACATCACCCAGGCAGAGGCCCAGGCCGCCGCGGCCGCAAGCGATCGCGCCGCCGTCGCCACGGAACTTGCTGCAGCGAAGATCGATGCCGAGCGTTTTGAACAACTCGTGCAGAAGCGCGCCGGGTCCGAAAAGCAGCGCGACGATGCCGTGGTGCGGCGCGTATTGGCAGAGTCCAGACTGAAGGCCGCAGACGACCGGGTGGCCGCTGCCCGCGCGCAGGTGGCGCGCTTGGCCGCGGGTGCCCGCAGCCAGGAACTCGATGTTGCGCGCGCGCGTCTCGCGGCAGTAGACGCACAGATCGCCACCATCAACAGCGATGTCGCTGAAACCACCATCACTGCGGCCTCCGACGGCGTCATCTCTTCCCGCCTCGTCGAGCCTGGTGAACTGGTCACCCCCCGCGTCCCTCTCCTCGTCATCGTCGACCTCGACCGCGCATGGGCGACGGCGTACGTGGAGGAGCCGCGCGTGGGCGCCGTCAAGATTGGCCAGGCCGCCACGGTGATCACTGATGCCGGCGACAGGCTGCCGGGCAAGGTGACGTTTGTGTCACCGCGCGCCGAGTTCACGCCGCGTAACGTGCAGACGGCGAGCGAGCGCGCGAAGCTGGTGTATCGGGTGAAGGTGTCTGTGGATAACAAGGCTGGCACCCTGAAGCCCGGGATGCCGGTGGAAGTGGATTTCGGAGGCGCGCAGTGACACCGGTCATCACCCTTGCGAGGGTGGTGAAATCGTTCGGCGCGGTGCGCGCGGTCGACGGTTTGACGCTGGAGGTGGCGCCCGGTGAAATGTTCGGCCTCATCGGGCCCGACGGCGCCGGCAAGACCACCACACTGCGCCTGATGTGCGGGTTGCTGAAGCCCGACGCCGGTGACGTGCGCCTCTTTGGCACCGATCCCTTCCGTGTCCGTCGCATCTCGGTTGACTCGGTGGGTTATGTCTCTCAGCGCTTCAGCCTGTATGGCGACCTCACCATTGATGAGAACATCGCCTTCTTTGCGCGGCTCCACGGCGTGTCGCAGTTTTCCGACAAACGCACGCGGTTGCTGACGATGACAGGCCTGCTGCCGTTTCGGGACCGACTCGCGCAACAACTGTCCGGCGGCATGAAGCAGAAGCTGGCGCTGGCCTGCACCCTCATCCATGAACCGGCGTTGCTCATTCTCGACGAGCCCACCACGGGTGTCGATCCGGTCTCGCGTCGCGAATTCTGGAAGCTGCTCAATGAATTCCGGGCGACCGGCCTGACGGCCGTTCTGGCCACGCCCTATCTGGACGAGGCCGAGCGGTGCGGGCGCGTGGCGCTGCTGCGCGACGGCAAGGTGCTGGCGCTCGACACCCCCGATGCACTTCGCCGCATGGACCACACGGTGATGCTCGAGGTCATCGCGTCGCCGTCGAGGCAGGCGCTGCGCCTCCTGAGGGAACACCTGGGAGACGACGAGGTGTCGTTGTTCGGGGATCGATTGCACGCGCGCGTGTCGAGCGAGGCGATGGGCCCGGAGATTACGCGATGGCTTGACGACGCCCAGATTGAGGTCACGCGTGTGAAGGCCATCGTGCCCACACTCGAAGATGTTTTTATCGAACACGTCCGGCGGGGAACACGCACATGAATCATCCACAACGCGGCTGGAGTCTTGTTCTTGCCCTTCTCCTTCTGCCGGCGGTGGCCGGAGCCCAGTCGCCGCTGGCCATCACGCTGGTTGATGCCGTGGCTCGAGGCAAGGCGACCGCGCCGCGGCTGAAGGAGGCCGAGGCGCGCGAGGCTGCGGCCGTGGCGTCGCGTGACAGCCGCGCCACACTGGATAAGCCGACGGTCAGCGCGCTCTCGGGCTATGTGCGCACCAATCACGTACCCGAATACAGCATCCCGCAGGCCGGTGGTGGCACCCGGGTGCTGTTTCCCGACATTCCCGACAACTTCCGCGTGCGCACGGAACTGCTGTGGCCGGTGTGGACAGGTGGGCGCGTGGATGCGCTCGTGGAGTCGGCCGAGGCCGACGTGCGCGCTGCCCAGGCCGACGGCCAGGTGGCGGCTGCGGATCTGACCATGGAGATTACGCAGGCGTATTGGGCGCTGGTCACGGGCCGCGAGGCGGTGAAGGTGATCGATCAGAGTCTGGCCCGCACGGATGCGTGGGTGGCCGATGTGCAGGCGCGGCTCGACGCCGGTCTGGTGTCGCCGCACGAAGTCCTCACCGCGCGGGCGAGGCGGGCCCGAGATGTGGTCCAGCGCATCCAGGCCGCACACGCGGCAGCCACCGCCGAGCGCGAACTGGCGCGGCTCATCGGGATGCCGGGACAGGCGCTCGATCCTGTCTCGCCGATCGACCGCCCCTGGGACGGCCTGTCGGCGTTGACCGTACGACAGGCCGCCGATGTGGTGGCGCTCGCCCGTGAGTCACGGGCCGAGCGGGGGGCGTTCGCCGCGCGCCAATCGGCGTTCCGATCGGCGGCCGAAGCCGCGATGGCCGCCTCACATCCGCAGGTGGCGGCGCTGGCCGCAATCGAACCCGCGCGGCCCAACAATCGCTTCGTGCCGCGCCAGAACACATGGCACGCCTCCTGGGACCTTGGCGTCACCGTGTCCTGGTCGTTGTGGGACGGCGGCCGCGCGAAGGCCGACCGCGCGGTGGCCGAAGCGCAAGCGCGGGCGTTTGACCATCGCCTGGCCGAGTTCGACGGCCGGATGTCCGTTGACATCCAGCAGCGCCTCCAGGAAGTGGAAAGCGGAAACGCCGCGATTGCGGCGGCCGGAGAGGCGGTGGCCGCAAGCGCCGAGGCGCATCGTGTGCTGCGTGAGCGATACACAGCCGGTGTGGCCACCAGCACGGAGGTGCTTGACGCACAGGTGGCCCTGCTCGAAGCGGAACTCGAGCGCACGCGGTTGCAGGCGGCACTGCGCGTGAGTGAAGCCCGGTTACGGCGGGCTGTTGGAGTGGATTGACGTGCCGGACGTGAACGACGGGCAGATAGCCATTCGTGTCGAACATCTGACGCGGCGTTTCGGCGCGTTCACCGCGGTCAACGACGTGTCGTTTGACGTGACGCGTGGGGAAGTGTTTGGTTTTCTCGGGTCGAACGGTGCAGGCAAGTCCACCACCATCCGCATGTTGTGCGGCCTGCTCAAGCCTACGTCCGGGCGTGCCGACGTGGGCGGCATTGATGTGGGCCGCGATCCTGAAGGGGTGAAACGCCGGATCGGCTACATGTCGCAGCGTTTTTCGTTGTACGAGTTGCTGACCGTGGACCAGAACATCCGTTTCTACGGCGGGCTCTACGGCCTGTCGGGGGAGCGGTTGGCCAGGCGCCGGACGTTCACGCTGGAGATGGCGGGACTGGTGGGGCGCGAAGACGTGCTGACGCGGACGCTCTCGGGCGGATGGCGTCAGCGACTGGCGCTGGGCTGTGCGCTGCTGCACGAGCCGCCGATTCTGTTTCTCGATGAGCCCACCGGCGGTGTGGACCCTGTGTCTCGTCGCGATTTCTGGCGCCTGATTGACGATCTGGCGCGTGCCGGCACCACCGTGCTGGTGACCACGCACTATCTGGACGAAGCCGAACGGTGCGACCGTGTCGCGATCATCCACAGCGGCCGCCTTGCCGCGATTGGCCCGACGCGGGAGCTGAAACAGGCGCTGGCGGACCGCCGTGAGCGAGCCCCACTCGACTCGGGAACGGACCGGGACGTGCTGCCCACCCTTGAAGACGTGTTCATTGATGTGGTCACCGACGCCGCCGCGACGGAGGGTGCGGCATGAACCACTTCTGGGCCGTGGCCATCAAGGAACTGCGTCAGATTCAGCGCGACCGCCGGACGCTGATGGTCATGTTGTTCCTGCCGGCGTTTTTCCTGTTGCTCTACGGCTACGCGCTCAACTTCGATATCCGTCACGTCGCGCTGGTGGTGCAGGACCGGGATGGGACGGCTGAGAGCCGGCGTCTTGTCTCGCGCTTCGCGGCCTCAACCTATTTCGAACTGGTCGGCACGGCATCGTCTGACGCCGAGATCGGGCGGGCGCTTGATTCCGGCGATGCGCGAGCCGTGCTGGTGATTCCGGAAGGGTTCGGCAACGACATCGCGCAGCGCCTGTCGGTGACCGTGCAGGTGCTGCTCAATGGCGACAACGCCAACACCGCGACAACGGTATTGGGCTACACCACGGCCGTGCTGCGCGAGGCGTCAATCCCGGCAGGTGCCGGCGTCACCATGCGCTTGGCGATGGTGGAGCCGCGCATCTGGTACAACCCCGAACTGCGCAGCACGTTGTTCCTGGTGCCCGGTCTCATTGCCTACATCTCCATGATTACCGCCGTGGTGTCTACCGCGCTCTCGATTGTGCGCGAGAAGGAAAGCGGCACGATGGAGCAGATTCGCATGGCGCCCATCTCGACGCCCGCATTCATCATGGGCAAAGCCGCACCCTACCTGGTGCTGTCGCAAATCTCCGGCATCCTGGTCATTCTTGCGGCCATGGCGCTGTTTGGGCTGCCGATGCACGGCAGTTGGATCGCGCTCAATGTCGTGCTCGCGGCCTTCCTGGTCGGCGCGATCGGCACGGGATTGCTCGTGTCGACGATGGCCGAGACCCAACAAGTGGCGTTTCAAATTGGGAGCCTCGTCGCGTTCCTCCCGACGTTCATCCTGTCGGGGTTCATCTTTCCGATCGCCAGCATGCCGGCCGGTCTGCAATATGTGAGCACCGCTGTGCCGGCCAAGTATTTTTTGGTGGCACTGCGTGGCATCGTGCTCAAAGGCTCTGACCTGGCCACCGTCTGGCCGTCGGTCGCGGCGCTGGTGGTGTACGCGGTGCTGGTGATGGCGCTCGCGTCACTGCGGTTGGCGAAACGATGATCGGCCGCGTCATGGCACTGATGTGGAAGGAGTTCCTGGAACTTCGGCAAGACCCGCGCCTGGCTGGCATCATCCTGGTCGCGCCAATTCTTCAGCTCACCATGCTCGGGTACGCCGCCACGACCGACGTGCACGATGTGCCGATCGTGATCGTGGATGGCGACCGGTCGTCGCAGAGCCGGGCGCTGGTCGAGCGTTTTGCTGCGTCGCCGTACTTCAAGGTCGTGGATGAGTTCCTCAGTCCGAATGATGTGGATCAGGCCTTGTCCCGGGGACGCGCGTGGCTGGGCGTCATCGTGCCGATTGGATTCGGGGATTCGCTGCAGGGGCAGGGACCGGCGAGTGCCCGGACCGTGCAGGTGCTGGCCGACGGGACAGATGCGAACTCCTCAGGCGTGGCGCTCGCGTACGCCGCAGGACTCGTCAGCGAGTTTAATGCCGCGCTCGTGGCTGAGCAGGTGCTGTTGAGCGGCGGTGAGGCGCCGAGCGGAATCACCGGGGCCGTGCGCGTCTGGTATAACCCGGAACTGCTCAGTAAAGACTTCATGGTGCCGGGGGTACTTGCCCTGCTGCTGCTGCTCATCACCACCAACATGTCCGCCATGGCTATTGTTCGAGAGCGTGAACTGGGAACGCTGGAGCAGTTGCACGTGACACCCCTCGGCCGCTTCGAACTCATTCTTGGCAAGCTGTTGCCGTACGGTGTGGTGGGGTTCATTGACGTGCTGCTCGTCATGGCTGTGGCCGTGTTCTGGTTTGAGGTGCCGCTGCTGGGCAGCCCGGTCCTCCTGCTGGCCGCGAGCGCGGTGTACGTCTTGTGCACACTGGCGCTGGGCCTGTTCATCTCGACCATCTCGCACACGCAGCAGCAGGCGATGATGACCGCGATGTTCTTCTTTCTGGTGCCGATGATCTACCTCTCGGGGTTCATCTTCCCGATCGAGAACATGCCGGTGGTCATCCAGTGGGTGACCACGGTCATTCCACTGCGGTATTACCTGGTCATCGTGCGCGGAATCTTCCTCAAGGGTGTCGGGTTCGACCTGCTGTGGCCGCACTTTGCGGCACTGGCTGTCTGGGGCGGGGTGGTGCTTGCCCTGGCCACGGCCCGATCGCACAAGACGGAGTAATCTCTTCCGTGATGGATATCGCCGTCGGCACGTCCGGTTACAACTATCCTGAGTGGAAGGGGACGTTTTATCCCGACCCGTTCCCCGCGTCGAAGATGTTTGCGTATTACGCCGAGCGGTTCCGCACGGTGGAGATCAACTACACGTTTTATCGAATGCCCACGCCGAAGCTGACCGAAGGCTGGCGCGCGCAGGCGCCCGAAGGGTTTCGGTACACGCTCAAGGCGCCCAAGCGCATCACGCATGACAAGCGCCTGCTCGACTGTGAAGAAGCGATGGCGATGTTTACCGAGAGTGCCCGTGGCCTTGGTCCCCATCTGGCGTCGCTGCTCTTTCAGTTGCCGCCCAACATGCGGTGCGACCTTGCGCGGTTCGAGAAGTTTCTCGCCCTCCTGCCCGGCGACATGCGGTGCGCGTTCGAGTTCCGGCACGACTCGTGGCATGCCGACGAGGTGTTCCGTCTGCTGGAGCATCACGGCGCGGCGCTCTGTATCGCCGACATGGGGGACAAGACGACACCGCTCGTGGCGACGGCCCGCCACGCGTACTTCCGTCTGCGCGACGAGGGCTACCAACTCGCCGATCTCGAGCGATGGGCGAAGACGGTGTGGTCACACGAGGCTGACTGGGATCAGGTATTCGTGTACTTCAAGCACGAAGACGAAGGCAAGGGCCCCGAGTTCGCGAAGGCGTTCGAAGGGATGCTTCGTCGCTGATTGGAACTTCACTCCAAGGGCTACTGTGACGCTCTGCTGTTTCTTGAACTCGGTAGGGCGCCGCCCGCGCCTCCTGTTGAACCGCAAGCACGTCCTGCCCGCCCTCCGGTGCACTCGATTCGTGTACCCACTGCCATGCGTCGTCGCGCAGATGTCATCGTCCAGGCGCCGCTCGGAAACGATACGTGGTTCGGTTACGCCGACGTGCTGATCACCGCCGCAACAACACATACACGGCGCCCGGGCCGCCATCGTTCGGTGGAGCGTCGCTGAACGCCAGCACGGACCGATGGCTGCGTAGGTATTGGCGCACACGCGGTTTCAGCACCGCGACGTTGCCCGCGGAGCGGAGTCCGCGTCCGTGCACCACACACAGGCAGTGGGGGCGGCGGCCGGGGGCGCTTTCGAGTAATCGCGTCACTCGGGCGACCGCCTCGGCGGCCATCAGGCCGTGCAAATCCAGTCGAAGGTCAGGCGCATAGTCACCTCGCCTGAGTTTCCTCAACTCCCGCCGGTCCACTCCCGGCGCCACATACGACTCGAGCGCCTCCTCTCTACCTTCATCGCCGATTGCGGCCGGCTTCTGCTGGACCGCCGAGCCCATCGATCTCGCTGCTGTTTCCCGCTTCACCGTCACACGCTCCGGCGTGTCTTTCGCCATCGGACGCGCATCCGCCACTTCGCGCGCAAACAACTCCATGTCGTCGCGCGACATCTCTGATGGCGGCGGCGACGAAGGTACGACAGGACGAGGGCGTCCGGGGGCCATTGGTGCGAGGGGATTGTGGCACGTTGGCACGATCTTCTCACTTGCAAAATCGGCGACGACGATGCCACCGTCGTCGATACACGCAAGAGAAGAGAGTGATGATGAAGAGTGCGGCGTTGAGGCGAGTGCGAGAAGAGACAGGAGGACGTATGACGTTGCGAGAGTACTTCGAAACGCCGGAGTCGGTGACACCGCAGGAGCTGATCTATGGCGCAATGCGGGTGGCGGAATCGCCGACGCCGATGCACCAGGCGGCCGTGGGCGCGTTGTATCTGACGCTCCACGAACATGTCTTGCGCCAGCGGCTGGGTCAGGTATGGCTGGCGCCGCTCGATGTGGTGCTCGACGCCGATGGGCCGCTCGTGGTGCAGCCCGACCTGTTCGTCATTCTCAACGGCGGGGCGGCAACGGTGGCACAAAAAGTGTTCGGCGCGCCCGATCTTGTGATCGAGGTGTTGTCTCCCAAGCCGCGCATTGGCGACACGGACGAGCGCGTGACCTGGTTCCGCGACCACGGAGTTCGGGAGTGCTGGCTTGTGCACCAGTTGACGGGGCGTGTTGAAGTGTTGCACTTCAAGGACGGCCAAGTACGCCTGCGCACCACACACGCCCGGACGGAGCCAATCAGGTCTGGCGTGCTGCCCGACTTCGAGCGCAGCCTGACATCGATCCTCGGGTACGCGAACTGATGCCGACACGTTAGAATCGTCGGATGTCTCTGACACCCATTCAGCCCACCGATACCCGTATGCTTTTTCGGCCTGTGGCCACGCAACTCGTCACGCTGCTTCGCGGCCTCGCGCCAGCAGACTTCGAGAAGCCGACCATCGCGGGCACCTGGCTCGTGCGTGATGTGGTGGCGCATGTGGTGGATTTCTCGATGCGTCGGCTGTCGTTCCACCGCGATGGACTCGTCCCACCGCCGCCCAAGCGCCCGATCACGTCCGAGCGGGAGTTTGTGGACTTCATCAACGGCATCAACGCCGACTGGGTGAATGCGAGCCGGCGGTTAAGCCCACGCCTCCTGACCGAACTTGCCGAAAAAGCGACCGTTGAGTTGGCCGCCTTCTTCGAAGCACTCCCGATGGATGCGCCGGCGTTGTTCGGCGTGTCGTGGGCCGGAGAGCAGACGTCCGAAGGCTGGTTCGACGTCGGCCGCGAGTTTACCGAACTCTGGCATCACCAGCAGCAGATTCGACTGGCCGTGGGCGCTGCGTCGCTCACAGACCCGCGCTTTCTTCACGCTGTCCTGGACATCGCGGTGCGAGGACTTCCGCATGCGTATCGAAGCGTCGAGACCGCCGACGGAGATACCATCACCATCGATGCCGCGGGCCCCGCGGGAGGTCAGTGGACGTTAGTGCGGCGTGCAGGCTGGCAGATCCTCGCAGGCGCACCAGCGGCGCCAACGGCGTGCGTCAGGATGTCAGACGACGCGGCGTGGCGATTGCTGTTTCACGCGTTGAAGGGCGAAGCGGCGCGCGGGGTCGTGCAGATTGAGGGCCGCGCAGACCTGGCGGAGCCGCTACTGGCCGCCCGCTCGGTGGTGGTCTGAGCTGCGCCACTCCCTCATTGCCTACCCCTATCTCGCTGACGCCGACGCCTGGTTGGAGTAGCCGCTCACCACTCCGTTGCTGTTCACGGCAGCGACGACGTAGTGATAGGTGGTGCCGATGGTCAGTCCGGTGTTGGTGAACTTCGTTGTTTTCGGGAGCGTCGCGATCAGCGCATAAGGCCCTCCGCTGACTGTCGACCGATACACCAGGATCTGGGTGATGTTCGAGCTGGATGAGGCCGTCCAGGTCAACTTGATGGTGTGCCTGTCGGTCTGCGCCTTCAGATGTGTCGGTGCGGCAGGCGGCGTCGGCGGAGGCGGAGGTGGCGGTGCCTGCGTGGTGGCGCTGGCGATGTTTGAGTACTCGGAAACACCGGCGACGTTGAAGGCCCGCAGCCGGTAGTAATACGTGGTGGCTGCAGCCAGGGCCGTGTCTACGCCGCCAGTGGCGGATGCCGCGACCGTGGCGAGCAGCGCGAAGGTGTTGTTGTCGGTGGAGCGCTCGATGGTAAAGCCATCTTCGTTCGCGGCGTTGTCCACCCAGCCCAATGTGATCTGGCTTGATGAGGTTGCAGTGGCCGTCAACCCACTCGGCGCCAGCGGCACGGTGGGAGGCGCGATCGCCGGCCACGTATCGGTGACGGGGCCGATCCAGTCAGCGGCACTCCGAAACCCAGGGTCCTGTTCGATGTGGAGGAATCGACCCGTGTAGCTGGTGGCCGCCGTGCCGCAGGCATTCGCCGCGGCGACGCCGTTGATCACTCGGCCCTGCGTGTTGTCGGTGCCGTTGAGGCTGCAGACGCCCGCGCCGGTCACGTCGAGGTCCCAGGCTGGATGGTGCGACATCGCGTTTGCCCGCAGCACCGAGATTGGGTCGCCCCCGGTGGGCGTCACGTTCCTGCCATGCGATAGATAGACATCTGAGCTGGCGCAGGTATCGGCCGCCATCCCGTGCCATTGGATCGCATGCCAGTCGTCTGTGCCGTACCACGCCATCAGTTCCAGGTTTGTTGCGTGGAACATGTTCGCCGTGTTGTGCGCGGCGTCGGCCTGTCCGTAAGAGGCCTGGCAGGTGCTCGGCGCCGTATTCGCCAGGCGATGCGCGCCGGCCATCAGGTAGCTGCGCGAGTCTGTGCCCTTGAATACGGCAATGGCCTGGCTCTCAGTCGTGCTGTCGGAGATGGGATGGGGCGCCTGGTGGCTGAGCTCGCGCGTGGCGCCGTCGTAGGTGATGAACGTGCCCCATCCTCGGTCCACGTAGCCGTTGTTGTTTGCGTCCGCCACTTCCATCAGCAGGCAGTAAGCGCGCCCGTTGCCGGCATCCGTGAATGTTCTGACCTGCGCAGCGCCACCGAGTGTGCTTGGCAGGGGAAAGTCGCAGGCGCCGCCCAACATCTGGTTGACGGTCCATCGCCAGTCGGCTTGTTCGGCCAGGCTCGGCTCGACAAAACCGTTGGAGCCCGACTGTGGCATCTGGGTTCGGATGCACGTGGCCAGTGCTTCGAGCGTGGTGCTGGTGGCGCAGGTGCGATCGACAGTCGCCGTGGTGTGCGCGGCTACAGCGACGACACACACCGACCCCAGCGCAGTAAGGGCGACCCGCAAAATGTGCCTGTTCATGCCCCGCAGTATAGTCCTGCCATCTGGCAGGCGCGAGGTCGATTACCTGCCGCAGTCGTACGTGGCGCGCGGCTTTTTGAGCGCTTCGTGAACCTTGGCGTCGCCGGCCGGATCAATCGGAAAGTTGAAGACCGAGGCCGTGGGGCAGGGCACGATCGGTTTACCCTTCAGGCCGGCTTTCTTCATGGCCGCCGTGGCTCGCCGGATGAATTGTTGCGTGTCCTGCAGCGGAATGGCGGCCACTTTGCTCGCGCGGCAAATCTCGTTCTGCGGCACGAAGAAATTCTCCCAATGCCCGAGTACCAGGAAGCGCGGCCGCGTGGCTGTGATGATGCCCTCGGGGTGGTCATGAAGGTGTTCGAAGTCGCCGCCGAGACAAATCAGTGACACGTCCACGCGTTTCCCGTCGGGCGGTTCCTTGCCGCCCCAGGGGAATCCCACGGGCGCGTCCGTGCCGGAATCCTGATAATAAATCCTGAACGCTACACGACCTTGGTCATCAAGGAAGTCCAGAAGGTAGGCATAGACCTCGCCTTCGGCCCATCCGCTGGAGTGCGTGGGCAGCGCCGACAGCGGCTCGGACACTTCGCCGCGCCACACATGGAAGGGAATGTTGACGCCCGTGAGCGGCACCTTCACGCGGAACTGGTCCGAGTGCTCGGACCGGATGGGCCACAAGCGCATGCGCGGTGTGGCGCCAGGGCCCGCGTCAATGTCGATGGATTTCCCGGCCGCAGCCGTCGGCCCCACATCCACAAGACGCCCGTCGGGGATGGCCGGTGCGATGAGTGATGCGGCCGTTCGGCTGCCGTAGACCTTCGCTCCAGTGGCATAGGTATTGGCGATGTACGGCGTGTCCATCAGATGGTCGTAATGTGAATGACCAATGACAATGGCCTTCGCCTTCGCGGCCTCACGCGGCAGCAGTCGATCCACCAGCGCGCGGTCGGTACGGATCTGGTGATCGCCCATCGCTTCCAGCAGGCTCGGGTTTGAATACACCGGCCCAAACAACACCACATCGTCGCCCCGCTGCACGAGGTAGCCGCCCACGCCCAGATACTGGATCTTGACCTGGGTTCGGTCGGTGCTGGAAGCAAGTGCGGTCGCTGGATATGCGGGGCAGCGGTCGGCCTCGATCGAGAACGTGGCGCAGGCGGTGGAACCTACCGCCAGCAAGAGGGCGGCCGTTCCCGTCCAGCGCGTGTGTGGAGGTATGTGCATGGTCCCAAGTGTAGGACGTGAAACGGCGAAGAAAGTGGGATAATCCCGACACCTTTTCAGGAGTCTGCGCATGAATCGTAGGGTCGGCATTGTCGCTCTTTGTGTCGCCTCGTGGACGTTGGTGTTCGCCCAGACGCCGCCGCCTCCGCAGGGTGCGCCACCGCCTCCGCAGGGGCGCACGCCTGATCTTGAGCTGCTCAGGCAGTTTGACCAGGACAAAAGCGGCTGGTTGGACCTGACCGAACGCACGGCGGCACGTGGTCGGGTTGCAGAGCTTCGGGCCGGGCGCGGTGGCCGTGGCGGTCCGGCGGCGACACCCGTCGAGCCAGGCCGGCGACTGACCCCGGCCGATGTCCAGAACCATCCGGGCAAACCGCTCTATGACCCGACCATCCTTCGCACGATCTTCCTGGACTTCCCCGACGCCGGGTGGGAAGAGGACATGGAGGCGTTTTACCACACGGACATCGAAGTGCCGGCCACCATGCGCGTGGACGGGAAGACCTATCAGGACATCGGCATGCAGTTCCGTGGAAACAGTTCGTTTTTCAGCGTGGCTCGAGGCCGCAAGCGCTCGCTCAGTGTGTCAATGGACCACGTGAACGCAGACCAGCGGCTTGAGGGCTATTCGGATCTGACCTTTCTCAACGCCCACTCCGATCCCACATTTTTGCGGTCGATGGTCTACCTCGACATGGTCAGGCAATACCTGCCGGCGCTCAAGGCCAACTACATGCGAGTGGTGATCAACGGCGAGTCGTGGGGCGTGTACGTCAACCAGCAGCGCTTCAACAGAGGCTTTCTCCGGGACGCCTTCGGCATTGAAGACGGCATCCGGTTCAAGTCGTCGAACCGGTCGCGTTTCGGCAGCTTCTCGTATCTGGGCGACAATATCGACGAATACCGCAAGTGGTATGAGATTCAGAGCGCTGACCGTGACGCGTCATGGAAGGTGTTGATGAATGTGACGCGGGTGCTGGCCCAGACGCCGACTGAAGGGCTGAAGGCCGCGATCGAACCGATTTTTAATGTCGATGGCGCGCTGCGGTATCTGGCACTCGACATGGTGGTGATGAGCGGCGACGGTTACTGGCTGCACGGTAGTGATTTCAACCTGTATGTGGATACGAAGGGCGTGCTCCACATCCTGCATCACGACACCAATGAGGCGTTCACCACTGCGTCCAGTGGCCCGGCATCTGGTGCCGGCAGAGGCGGTGGACCGCGCGAGGCGAAAGCCGATCCCGTGGGCTACATGGACGATATGAACAAGGCGCTGCGAAACAAATTGCTCGCGGTGCCCGAGTACCGCACAAAGTATCTGCAGTACATTCACCACATCGCGGCCAATGCGCTGGACTGGGCGAAGATTAGTCCCAAGGTCGATGCGTATCGCGCCCTTATTCGCGCCGATGTCGAGGCCGACACCCGCAAGCTCTATCCGACCGTCGACTTCACGGAAGACGCGATCCGCGACTTCATCCGGGAGCGCCGCGCATATCTGCTCGCGCATCCAGACGTCATCAAAGCGGGGAGCAAGGACCCTTAGCGATGGATACAACCCGACGCCGGTTTCTGGGCATGGCGGCTGCGGCCGCCACTGTGCCGCTCCTTGGTCCCCGCACGCTCGACGCAATGGAGCGCCGGCTGGAGGCGTTTGCCGGCCTGAGTCCGCAGGGTGCGGCCACCGAGCAGGGGTTTTGGGACCAGATTCGGGCTGTGTTTCCGCGGCCCGCGGCGTACGTCCACCTCGAGAATGGCTATTCCAGTCCGCAGCCAACACCTACGTTCGAGGCATTCACCAGGCACACGCAGGACATCAACAACAACCTCTCGTGGTTCATGCGGCGGCGCATGGCCGGCGAGGTGGCGGCCGTGAAGAAGGACCTCGCCGACCTGGCCGGTGTGCCGGAAGACGAGCTGGTCATCACGCGTAACACCACCGAGTCGCTCGGGACGGTGATTCACGGTCTCACCTACGCCCCGGGCGATGAAGCCGTGATGTGCGATCAGGACTACGGCTCGATGCTCGAGCAATTCCGCCAGGAAGGGCAGCGGCACGGGCTGAAGTGTGTCGAGGTGGACGTGCCGTTGCATCCAAAGAGCGATGAAGAGTTGGTGGACGTCTATGCACGCGCCATCACGCCACGCACGAAGGTCATCCTGGTGTCGCACATGATCAACATCACCGGGCACATCTTGCCGGTGAAGAAGATCGCGGCCATGGCTCATGCCCGTGGAGTCTCGGTCATCGTTGATGCCGCACATTCGTTCGCGCAGGTGAACTACAAAATTCCCGACCTCGACGGCGACTTTCTGGGCGTGAGCCTCCACAAATGGCTGTGCGTGCCGCTGGGGGCGGGGCTCCTGCATGTCCGGAAAGACAAGATCAAGGACGTCTGGCCGCTGTTTGGCGACACGACGCGTCCGGTGGACGACATCCGAAAGCTCGAGCGCAGCGGGACCAAGCCCATCTGGACCGTGCTCGCGATCAGCGACGCCATCCGGTTTCACAAGATGGTGGGAGCCGAGCGGAAGGAAGCGCGCCTGAGGTATCTGCAGCAGTACTGGACCGACAAGGTCCGCAGCATCCCGAAGGTGTATCTCAACACGCCCTCCGGGAATCGCGCCTGCGCCATCGCGAACGTGGGCGTCACCGGCCTGACGCCGCAGCAACTGGCCACCACGCTCTTGGACGCGCACCAGATATTCACGGTGGCCATCAACACCGGCCCGGTCCGTGGCGTGCGTGTGACGCCGCAGCTCTACACGACCACGGCCGACCTGGACGCGCTGGTGACGGCGCTGGGCGCCATCGCGCGCGGGTGAATTGCTCGGACCTCGGCCTTGGAGAACCAGGCCGAGGGACCACGGTCTTTGTTACCATGCCCACCATGAGAAATCT
>JBKJQX010000209.1:0-11235 GCA_046594875.1 Vicinamibacterales bacterium
ATATAAAGCCGATAATTCATGGTGTATCATGGCTGAGTGATTGAGCGTCAGACAGACATGTCTCTGGTACGAACCGCCTTGACACGCAGCCGCGTCGTGGCGCTGCTTGGGCCGCGCCAGAGCGGCAAGACGACACTCGCCAGGCAATTCGTCCCTCCCGATTCCCTCCGGTATTTTGACCTGGAGGATCCGCAGAGCCTTGCCCGGCTGACCGAACCCGACACCGCGCTTCGTGGCCTCAAAGGTCTTGTGGTGATTGATGAAATTCAGCGGCGTCCGGACTTGTTTCCGCTGCTGCGCGTGCTGGCCGACCGCAAGCCGCTGCCGGCGCGGTTCCTGATTCTCGGCAGCGCCTCGCCAGACTTGTTGAAGCAATCCTCAGAAACGCTCGCGGGCCGCGTGGAAACGGTCCCGCTCGAAGGCGTCCGGCTGTCCGATCTCGGCGCGTCGGCGCAGACGAAACATTGGATGCGGGGAGGGTTTCCGTTGTCCCTCACGGCGCGAACCGAGGCCAATTCGATCGCGTGGAGACGCCAGTTCATCCAGACGTTTCTCGAGCGCGACATTCCGCAGTTGGGCAGCGCCGTTCCGGCGGTCGCGCTGCGGCGGTTCTGGAACATGGTCGCGCATTATCACGGACAGATTTGGAACGCCGCCGAACTGGCCCGTGCGCTCGCGGTCAACGAATCCACGGTTCGACGCTACCTCGACCTGATGACTGGCGTGTTCATGGTGCGACAATTGCCGCCGTGGTTCCAGAACCTTGGCAAGCGCCAGGTCAAAGCGCCGAAAGTTTATGTGCGCGACACCGGCCTGCTGCACGCGCTCCTCGGCATCGCCAGTCAACGCGACCTGGAACACCATCCGAAGGTCGGCGCCTCGTGGGAGGGCTACGCCGTTGAAGAGGTCCTCAAGGCGGTGCAGCCCGACGAGGCCTATTTCTGGGCCACGCACCAAGGCGCGGAACTCGACCTCCTGCTGTTCAAGCGGGGACGCCGCATCGGCATTGAATGCAAACGCGCCGATGCGCCCGTGCTCACGCCGTCCATGCGCATCGCGCTGGCCGACCTGAAGCTGGACGAACTTCGCGTCGTGTATCCCGGTGAGAAACGTTACAGGCTGGCGGAGAACGTCGAAGTCATACCGCTGGCAGAACTCGTCAACGCGACGTGAGCGGCAACGCGCTGAAAATATAGCGGTTACCGTCCGCCCCGAGCGGCCTTCAGCCAGTTCGTGATGACGTGAATCGTCGGGACGGCGGACTCGGCTTGCACCGAGACCAGAAAGCGCTGACCGTCCGGGCTCGGCGTGTAGAGCCAGGCGTTGCCTTGCGGCATCGTGATGAGCGACTGAAACTCGAAGAGTTTGACGGGCGTTCCGGCGCCGAGGCCCCCGCGGCCATTCGCCTTCATGGGAACAGCCATCAACTTAAGGTCGAGTCCCTGCGTTCCGGCGTCCAGGAAATACAGTTCAGATCCGTCTTTCTTCCAGTCCGTCTTTCTTCCAGCGAGGCTCAACGCCTGGCCCTATCCTGATGAAGCCAGGCCCCGACGGGAACTGGCGCACCGTGACGCCGGTTTCGCTCGAGACGTAGGCCAGCCAGCGGCCATCTGGCGACAGTTGAGGCTGCGTCTCCGTCGCAGCGCTCGCGGAAAACTTCTCTGGCTTGCTCGTGGGATCCCCGGGGTTGGACCAGTACCAGATATCGGCGTCCGTCTTCGGATCACGCTCGACGAAATCGAAGAGCTGAAGAGCTGAAGACCCGCGTCCGTGCGGGTCACGGTGGCGAAGAGACCAGACAACTTCATATGGACCGAGGCGCGCGCCTGGGGTGAGACTCATTTCGATGGATCGCCGAGACTCTCGATGTCGCCGAGGTCTTTCGCGCGCCCTGTGGCACGCTTGTTCCGAATGAACGCTTCGCGACCAATCACTTCCACCACCAGAGGACCAAATGGCGCCTGCGTCCGGCTCGGCCAGGCTTGCGCAAATGTCAGGCCCGAGAGTTCGGTGAGGACATCAATGCGGAACGGCGGCAATCCCATCTGGAAGACGATGCCGGGGCGGCTGAAATCGTCCGCCGAGACGCTCGTGAGAGGTGCGCCAAACTGAGCCAGTGCGCTCATCACGCGTGACGCGTTTTCAGGAGTAGGGTCGACCCAGACATCCAGATCGCCCGTGGCGCGCGGCCGCCCGTGAACACCGAGCGCATACGCACCAACGACCAGATATCGGACGTTATGGTCGGCGAACGCTCGCAACAGATCGAGGAAGTCCTGATTCATCGGGCCACTCACCCCTGAGGCGCCATTGCGCCTCGCTGAGCTTCCAGACCTGCAACACCCGGACCTCCACCGGCAATGCCGCCCAATACGCGGCATCGTCTCGATCCTGGGCGGCCATCGATGGATACACGCGCACCTGCATCCGGTTTCGACGTGCGCTGGCGGCGTCCATACGAGATCATCTCACGTCCTGGCCTATCGTGAGGCGGGTCGCGGGATGAGTGACGGCCAGTTGAGCACCACGCCGATCGCCAGGGTTCGCTCATTGCCGACGATCTCAAGCGTCAGGAACTTCGTGCCACTGGGGTGCGGGAAATACTGCTCGGTGGCCACACTGACGCCCGGCAGAATTGGACGAAACAGGTTCTCGGGTGCCGATGCGGTGAGCGTGGTGCCGTTCACGGAGATGGCCGAGGCTTTGAGCAAGCCGTCGCGACCAAGGAAGTAGAGCTCGCGCCCGTCGGCTTTCCAGAGCGGCTGTGCGCCGCCATCGCGCGAGACGGTGACGCGGGCACCCGTTGGCGGGAACGGCGTCACATACACTTCGTGCTGACCGGTTTCGTTCGAGTTGAAGGCCACCCAGCGATTGTCGGGCGACATCTGTCCCTGGTCGATGACCCCGGTGAGCGCGCGGGCGGCCACCACTGGATCGCCCTTCGGCGCGCCGCCCGGATCCATCTCGCGCGCGTAGAGCACCGGCACGCGGGCATCGTGATAGACCAGCCAGCGACCGTCGCGCGACCAATCGTCGAGAGAGAAGATCTGCCCGTCGAACTTCCAGAGGAGCTTGGGCGAGTCCGACGCCAGGCCAACCTTGAATGGACTGCGCGCAGAGTCACGCAACGATCCGAAGATCACCGACAGCGCATCTGACGACCAGCGTGGATCGACGTCGTTGACTGGGCCAAGCGTGATGCGCTCCGACGTGCCTCGCTCGGTGTCGATGGTCCAGAGATTGGTAGCCGACCCACTCCGGCGCGCCGCGGCGATCCGCGTGCCGTCATTAGACAAATCGAACGTCGTGTACTCGCCAGGCTCGCCCACAGAGGCCAACCGGCTGCCGCTACGGCTATACCAGGCGAATTGCTGCTGCCGATTCGATCGGTACACGAAGGCCAGGACGCCTGTGTCCGACGCGCTTTCGCGAAAGACCGTGTTGTTGTCGACATCGGTGGAGAGAGTCGTAGCCCCCCCGAGCAGCGCTGGGACAGACCAGTCCACCGCCTGCGCGTACACCGCGTCCTCTCGGCGGTAGATCACATGGTCCCTGCCGGCCCAGGTCACGAACGCATCGTCCGAGAACAGCGTCCGGGTGTCGGCCGAATCGAGCGACCGAAGCAGGACGGATGCGGACCCGTCTTCGCGACGCGACCGATACACAAAACGTTGGCCGTCGGGCAGAAACTGGGGACGCAACTGCGAGATTTCGCCGGAGGCCGCGTTCAGATCGCCCAGGGGTGTCACCACGCCCCCGGCAGCCGGCACCGATCGCAGGGGGCCGTTGATGCCGCCCACCAGAATGACCTCCGATCGCCCCCAAGCGGCAGAGGCCACCACCAGGTCGCCGACCGGAGCGATCGTGCGCACCGACGACGAGGAGAAGTCGTAGCGTTTGAGCACGCCGTCGGCCACAAAGCCGATGGACGCGCTGTCAGGCGACCAGAAGGGCACGGTGGCGCCATCAGTCCCCGGTAGCGGCACCACTTCGGTCACATCGAGCCGGCGCAGTTGCAAGCGCCGGTCGCCGGATTGCCACTGCGAATGCAGCACGATGGCATGGCCGTCTGGGGCCACCGCCAGATTGACCGTGAACGCGGTGGACGACACGTCGATGGGAATCTTGAACCGCGAGACCGGCGCCAAAGCCGGCGTGGGCCGCGTCCACCAGGTCGCGCTGGCGGCGATGAGCGCCATCGCGGCCAGTCCCCAGGCGATGCGCTCGCGCAGGACCGCGGGTCGCGCGGCGACCGAGCCGCTGCCGACAGCGGCAGGGAGCGATCCAGATGCCGTGGGCGACGACGCCGATCCCGACAGCGACTCGAGGGCAAACGCGACGTCGCGGGCAGACTGGAAACGCTCGGCCGGAATCTTCTCAAGGCAGTGGCGAATGATCCGGTCGAGCGACGCCGGAAGATCCGCGCGTACGGCCAGCAGTTCCGGCGGGTCTTCCTTCAAGATCGCCGTCATCGTGTCCGCCGGCGTATCGCGCTGAAACGCGCGGGTGCCCGTGGCCATTTCGTAGAGCACCGCGCCGAACGCGAACAGGTCCGCACGGCCGTCTACCTGACGCCCGCGGATCTGTTCCGGCGCCATGTAGCCCATCGTGCCCATCACCTGGCCTGGGTCGGTAAGGGCCGCCACAGTTTCGGTGGCACCAGAGCCCGCACCTTCACTGGTGGCGCGTGCCAATCCAAAATCGAGAATCTTCACGTGGCCATCGGCCAGCATGAAAATGTTGTCCGGCTTGAGGTCGCGATGGACCAGGCCCTTGTCGTGCGCGGCCGCCAGCCCCTTGGCGATCTGCACACCGCAGTCGATAACCTTTCGCACCGGCATCGCACCGGTCGTCAACCGCTCACGCAGCGTCTCGCCTTCGAGCAGTTCCATGACGACGAAGGCCTGGCCGTCGTGGATGCCGGTATCAAAGACCGCCACGATGTGGGGGTGAGAGAGCGCCGCCACCGTCTGCGCCTCGCGGTCGAACCGCGCGCGACGGTCTTCGTCCATCGCCACCGATGGCGGCAGGACTTTTATTGCGACGTCACGCCCGAGCCTGGTGTCGCGCGCGCGATACACCTCGCCCATTCCGCCGGCCCCGATGGGTGAGAGCACTTCATATGGGCCCAGGCGGGCTCCCGCAGTCAGAGACACCGCCGGATGATAGCCGAAGTCGCGGGTGCGACCCTACGTGTTCACGCGGGCTGACCCGCACCGCTGGCTTCTGAGGGTCGTACTCCGCCGGTCACGCCCTCGCGTGGATGAAAGGCCGCGTGTAATATCCGCAGATGCGGATTCTGGTGATCGGCGGCACGCACTTCATGGGGCGGGCGATCGTGGAGCGGCTCGTCGCCAGGGGCCACGACGTCACGGTCCTCCACCGGCGTGATTCACACGAACTGGGCGAGGCCGTCCAGAACCTCCAGGCCGATCGCGGCGATCTGCCAACGCTCACGCAACTGATCGGCAACCACCAGTTCGAAGCGGTCTTTGACACCGCGTACGACTGGCAGAAGGGGACGACCGCGGCCCAGGTGGAGGCTGCGGCACGCGCGTGTGGCCCACAGCTGCAGCGTTATGTCTTCATGTCGAGCGTGGCCGTGTACGGCGGTGGCCTTGGGCACCGCGAAGACGAGCCGCTTGCGCCCGACGACCATCCAAACCCCTACGTCGTGCACAAAGCGTCCACCGAACGGGCGTTGTTCCGTATGCACGCTGAGTCAGGATTTCCCATCACCACCATCCGTCCGCCCTTTGTGCATGGACCGCGGCAACCCTTTTATCGCGAACAGTTCTTCTGGGACCGCTTGCTCGATGGGCGCCCGATCGTGTTACCCGACACGGGCGACACGCCGATACAGTGGGCGTATTCGGTCGACGTTGCCGACGCCTGCGTGCGGGCGATTGAAGTTCCGGAGGCGGCAGGTGAGGCGTTCAACGTGGGCCACGTCGAGCCCTTGACGCAGCGCCGCTTCGTTGATGCCCTGGCGCGCGTGGCTGGCGTCGAGCCGACGTATGTTCCGATTCCGCGCGAGACGATCATGGCCTCCGGTGGCGTCCTGATCGGAGACACGCTGTACTTCGGCGAGTTCCTTGACCCGCCGCCGATTACCGAAGAGATCGAGAAGGTACCGCGAGTGCTCGGCCTGACACCGACTCCGCTGGACACGGCGCTTCGCGCCACGTTTGCGTGGTATCGCACCCAACCACGCCGGCCGGTCGACTACACGTTCGAGGATCAACTGCTGGCGAGGGTGCAACGATGACACTCCTCGTCAGGGTGGTCGTGTTGGTCGCGGCGCTCATGGCCGTAGGGGTGCGGGCCCAACAGCCCAGGGCTCCGCTTGCTGTCGGCACCGCCCAGAAGTTCGCGGCCCTCGCGCTTGGGTGTGTGCACAAGGAATACCCCAACAAAATTGCGCACGTCCTCAATTCGCCAGACGATGTGAAGGGGCCGCGCGCGTTGACGCCCGCGTTTTACGGGTGTTACGACTGGCACTCGTCCGTGCACGGCCACTGGATGCTGGCCCGCCTGGTACGAACGTTCCAGACTTCGCCCTTTGCCGGCGAGGCGATGGCCGCGCTCAACGCGAATCTCACGCCCGCGAACATCGCTGTCGAAGTGGCCTATCTGAATGGGACCGGCCGAGAGTCTTTCGAGCGCCCATACGGCCTTGCGTGGCTGCTGCAGCTTGGCGCCGAACTTCGAGAGACGAAGACGGCCCAAGCCGCGGCTCTGTCGTCAGCGTTGAAGCCCCTCGAAGTGGCGGTGGCCGCACGGCTGAAGGCGTGGTTGCCGAAACTTGCGTATCCAATCCGGGAAGGGGAGCATCCGCAAACGGCGTTCTCCTTCGGCCTGATCCTCGACTACGCGCGTGATGCCGATCCGGAGCT
The DNA here is from genome assembly GCA_046594875.1 of Vicinamibacterales bacterium. Classification (GTDB taxonomy): domain Bacteria; phylum Acidobacteriota; class Vicinamibacteria; order Vicinamibacterales; family SCN-69-37; genus SYFT01. The sequence continues at coordinate 6,897 of JBKJQX010000209.1, forward strand.
GGCCGCCATGGTCACCACGAAAGTGCGCGAGTTTCATCTCAAGGACGTGGATTGTCCGATCCACTACGAACCGTCAGGTCAGGACTTTCTGTCGCCGTGCATCGCCGAAGCCGACGTGATGCGCAGGGTTCTGCCCCCGGCCGAGTTTGCCGCCTGGTTGGCGAAATTCCTGCCGCGGCTGCCCTCAACCAGTTCCGGCGCGTGGCTGCCCATTGGTGTAGTCACCGATAAGACCGACGGCAAGCTGGCACACCTCGACGGCCTCAACCTGAGCCGCGCATGGATGCTTGAAGGCATCGCAGCGGGACTGCCCGCCGGCGACTTGAGGAGACTCGCGCTGTTGGCTGCGGCTGACACACACGCCAGGAGCGGTCTGGCGGCCGTGACCGGCGAGCACTACGCCGGTGGACACTGGCTGGGCAGCTTCGCGACGTACCTCACGACCAGGCGCGGCCTGGGAAAGTAGACCAGTCACTGCCATGTGCTACGATGTGCTACATGGGTGCACAATCAGAGACCGAAATTGAAGTGGGCGTGCGCGAGCTGCGTCAGAACCTGAGTGTGTACCTGAATCGACTGTCGAAGGGGACGGTTTTCCGGGTGACCGACCGTGGGCAGGCGGTGGCGCTGCTGATTCCGATGCCTTCGGCTGCCACAACGGTTGAGCGGCTGATCGCCACCGGTCGCGCCGATCGCGCCAGGCGGGACATCCTGTCGCTCGGACGGCCTCCCGGCAAGGTGACATCTGCCGTGTCGAAGGCGCTCCGGGATGTGAGAGCAGACCGGCTGTGAGCTTTCGGCCGGTCTATCTCGATGCGTCGGCCATCGTGAAACTCATCGTGCGAGAGGTCGAGACGGACGCCTTGATGGCCGCACTTGCCGACTGGCCTGATCGGGTGTCGTCAGCCGTCGCTCGGGTTGAAGTGCACCGCGCGCTCAGACGGGCTGGCGCCACGGCGTCTCAACGGACGCGCGCCGATGCGGTCCTGGCCGGGCTGGTGCTCATCCGAGTCGATGAGCCTGTCTTGTCTCTGGCGGCGGCAATTCGGGATCCTCATCTGCGTACACTCGACGCCATTCATCTGGCCACGGCATTGTCACTGGGAGACGATCCCGAGGCATTCATTGCGTACGACGCCAGGTTGATACGCGCCGCCTCAAGCCAGCGGCTTCAGGTGGCACACCCTGGTGCGAAGAGCCTGGCGAAGGGGCTCGCCGTCCGGAACGTAGCTCGGCCTGGGCTTCAAGGCCGAGGACGCTCTCGGGCTTGAGAACCAGCCCGAGCTACGTACGACTCCCTCAGGATTTCTATCTATCGTTCCAGTTCACGATCGAGTTGAAGATCATGTTGAACTCGCCGTGGTTCTGCCACCGGTAGATCGGGTTGTTGGCAAACAGGAGCACGCGGCCTTTGCCGTTGCGTGCGCCGGGCACATCAACCGCGAGGGCCTTCTGCGACAGCACATCCGCGCCGGTCATCAAACCCGAGATGACCGATGAGTCGCCACCGACGTAACGGGCGAGGATGTTCTCCTGGTCCGCCATGCCCACACGCAGGAATGGGCCGTTCACGTATTTCACGGCGAAGTTTTTGTTGCCGTAGCCGTAGAACACGGGATGGTCGGCCTTCGAGATCTCGGCCTGCACCAGTGGACGTTGCGCCGTGATGCCCGCCACCTGATCGGTGTCCACCGTCTTCGCGAAGCCGAACTCGATCGCGAACCGTACCGCATTGTGCGCCGCGATGAGCGTGCCGCCGCCCTCAAGGAAGGCCGCAAACGCATCCACGCCCACCTGGCCGAAGCCGCCCGTGATGTCGGGTGATTCGCCATACATGCCCAGGAACTTGTACTTGTCCGTCTTCATGTATGGCACAGGGCGTGCGCTCGCCGTCTGCATCACCGACTGGCGATTGATGCCCTGATACGCCATCACAATCACGTCGTAGTCGGCCTTCAGGTTGCCCTTCATGACCCGCTCTTTGTAGATGAGGTCGAAGGGGATGCCGAACTGGTCAAACGCGTGCCGGTACCAACCCAGTTCCTGCGTGCCACCCCACTGCGAATAGATGGCCACGCGAGGCACGTCGGCGTCGTGTGTCGCCACCGTCGGAATGGACGCAAGCGTCGCCGCCGTCAGGCCGAACTTCTCAACAGCCGCACGCACGGCCGCGATGTCGGACGGGGTAGAGATGATGAATGAGCCGGCGGGGAAGTCCATGCCCGAGGCCGTGAAGCTGGCTTTGGCCACCTTCATCGGCACGTTGCGCACCGCGTAGCGGAACGACACCATGTTGTTCGAACCCAGGTGCGCCACCGCTATACCGGCCGTGCCGGAACCGATAATGCGGGCCGCGTGGGTGGACGTCTTCACGACCTTCGTCCCCACCTCCAGCACATCTTTGTTGTTGATCTCGCGTACATCCACGCCCATCGCCGGGCCCATCGTCCACCCCGAGTCGTCGTAGGTGGAGAGACGCTCGTCGGGATAGTCCTGCTTCTCGAAGAGGTTCTTCGCGAGGTTCCAGTAGGGCTGGCCGGCTTTCACGAGGTACGAACCCGCCGGGTACGTTTCTTCGCCGAGTTTGAACTCTGCGGTGGCCTGGCTCACTTCGATGCCCTGGATGCCCATGATGCGGATGAGTTCCGCCACGCGCGTCATGTCACGCTGCACGGGAATCACATACGCGTGTGGGGGATTGTCGAGGCCGCGCTTGATGGAGTTGGCGGTCTTCATGTAGAAGTTCTCGACCACGAGGTTCGGGAACATCGACGTGAGCTGCAGGGCCGAGAGCACGCCCGTCTGCATGTAGTTCGCGTTGTTGCGACGCGTGAAGTTGGCCACGGCATCGGGCGGCACCGGAAGGCCGCGATACCATTCGCGCGGCTGACCGCCGCCGGCACCGGTGGGTACGCCACCCACCCGGCCGCCGCCGCGAGCTCCGGCAGGCGGAGCGCCTCGTCCGGCGCCCACGGCCGCATCAGGCGCACCCGCGCCACGGCCACCGCCGCGTCCTGCACCGCGGCCACCACCGGCACCCGCGGTTGCCGCCGGCGGCGCCCCGGCACCTGCGGCAGGTGCAGCAGCGGTCGCTGAAGGCGCGGCCGGCGTCGGGAGGTCGCGGCCCGACTGCGTCTCGTACATCTTCATCAGGCCGTTGTGGTTGTAGGCGAGCGACCCGAGGTAACCCGGCGACCAGCCGTCCATGAACGCGTGGGTGTAGACGCCCGGCATCCCGTACTTGGTCATCTGCGCCATCTCGAAGTTCGAGAAGAAGGGCAGTTCTGAAAAGAGGATCGGGTCCAGATTCGGGTTCTGGGGCGGGCCACCGCTATAGGTGTAGAGCAGCGTCAGCGATTCGTGCAGGTCGTGCATGATCGGCGGGTGGGCGGTGAAGTACCAGTCGCCCAGGCCGCGCATCTGCATCTGCGAGAGGTTAATGTCGCGGTTGTTGTCGTGGTAGACGTACTTGCCCCAATAGGGCACGCCCGCGCCACCGCCGCCGCGTCCGCCGCCCACGGCGCCAGGCTGACCGGCCGCTGCCGCTGCGGTCTCGTCCAGCCCCTTGTAGAACCAGTCGAGGTTGCGGTCGCGTCCGTCGGCATCGGCCACCGGGGTGACCGAGACGATCACGTTGTTGCGAATCTGCGAGATGAGCGGCGACGTTTCAACGGCCAGCCGGTAGACCAGCTCCATCAGCATCTCGGGGGGGCCCAGCTCGCCTGAGTGCAGGCCGCCCATGAGGTGGTAGTGCGGCTTGGTGGTGGCGATGAGGTTCTTGATCTGCGGCTCGCTCAAGCCGCGGGGATCAGCCAGCTTGGCCAGGTTGTCGCGGTTGCCCTGCAGGCCCTTGATGTTGGCGTCGGAAGACACCCAGACCACCACCAGCTCCCGGCCCTCATCCGACTTTCCGATGGATTCAATCCGCACCCGGGGTGTGGCCGCGGCCAGCGCCCGGTAATACTTGAGGATGTCTTCGTAGTAGGTGAGTTTCCCGGGTGCTCCGATGTAGTACCCCAGCACGTCCTTAGGCGTCGGGATGCCCGGTACCTTCGGCAGGTGGTCCACCAGCGGGCTGCCGTAAATGGGGTTTCCCGTCCATTCTTTGTAGAGTTTCGCGAATTCTTCGTCCTGAGCCTGTTTCGGGTCTCGGGTGTCGGTCACCGATTGCTGGGCTGGGGCCGTGACCACCGCCAGGACGAAAACGGCCAGACCGACGGCCGACATCCACCAACTTCGGTGGGAAACTCCAGCGATTCTCATCGGTAACTCCTTCAAGGCTTGAGATTCTACAGGCCGCAACCTACAATCGCGCCTATGATTTCCGTCGCCGCACTCC
>JBKJQX010000219.1:0-13554 GCA_046594875.1 Vicinamibacterales bacterium
CGGTCTGACATGGTCTGCCGACCGCCTGGCCTACGCGTCGCCCTCCGGCAGTGTCTGCGAGTGCTGTCACCCGTCGGTGGCCATTGACGCCGGGGGGGCGATCGCGGTCATGTTCCGGAACACCTTGAACGGCAACCGCGACATGTACGTGGCTCGCTCCGGCGACGGTGTGAGCTACCGGCCCGCGCAGAAGGTGGGCACCGGTTCGTGGAAGCTCGATGCCTGCCCGATGGACGGCGGGGGCGTGGTGTTTCAGCCGCCGGATGTGGTCTCGGTCTGGCGCCGCGAGGACGGGATCTTCCTGAACACCCTTGGCACGCTGGAACGGCGCATCGGGACCGGGCGCGATCCCGCACTTGCGCTTGCGGGACGGCATCTGGACGTGGTGTGGACTTCGCCAACCGGCATCATGTTGATGCGTGAGGGCAGGGCGCCTGCGTCGGTGGGGGCCGGGCGTTTCCCCGCGGTCGCAGCGCTCGAGCGCCGCACCATCGTGGCGTGGGAGCAGTCGGGCACCGTCACGGTGATGGCGGTTCAGCGATAATGAGGCATGGGTAACAGCCACGCGTGGCGCGCGTCCCGAGGGTTCCTGTCCGCCAGTGCCGTAGCCGCCGCCCTGTGGGCGTGTGCCGGCGGTCGCCCGGTGGCCCAGTCGGGACCCCCGCCGGTGTCGTCCATTGTCGCCGGGGGACCGTGCGACATCCAGACCACCGAGCGCATTGTCGCCGTGGGCGATGCCCACGGCGCCTTCGACAAGTTCGTGGCCATTCTGCGCGAGGCCAAGCTGATCGATTCGCGCCGGCGCTGGGTGGGCGGACGTGCCATCTTCGTGCAGACCGGCGACATCACCGATCGCGGACCCGATTCGCGCAAGATCATCGACCTGTTACGGAAGCTCACCGAGGAGGCCGCAAAGGCCGGCGGCCAGGTGCACGCCCTGCTGGGCAATCACGAAGCCATGCGGGTGCTCAGCTTCTATCGTGATGTCGGCCCCGGCGAGTTCGCGGCATTCCGGACCCCGGAGTCAGAGAGTCTGCGCGATCGCTACTACGAACTGTTGCGGGCCGAGAGCGAGAAGCAGGCCCGGGCGGCCGGCACGAAGTTCGACGCGCGCGCCTTCCGGGCCGAGTTCCTCAACACCACACCGCTGGGGCTTGTCGAAATGCAGTTGGCGTTTGCGCCAAAGGCCGACTATGGGCGCTGGCTGCGCGAACGCGACACGATGATTAAGATCAACGGCATCGCGTTCATGCATGGCGGTGCCAGCCCGGCGGTCGCGCCGTTGGGGTGTGCGGGCATCAACGCGAGGGTTCGCGCGGAGCTCGGCACGATGACGATGGCCGATCCCGGCATTGAGGCGTCGTTCCTGATGGGCACTGACGGGCCGTTGTGGTACCGCGGTCTCGTCGATGGGACGCCGGGTATCGGCCCCGTGGAAGTCGAGGCCATCCTGGCCGCGCTCGGCGCGCGCGCGCTCGTCGTGGGGCACACGGTCCCCGAGGGTTTCCGCATGCGCGCCAGCTACGAAGGCCGCATCGTCCAGATCGACACCGGCATGCTCAACGGCGAGTTCTACTCCAAGGGCGTGCCATCAGCCCTGGAGATTCACGGCAGCACCTGGACCGTGATCTACGAAGGCCGGCGGGAGCCTCTGCAGCCGTCGATTGGTGGGGGCCCGCTTGCGGCCCCCCGCGGGCCTCAGGGATAAATCACCGCGGCTTCACCCAACTCGGCGACCCGCTGGCGCGCGAGTTCGAGAATCGCATCACGCCGCTGCAGCAGTCCATTGATCTGTGCCGCCGACAGGTAGCGGTTGAGCCGCTTGCGCAGGTCCTGGAGCTCGAGCCGCCCCAGTCCTTCGAGCAACGACTTCGAGAAACGGGTCAGTAGTTGTGGGTCGCGGAGCTGGCGCTGGGGCCGGAACGATCGTGAGTGATCGATCAGCCGCAACTGGAAGTCGTGGGTCACGAGAATGTTGTTGGCGTGGCGATCGACGTTGAAGATGAGCGCATCAAACAGCCGCATCTTCAGTACCACCCGGTCCCACGCTTCTTTGTCCGGCGGCTGCACCTTCTGTTTCACGCGCTCGGCCTCCGGCATCATCGAGACCACCCACCACTGCAGCGACCCGACGCGGTTATTGATTCGCCGCTCCACGGTTGCGGGCACCATGCCGAGGCCGATGATCATGTCCACGACGTAACCGGGGATCTCGGTTTGCCAACTGTCCTGGAAGTTCATGTCGGGCGGGGCGTTGCCCAGTTGGGTGATGCCCTGCCGCTTCTCGTCGATCGTTTTGAATGCGGCAAATCGCGTGACGCCGTCAAGCTCCAGCGTGACTTTCTGCGGGAGCGTGACGCCCATCCCGATGTCCTTGATCGTCTTCACCTTGGCTTTCGCCAAGAAGTGTTCGGCGGCGGCACCCTGATATTGGTCAACCGTTTCGAGGACTGGCGAGGCAGTCGCCTGGCTTCCCGCGGGTGCGGCTTGTTGCGCCGACAGCGCCGCCCAACTGCCCACGACTACAACTGCGCCACCGGCGATGCGTCGAAACATGCTCATCACTGCCAATCCTCTGTCCGGCCCCGGTCATTCGGGTTTCCACAGTTTACGACGCCTGGGTCGTCACGAAAAGTGCTCCAGCGTCCGCCGGACGGCGAAAATCACATCCTCGACGTCGAGGTCGGTCAATTGGGGACCCAGCGGTAGTGAAATCGTCCGGTCACTCAGCCATTCTGCGTTCTCGAGCGTACCGGTTCTGGCGCCAAAGCGCTCCCGATAGTACTGATGCAGGTGCAGCGCGCGGTAGTGGATGCCCGTCCCGATGAACTGCTTGTGGAGGGCGGCCTGCACATCGTCACGCGAGCCTCGCAGCCTGTCGAGGTCCAGGATCAGAGTGTAGAGATGGCGCGCGTGGCGGGTCTGGGCAGCCGCAGGCGCCGGCAGGAACACCGGAAGGTTCGCGAAGGCCAGATCGTACTGCGCCCAGATGGCCTCGCGGCGGACCAGGTTGGCCTCCACACGCGCGAGCTGAGGCAGGCCGATGGCCGCCTGCAGGTCCATCATGTTGTATTTGAATCCGGCCTCCATTACTTCATAGTGCTTGAAGCCCGCGTCCGAGAACCGTTTCCAGGCGTCTGCGCTGAGGCCGTGCAGGGCCAGGCGCTGCACTCGCGCCGCCCACTCGGCATTTGCGGTCACGATCATTCCGCCTTCGCCGGTGACGACATTCTTCGTGGCGTAGAAGCTGAATGCTCCAAAGTCGCCAAAGGTTCCCACGTGCCGCCCTCGCACCAGGGTCTCGACGGCATGCGCGCAATCTTCGATGAGGCGCAGGCCGTGAGCGGTCGCCAGGGCCATCAGGGCGTCCACGTCACAGGCGCGACCGGCAAAGTGGACGGGAAGGATCGCCCGGGTCCGCGGCGTGATCTTCTTCGCGGCGTCGTCTGCGTCCAGGCACATCGTCGATCGATCCACGTCGGCGAAGACCGGTGTGCCACCGGCATGGATGACGACGTTGGCGGTGGAGGCGAAGGTCATGGCGGGCACGATGACCTCGTCACCGGGCCCGATGCCCATGGCCACGAACGCGAGGTGCAGTGCCGCAGTACAGGAGTTCACGGCCACCGCGTGCGGTGTGCCGAGGTAGGCGGCGAAAGCCTGTTCAAATTCCTTGGCACGTGGGCCCGTGCCGATCCAGCTTGACCGCATTGCCGCGACGACGCCTTCAATCTCCGGCTCAAGCAACTGGGGGCTGCCAAACACAAGGTATCGCTCGCGAACCGGGGCGTCAGGCGCCCAGGGGCGTGGGGGCGTCAGGGTCATTTCATGGCCTCCTCAACCAGACGCGACAACACCATGCTGGCATCAAAAAACTCCTCCGCGATCTCGCGCGCCCGGCGCGAATGCGTGCCGAAACCCGTATCCTGCGAAGGCGGGAACTCATCGGCACTACTGTAGCGCGACCTTTGGCGCCCACAGCCGACCGCCGTCTGAGAAGCGCTTCCACACGTCGTCGCTGAGTCCTGGAAGGGCCGGCCTGGGCCAGTTTTGTAATTTCGGCGGCACGACGCCTTCAGGCCCACGGCCCGAGCGATGGCCACTTACGAAACGGGTGGTTCGTCTTCCCGCGTTGTGCTGTAAAATCAGCAGCTTGGCTATCCCGTCAAACGTCGGGCAAGTGGTCGTCCCTCCGGCCTCTGAGCCTGCGCGTCCCAAAACTGGTCGCCCGTCGGTTCAGGGCAAGTTCATCTTTGTCGGCGATCAGAAGCTCTTCGTTCGCGGAGTCACCTACGGCGCGTTCCGCCCCGATGCCAGCAAGCAGGAGTATTGGGATCACGAACAAATAGATCGTGACTTCGCCCAAATGGCCGCGAACGGGGTCAACACCGTGCGCATTCCCCACACCATGCCGCCGCGATCACTGCTCGATTCCGCGCTCCGCCACGGGCTGTATGTCATGGTGGGCCTGTCGGCAGAGCAGTATGCCGGCTATCTGATCGACCAGAAAGGCAGTCCCGACGTTCCCGGCATCGTTCGACAAAAGGTTCGGGCCGTCACGGGACACCCCGCGTTGTTGTGCTACGCGATCGGGAACGAGATCCCCGCCTACATGGTGCGCTGGATCGGACGCCGGCGGGTCGAGCGATACCTGGAGGCGATGTGCGACGCAATTAAGGCTGAGGACCCCGAAGGCATCGTCACATACGTCAACTACCCGACGACGGAGTATCTGCAGCTTCCGTTCTTGGATCTCGTCTGTTTCAACGTCTACCTCGAGGCCGAATCGTCTCTGCGTGCCTACTTGCCACGGCTGCAGAATATCGCAGGGGATAGACCGCTCATCATGAGCGAAGTGGGGATCGACAGCATGCGCAATGGCGAGGCTGTCCAGGCCGAGGTCCTCCAATGGCAGATTCGCGCGGCGTTCGAATGCGGCTGCGTCGGCGTGTTCATTTTTTCATGGACCGACGAGTGGCACCGCGGCGGCGCTGAAGTCGATGACTGGCTGTTCGGCATCACCGGGCGTGACCGGAGCCCCAAACCCGCATTGGCAGCCGTGCGGCAGGCGTTCGAACAGGTGCCTTTTTCCTCCGACCGGCACTGGCCACGGGTTTCGGTCGTCGTGTGCAGCTACAACGGTAGCGCCAACATTCGCGACACGCTCGAGGGGTTGTCGAAAGTTCGGTATCCGGACTTCGAAGTGATCGTGGTGGACGATGGTTCAACGGACACGACCGCGGCGATTGCGGCGGAGTACGCCGTCAAGTTGATCCGGACCGATAACCAGGGGCTCAGTAACGCCCGCAATACCGGATGGATGGCGGCGACCGGAGAAATTGTCGCGTTCACTGACGATGACGCGTATCCGGATCCCGACTGGCTCACCTACCTCGCCGAAACGTTCCGCGACGGCCAGTACGCAGGTGTGGGCGGGCCGAACATCCCTCCCGCCGGAGATGGAGCGGTGGCTGCGTGCGTGGGGAACGCGCCGGGCGGCCCGGTTCACGTGCTCCTTTCCGACACCGAAGCGGAGCACATCCCTGGGTGCAACATGGCCTTCCGCCGGGCGGCGCTGGAGGAAATCGGGGGCTTTGACCCGCAATTCCGTGTGGCCGGTGACGATGTGGATTTGTGCTGGCGTATTCTCGAACGGGGTTGGAAGCTCGGGTTCAGTCCCACCGCTCAGGTCTGGCATCACTCGCGGAACGCGGTCAGGACATATTGGCGGCAGCAACGCGGCTACGGGAAGGCCGAAGCGCTCCTCGAGCGGAAGTGGCCTCAGAAGTACAACACGACAGGGCACGTGACCTGGCGAGGCCGGGTGTATAGCCCGGGCGAGACGCTGATGTGGGGGACCGCCTGGCGTGTGTATCACGGCCGGGCGGGCAGCGCGCCGTTTCAGTCGCTCTACCAGTCCGAGCCGGGCAGCGTTCAGACATTGTTCGCGATGCCCGAATCTTATCTCGTCATTGTCTGGTTGCTGTTTCTCTCCGTGCTGGGTGTGTTCTGGCGCCCGCTGCTGCTCGCGATACCGTTCCTGGCTCTGGCGTCCGCCGTCCCCATCCTGAACGCCTGCAAGAGCGCCGCCAGCGCGCACTTCTCGAGTCTTCCGGGTGCGCCTCAGCCGTGGCTCTTCCCCCTACGGGCGCTCACTGCCTTTCTCCACGTCTTGCAGCCAGCGGCGCGCCTGCACGGCCGCGTGGCACATGGCTTGACGTTATGGCGCAACCGCGCCACCGAAGGGTTTACCTGGCCATCGACCCGGAGTGTGGCGGTGTGGACCGGTGACTGGGTGGCGCCAGAACTGCGCCTGGCTCAGGTGCACGACTCGCTGCGGCGCAGCGGTGTGCCGCTGCAGTTGGGCGGGGACTACGACGATTGGGACTTGCAGATCGATGGCGGATTCCTTGGCGGAGCGCGGTTGCTGATGGCGGTGGAGGATCACGGCGCCGGAACGCAGTACGTGAGGTTCCGGATCCGCCCGCAGGTTTCGAAGGTTGGCACCGCAGTCGCGGTGATCATGATCGTGCTGTCGAGCGTGGCTGCAATGGACGGCGCCTGGGTGGCCAGCGGCGCGACCGGGTTGGCCGGCATCTGGCTCTCGTATCAACTCATCACGCAGGCCGGCTGCGCTGTGTTCGCCGGACTCAAAGCGACGAAGGCATAATCACGGTGCGGGCAGAGATGAAGTCCTCCTCATCGTCAGACCTCGCGCTCGTCGCCCGGCTGCTGGGGTTCGCGCGGCCGTTTTGGCGGCAGATCGTGGGAGTGTGGCTTCTGTGTCTGCTTGCGATTCCCATGCTGCTCTTGACGCCGCTGCCGGTCAAGGTCGCGGTCGATTCCGTGATCAATTCCCAGCCGCTCCCGTATTTCCTGGATGCATTGGTCCCGTCGAGGATAGCGCGTACACCGGAGAATCTCACGTGGGTCGTTGCCATTCTTGTGGTCGTGATCATGTCGCTAGACAAGGCGATTCACCTGGCGAACTGGGTGTTGCCGACACACCTTGCCCAGGGGTTAGTCCTCAGTGTGCGTGCACAACTATTCCGCCACACGCAGCGTCTCTCACTTTCGTATCACGAGATTCGAGGAACCAGCGACTCCCTGTACCGCATCGTGAACGATGCACCGGCTCTGAACGGGATTATCGTCTGGAGTTTGATTCCGATTGTGACGTCGGTATTGACGACTGCCGGAATGCTGTTTGTCACGTTTCGCATCGATGTCGTGCTCGCACTGATTGCCTTGGGAGCGTGTCCACCCCTGTTTTTGCTCACCGGTGCGTACCGCAATCGCCTCAGCAGCGGCTGGACCCGGGTGAAAGAGACTGAGAGCCAAGCGGCGGCCGTCATCCATGAGGCACTTGCTGCGGTTCGCGTGGTGAAGGCTTTTGGCCGCGAGGATCATGAAGAGGAACGTTTCGTCATGTGGGCGCGTCGAGGCGCGCGCCAGCAAGTGCGGATGGCCATGCTCGGATCGGGATTCTATTTCCTGGTCGCGTTGGTCCTGGGACTCGCGATGGCGGCAAGCCTGTACTTCGGCATCCGTCACGTTCGGTCCGGTCAGCTCTCCCTCGGCAACCTGCTCCTGGTACTGGGTTACCTGACACAGCTGTATCGACCGTTGGAGGATCTCAGTAAGAACCTCGCCGACATGCAGTCCGGGCTGGCCAGTGCGCGACGCGCGCTAGCGTTGTTCGACGAGGCTCCCGACGTCGCGCAGCGGCCTGAAGCCGTTTCGCTCAGCAAGGCCGCGGGCCATGTCCGGTTCAAGGGCGTGTCCTTTGCCTATGAGCCGGAACGGCACGTCCTCGAGGACATCAGCTTCGATATTCCAGCTGGAACCAAGGTGGGAATCGCGGGGACGACTGGCGCCGGCAAGACAACCCTGGTCAGCCTCCTGATGCGGTTTTATGATCCGACCCGTGGCGGGATCGAACTCGATGGCATTGACCTGAGAGACTACCGAGTCGCCGATCTGCGTTCCCAGTTCGCGATCGTGCTTCAGGAGCCCGTACTGTTCTCAACCACGATCGGAGAGAACATCGCCTACGCCCGTCCAGACGCCTCGCAAGACGAGATTGTCCGCGCGGCGCAGGCCGCTGGGGCACACGAATTCATCAACGAATTACCCGAGGGTTATCAGACTACGGTCGGTGAGCGGGGCACTCGGCTCTCGGGCGGGGAGCGTCAGAGAATATCTCTTGCCAGGGCGTTCCTGAAGGATGCGCCGATCCTGATCCTCGATGAGCCCACGTCCGCGATTGACATCAAGACCGAGGCGATCGTGATGCGTTCGATGGAGCGGCTCATCGAGGGCAGAACGACTTTCATGATCGCGCACCGGCTGAGCACACTCGAGAACTGCGATCTTGTGCTGCGCCTCGAGCACGGTCGGCTGATTGAGTCGAAGGCTCGGGCCTTGCCTTCTATCCAGCCTGGCACGGCGGCGGGTCTCACATGAGCGAGACCAGGGCTGCCATCACGCCTGCAAGTCGACTGCAGATCATTGTCTTCGGGTACATGATCCGGATGCCGCTTGGGGGATTGTGCTGGCACTACCTTCAGTTTGCGTTTGGCCTTGCGGAACTCGGCCATGACGTTTATTACCTTGAGGACGGCTGCTTCTTTGAGGAAGACGACGCGCCCTGGTTCTACAATCCGGAGACCCGACAGATGAGCTCTGCTCCGGAGCCGGGGATGGGATTTGCGACCGCCGCGCTGCGAGAGACACCCCTCGAAGACAAGTGGGCGCTCTATGACGCCAGCTCAGAGACTTGGAATGGTCCGGCAGCAGGGGTAGTGCCCGACCTGTGTCGCTCAGCTGATCTCCTCCTGAACGTGTCAGCGGCGAACCCGGTCCGGGAACCATTTCTTCAGATTCCTCGGCGGGTCTTTCTGGACACCGACCCGACGTTCTCGCAGGTGCGGATTCTTTCGAACCCCTATCGAAAGGCGTTAGCGGAACGGCACAATCGTTTTTTCACGTTTGGAGAGAATGTAGGCACCCCTCGAAGCAGCAGCCCAACAGCCGGATTGCACTGGCAGCCCACCCGTCAGCCCATTGTTCTGGGCCAGTGGCCGGTCACCGTCGGACGAGATTCCGGCAAGTTCACGACCCTCCTCGCATGGGACAGCTTCAAGTATGAGGAGTCGGACGGTGTGCGGTACGGCATGAAGTCTGAATCGTTCCAGGCGATCCTGGATTTGCCTAGGCGTACGGCTGCCGAGTTTGAACTGGGGATGTTCGATCCCACTTCTGTGCCAGACAGCTTGCGCGACCATGGATGGATCATTGTGGACGGGCAGGCCGAGACTCGGAGTCCGCAGCAATACCAAGACCACGTTCGTCGATCGAAAGCCGAATTCAGCGTCGCTAAGCATGGTTACGTTCGCAGCCGATGTGGTTGGTTCAGCGATCGAAGCGCGACGTACCTTGCTAGTGGCCGGCCCGTGGTTCTGCAGGACACAGGGTTTTCGGACGTCTTGCAGACCGGGCTTGGATTGCTGTCCTATGAAACCGTCGACGAGGCCCAGGCAGCAATCGAGGACGTCAACGCTCGGTATGGTCATCACTGCCGCGCAGCGCGAGCAGTGGCGGAGGAGTACTTCGATTCCGCCAAAGTCCTTACCAAGCTCATTCAAAACGTCGAGTAAAACGTTTCAGTATGCAGACCACGAATCTGGATCCGCTCTCCGGGCAAGAATTGAAGGACGTCTCAGACCGTACCTTCCTAATCGGACCCCGCTATAAACACCACAGCCGATTCTCCGGGTATGAACAGTTTGGAGCCTTCTGCGCCCGAAGCGTTCCGTCCCTTGTGCGCCAACGTTTCCTGACAAAGAAGCTAGGACGCCTGCCGGGGATTGGAGATGTGGGGAAGTGGCTGGACTGGAAAGTCAGTCAAATCACGCCGCGCCCGTTGTACTCAGCAGGGATCTTCCTGATCGAGACGTCTGCGGCGTTTCACATGATGACCCACCGAAATTCGGTCTACCACGTACTTTACGGTGACACAGACGTGTGGCTTCTCCGGCGCGTGCCTCGAGTGCGCAGAAAAAACAAGTTAATCGCGACGTTTCACGAGCCCGACTATGCGCTCGACTGGTTGCAGGTCGGCGCAATCGTGCCTGACCTTGATGCGGTCATCCTGGTTTCAGAGAGTCAACGGGTCTACTTTGAGAAGCTGCTGCCAGCCGACAGGATTTTCGTCGCGCCGCACGGGATCGATTCGACTTTCTACAAGCCCGCCGACACGTTCAGTAACGAGCTCGTCGGAATCACCGTGGGGGCTCATCACCGCGATCCAGCATCTTTGTCGCGCGCGCTCGACCGAATCTATGCCGAGTTTCCGACATTTCGCCTGAAGGCTGTCGGAGCCCGCATGGAAGGCGGAGAGAACCCGAAGCTCACCGACGAACGTGTCGAATACTACGACGGGATCAGCGACGAAGAGCTCAGGACAATGTACCAGACGGCAGGGGTTGGAATCTTCTCCCTGAGTTATGCGACCGCTAACAACGCCATTCTCGAAGCCATGGCTTGTGGCCTTCCGGTGGTGGCAACCGATGTAGGCGGCGTCCGGGAGATGATGGGCGACGCAGGCGTCCTCACGCGCCAGTGGGACAGCGATTCACTCGCCGACGGAGTGCTACACGTGCTACGGGACCGAGCCCACGCGGCCGAGCTTGGGAGCGCCGCACGGGAACGTGTCCTCCAGTTCCGTTATGACCTGGTGGCGGATCACATGCGCCGGATTTACGCTCAGCTGCTCGACGAAACGGCCCCCCGAAGTGCATAAGAACCGCCTCCGGATCGTCGTCGGCGGCTACATTGTTCGCGCGCCCCTGGGTGGGCAGGTGTGGCACTACCTTCAATACCTGATGGGATTGGCAGCCTTGGGGCATGACGTTCTCTACGTCGAGGACAGCTGCTTCTTCGACTCCGGCGAGGATGAATGGTATTTCGATCCCGAGACAGGCACGAGCGGCGCCGACCCAGTCAAAGGCCTGGAGTTTGCAGGCGAGGCCATGGCTGCCGTCGGGCTTCCAGACAAATGGGCGTTTTATCAGTCTCACGGCGGCTTGTGGCACGGTCCTGCAGCTGATTGGGCTTCGACGTTTTGCCGGAATGCGGACCTGTTCGTCAATGTATCGGCCAAGAACCCGATTCGCCCTTGGCTGGCGGGTATCCCCCGCCGGGTGTACCTCGACACCGACCCCTGCTTTACTCAGATTCGGCTGCTGACGAATCCCATCGATCGGCACCACGCACTACAACACAACATCTTTGCGACTTTTGGCGAGAACATCCCTTTCGGTGCTAGCAGCCTTCCTGGCGACTCGTTTGCCTGGTTCCCGACGCGCCAGCCGATTGTGGTCGAGGCCTGGCCGGAGACTCCCGGTCAGCACGATGGGCGCCTCACCGCAGTCCTGTCGTGGCAGACGTACCCTCCGGTCGAACATGAGGGCATTCGGTACGGGCTGAAGGCGGAATCCTTGGCGCCGTTGCTCGACCTACCGAGGCGCAGCCGGGAGAGTTTTGAGTTGGCCTTGAGTGGCAACGAGGCGCCCCGTGAATCACTCCGAGAGCATGGCTGGCGCCTCTTGGATGGAGGACCGCGTACGCTGCTCGACTACCAGGCATACATCCAGTCGTCCAAGGGGGAGTTAGGGATCGCCAAGCACGGCTACGTGGCCAGTAATTGTGGCTGGTTCAGCGAACGCAGCGCTGCCTATATGGCGAGCGGCCGTCCAGTCGTGGTCCAGAATACCGGCTTCACCAGGTGGCTGCACGCCGACCGAGGTGTGCTGCCTTTCGACACCCCCGCTGCAGCCCTGTCTGCGCTCGACGATCTCCACGCCCATTATGGCGCCCATTGCCGGGCGGCTCGTGAGGTTGTGGCGGATTACTTCGGCGCGGGTGCTGTGCTCTCCCGTCTGATCGACGATGCGTCATCCGTCGCGCCTCAACCCCTCCCCGCGCCCCGTTGATGCGGATCATCGTCACCGGACTCATCGCGCAACATCCCACGCTCGGGGGCATGACCTGGCACTACCTCCACTACCTGATCGGGTTGGCGCGTCTGGGGCATGACGTCTACTATCTGGAGGACTCGGGCGAGTGGCCGTATCTGCTCGACGGAGTGACTCGGAACGATTCAATCAACTGGGAAGGACGTCACAACATCGAGTATCTGGAGCGCACGCTTGCACGCTTCGGATTCCAGGATCGCTGGGCCTACCACTTCCCCGTTCGCAATCGCTGGTATGGCTTGAGTGGACCCAAGCGCCGCGAGTTGCTCGCGTCCGCCGACCTCCTTCTGAATGTGTCCGGGTCCTTGAGACGGCCCTGGCAATACCACGGGATCCCTCGGCTTGCATACATCGATACCGATCCGACGTTCACTCAGGTGCGATTGCAGCTGAAGCGCGGCTTTCTGAAGTTTCAGAAGCGGGTGGCGGCGCATGATGTCTATCTTAGTTTTGGGGAACGGCTGGAACAGATCCCCAACCCGACCCCGTATAGGTGGATTCCGACGCGTCAGCCGGTGGTCCTCGATGAGTGGAAAACGTCCGCGTCGCCTGGTGACGCTTTCACGACGGTAATGAGTTGGACCAGCTTCAAACCTCTCGCCATGGCGGGACGCCAGTACGGCCAGAAGGACCTCGAATTCCAAGCTTGCCTCGATCTTCCCGGTCGTGTGGCGCCAGCTGTCCTAGAGGTGGCGTTCAGCCGGACACAGCATCAAAACTGGGAGAGTCGTCGAGGTGCCTCCCGTGATGACCTCGCTCGCCACGGGTGGCGGACGGTCGAAGCGACCGAGGCCTGCGCCGATTTAGACAGCTACCGGCGGTATATCCAGTCGTCGAGAGCGGAATGGAGTGTTGCAAAGAACGGGTACGTGGTCGGCCAGCCAGGGTGGTTCAGTGATCGGTCCGCGTGCTACCTGGCAGCTGGCCGGCCAGTAGTGATTCAGGAGACCGGGTTTGGCTCAATCCTGCCGGTCGGCGAGGGCCTGATTTCCTTCCGGACTCCTGACGAAGCGGTTGCTGGAATTCGGGAGGTTGAAGCGAACTACGCGCGCCATGCGACGGCTGCGCGCGAACTCGCTCGTGATTTTTTCGACTCAGACCGGGTACTGAACGATCTGCTTCAGAAGGTCCTGGCGGCCCCTGTAAATCGATCATCGCGGCCGATCAGCAGTTGAGTCGTACTAGCTATCTGGCCGCAGTCGAAGGGGTCAGGCGAATGAGCCGCCGGGACCACAAGGTCAACGCGGACTCCATCAAGTCATCCCGGTTGCCTGCTGCGTCGTGAGCCATCGCCTGGTCCGCCAACAGATTGAGGCTACTCCTGCCGTCGATGCTTTGGAGGAGCCGAAATGTCGGCTCTGTCACCTCGAAGTTCTTTCGATCATCAAACGTGGTTCTTACCAGGAATCGCATCGAACCGGCTGGCTTGCCTGGTTCGCCTTCGGATGACAACCGTGCATATGGCGGCACACTCGGAACCAGGTCCCCGATGTGGTTACGAAGCGCTCCCTTCTTG
>JBKJQX010000182.1:0-10354 GCA_046594875.1 Vicinamibacterales bacterium
AACTCGCGCGAGCCCACGCCTCGTTGCGGCTTGAGGAACAGCGGAACCGGAGACTGCCGCAACTGACAGCCGCGTCGAGCCCCGAGGAATACACCCGCCGCGCCAACGCCGCCGCCACCAAGTACATGGCGTTTCTGAAAGACAAGGACGTCCTCACCGTGCAGGACTACCTTGACCCGGCGTTGCGCGCGCACCTCGGCTCTTACACACCCGAGGCCACGCGCAACTTCTTCGGCATCGCCAGCCACTTCGAACCCATCACGCTGTTCACGCACTTCTACCATTGGTTTGACCACGCGTGGATGAAGGCCGCCCCGCACCCGAGTGTCATCCGCCGCAACGCCACGCTCTACAACGTCTGGGACAGCCGCTCGGAAGGCATGGCCACCGCGATGGAAGAACTGGTCATGCACGCCGGGTATTACGACGACAACCCAAGGGCGCGCGAGATTGTCTGGATCATGCTTGCGCAACGGTGCGCCCGCGGCCTGGCGTCACTCTATGCGCAAGCCAACGAATTCGACATCAAGCAAGCCAAGGCGTTTCAGGTGGAATGGACGCCGCGCGGTTGGATGCGGCCTGACCTCGATCTCCTGGGGTTCGAGCAGCAGCTCTATCTGCGACAGCCGGGATACGGCACCAGCTACGTGACCGGCAAGGCCATGATCGATGAACTGATCAAAGACCGCGCCCAGCAACTCGGTGACAGCTTCACGCTCCGCTCGTTCTTCGACGAACTGAACAGCGCGGGGTTGATCCCGATGTCGCTGATCAGGTGGCAGCTCACCGGCATTGAAAAATAGATCTCAGCCCTGCGTCAGGCGCCCGACGATGTCGAGCATCATCGTCACACCACGGCGGATGTTCTCCACCGAGACCCGTTCGTTGTTGCCATGGATACCGGCGGCGTCCTCCTTGGGAACCACAATGGGCGCGTAGCCATACGCGGCCATGCCCAGGTCGCGGAGAAAGTGGCTATCCGTGAATCCGGATTGCACAGCCGGCACCACGGGCGCGCCTGGGAAGTGCTGCTGGCTCACGGCCTCGAGGACCCGGTAGAGATCGGTGTCGGTCGATGAGATTGCGGGCGAGAAGCCCATCAACTGGCCGACCTCGATCGCGGTGCCGAGCACGGCCTTCAGTTCACTGATGAACACCTCGGGATTCTGGTCGGGCAGGAGTCGGCAGTCGATCTCGGCCCATGCTTCGGTGGGCACCGTGTTGATCTTGTCGCTGCCGCTCAGCCGGGTCATGGAACAGGTGTTGCGAATCAGCGCGTGCATCGCCGGGTCATCGCGCTGAAGCTCGAGGGCGACGCCGGGTTGCCGGACGGCGGCGTCGATGTCGGCGTACCGGCGTTGCCACTTCGGCGCCGCCGTCGGCGCGACACCCTTGAAGAACGCCGCCACCGCCGGGCTGATGCGCGGTTCGAAACTATACACACGCAGGCGTTCAAGCGCCGCCACCAGACTCATCACCGATGAGGTTTCCCTCGGCCTGGAGCCGTGACTCGGCTCGCCCCGGGCGGTCAGGCGGAACCAATAGGGCACTTTTTGTGTCACTTCGATGCCGAACTGCACGCGTCCGTCCTGGATCTGGCCACCCCCGCCCTCGTTGATGACGAACCCTACGCCCTTGAACAGGTCGGCGCGATTCTTGACGAGCCAACCCACGCCAAATTCGCCGCCGGCTTCTTCATCGGCCGTGGCCATGAAGATTACGTCGCGGTTGAGCGCGGCCTTCGAGCGATGGAGCGCCACGAGCGACGCCAGGTGAAGGATGCCTGTCGATTTCGTGTCAAGCGCACCGCGTCCATAAAGGTGGCCGTCACGAAGTTCGGCCGCAAGCGGGTCAGTGGTCCAGAACCGGCGGTCGGCCGGCACCACGTCCATGTGGTGCAACAGTAAAAGCGCCGGCTGGGTGCCGCCCTTGAGGCGCGCCCAGATGTTGGCGCGTCCAGGCGCCGACTCCACAATTTCGTACGGAATGCCCTCTTTCTCGAGGATGGCCGCAAGAAACCGCGCGCCCGCGATTTCGTTGCCGGGTGGGTTCACGGTATTGACGCGCAGGTAGCTCTGAAGCCATTCGACGGCTTCGCCCTGCAGGGCGGTCGCGTCAACCTGCGCGGCTGTCGAGGTGGGCACAAGCAGGGCAGCCAGCATGGTGGCCGCGCGCATCATTATTTTCATCTGTGCGGGTCCGCCGCGTAGTGTTTTGCCAGAAGGTCGTCACCGAAATCGCCACTGAAATCGCGCCAGACGATGTGCTGGTGGTTGGCGTTGTTCTGGGTGTTGTCGTACTCGATGAGAAACGTCGGCCCCTGGATGCGGTAGTAATGTGCCGCGCCGGGCGCGTTCGTCGTCGCGCCGATCCACGCAAACCGGACGTTCTCAAACCCGCCGGCCTTGATCGCCGCCAGCCGCACGGCCGCGAGCGCCGGTTGCTGCACCGACGCGTGCGCCTCGATCAGGCTCATGAGCAGGCCCTGCTCTTTCACGTTCATCTCTCCGGCGCTCAAGCCAACAGGCTGGAGGATCGCCGCCTTGCGCGAATTACCGGTGACGATATCCAGGGGCGCTGCACCAGCGACAATCGCCGCCACACGTGAGGACCCCTGAAGGCCGTCAAGCATCGCCCAGCCCAGATCCGCCTCCACTGCCAGCGCGCGCGTTCCCTTCATCGGCCCATCCATCACGACAGCCGGATTCGAGCCCAGAAACGCCGGGCTCGTCGCCACCGCCTTGCCCGCCACCACGGTCCAGTTCTGCGCGATGTGGTGCCCCTCATAGCGCCAGCCCCAGGCGGCGGCATCTGGCCGGCCGAAGATGGTGAAGAAGTACTGCTCCGGGTCGCGCGAGATGCGGTTCTCCAGCGCGCGCAGGACGTTCTCGAGGTTGCGAATGGCTTCCGCGCGCGAGTAGCCGGACGCGCTCAGCCCGGTCTTGAGCAGCACGACCGCGGCGTCGCGCTGCGCCGGCGTCATCTCGGCGAGCGGCAGTCCTTTCCGGACGCGCGGAACGAAGTGCCAGTTGAACCGTTCCTCGGAATCAAACGGATACTCCACTTTCGCTCGTTGCGCGGCGTCGAGCGTGGCCAGAAAGGCATCGGCCGCGCGCGCCATCGCCACCTCCGGGCGCGCCTGTTCCGCGACACGGGCGCTGACGCTGAGGGCGAACAATCCGAGAACAAACACAACGATCCGTCCCGTCACTGCAGCCTCCTTGCCGGAAATGAGGCTCAGTATACGTCGTCAACGGCCCGCACCGAACAGAGGTCGCGGGGTATGATTCGCCCGCGGAGGAACCTCTATGAAGTGGCGTGTCATCTGGCTGGCGTCAGCCCTGTCCGTAGTGTCAGTCGGCGCTCAGGCGCCGACAACGGTTGCTGATATCTCTCCGAGCGTCTGGCCGAAGGGTGAGTACGAGCGGTTCATCGCGGCGCAGAACGTGGACCGCACCACGGCCTCGGTCGCCACGGGCCGCAACGGCGCGGTCACCGTGGCCTATAACGGCATTGCTGCGCGTGCGGGACTCGAAGCCCTTGCGCGCGGCGGCAATGCGATCGACGCCGCCATGGCGGCCGCTGTCACGCAAGTGGCTGTCACCGCCGGTGCGCCCATCAGCTATTTCGGCATCATGTCGCTCGTGTACTACGATGCCGCCTCCGGCAAGGTCTACACGATGAACGCCGAGTGGAACACCGTGCGCGGCGAGACGAGCGCGGCCACCATCCCTGGCGGCATCAACATGGCATCGCCCGAAGGCCTGCGCGGCACCGCTGTCAGTGGCCGCACGGCGCTTGTGGGCGGATTCATGAAGGGCGTGGGCGCTGCACACGCACGGTTCGGCACACTCCCCTTCGCTCGCATCTTCGACACGGCCATTCACATTGCCGATCGCGGCATGCCGGTGACCCGACATCTCGCCGGCAAATTCGAGTTCCGGCGTGAGGACCTGGCACGCCTCCCCGCCACGCGCGCGATGTTTCTGAAGGCCGACGGCTCCACATACCGCGAGGGCGACACCTTTAGACAGCCGGCGTTGGCAGCCACATTGCGGGCGGTCGCCGCGCAGGGCACCGACTACATGTACAAGGGCGCGTGGGCCAAGGCTCTTGTGGCCGCTGTGCAGGCCGACGGTGGAGTCATGACCCTTGACGACCTCGCCGCGTACGACGTCACCTGGGACGAACCACTCGTGGCAGACTTCGGCGCCTACCGGATCTACACCAACAGTCCGCCCAACGACGGCGGCGTGAACCTGATCGAAGCACAACGTCTGGCCGTGGCCGCCGGGCTCGGCACAGGCCCGCATTGGACGAAGTCCGGCGCTGCGCTGAAGAAAGCCCTCACCGTCAGCCAGGTCAACGCCCTCGGTTACCTGCCGCAGGCCCTCAAGGCCCAGATGTATCCTGGCCTCGATTTCTCGCCGGCATCGCGCACCTCACCCGCGTTCGCTCAGGAGCTGTGGAAACGGATCGAGGCCGGCGCAAGCCCGCTCCGCTGGAAGGCGCCCGAGGGTCACCACTCAGACGATGTGGTGGTGATCGACAAAGACGGCAACATCGCGGCAATCACGCAGAGCATCAATTGCGTGGACTGGGGCCGCACGGCGATCAACATCGACGGCATCTCGATCGGCGATCCGGGGTCGTTTCAGCAGGCCGCCATCGCGCGTGTTCCGCCGGGGGCCAGGCTGCCGGCGCCCACAGAAACCGGCATTCTCTTCAAGGACGGCGCGCCGGTGCTCGGCTTCGCCTCGATGGGCTCCGGCCTGCACCAGCGCACGTTTCAGGCGCTCGCCAACATCATGCACTTCGGCATGACGGTGGACGCCGCCATCAACACCGCCGATTTCCTGCTGCCGGAGACAGACTTGAAGACCGGCCAGTTGACGTTCCGTGTACCGAAAGGTCGATTTCCGCTGTCAGTACTCGACGCGGTGGGCTACCAGTACCGGGAAGTTGATCCCAGTGATGTACGCTTCGGCGGAGAAGGACTCTGGGTCGCCATCAGCCGGGACCCGACAACGGGGGCGCTCCGCGCTGCGTCGCACAATCGCAACAACAGCGCGGCGGTCGCCCGATGACGCGTCCGGAACGACCCTGCTGACGGACGGCCGGTTTCGCCAAGTATCGCGAGCGTCACGCTGGTGAATCAGGACGGGGGTCGCTGGAGCAGCGCGCGTGTCGCCGGATGCAGGGGTGAGTCCAGCACCTTGCGCGGCTCGCCGGCTTCCACCACACGGCCCTCGGCGAGAATCACGAGCCGGGTCGCATGCTCACGCACAAAGTCGTCGTCATGCGACGTGAGCACGAGCGCACGGCCGGTGGCCGCGAGGCGGCGCAGGCTCACGCCCAGCTCGTTCCGGCGTGCCGGGTCAAGCGACGCCGTCGGTTCATCGAGCAGCAGCAGCGACGGATCCATGGCGAGCGACCGCGCAATCGCCACGCGCTGCGACTCGCCGCCCGACAGTTCACGGGGGAGTGCGTCCGCGCGTTCGCCCACACCCAGTTGATCGAGCAGCTCGCGCGCGCGGGCCTCCGCCTCTGTGCGCGGAAGCCGCAGCACATGCACCTGCGCGAGGCACACGTTTTCGAGGGCCGTCAGGTGCTCGAAGAGGGAGTGCGACTGAAACACCATGCCGATTTTGCGGCGGAGCGCGGCGGGTGACGCCGAGCGGCGGCCAGCCGTGAGCTCGACGCCGTTGATGTGAATCTCGCCGCCATCAAGTCGTTCGAGTCCCGCAATCGCGCGCAGGACGGTGCTCTTGCCAGCGCCTGACAAGCCCATCAGGACCAGCAGCTCACCTCGGGCAGCGTCGAAGTCCACTCCCGCGAGGATGTCGCGTGTGCCGCGCCGCAGCCGAAGTCCGCGTACCTGAAGGACGGTGCTCATGCGGTGGTCGGCGCCTTCCAGCGCGCTTCAAGACGCCGCGCGACATACGCCACGGGCAGCGACATCGCGAGATAAAGGGCTGCGCACAGCAGGCCCGGGATGATCCAACTGCCCATGTTGGTCGCGAAAATCTGGGTCTGCTTGGCCAGCTCAGGCACAGCGATGACCGACACCAATGATGAGTCTTTGAGCAACGCCACAAAATCGTTGGTCATGGGCGCCAGCGCGATCCGGAGCGCCTGAGGCGTACGCACCAGCCGCAGCACCTGCCCCTCGGTCAGTCCCAGCACACGGGCAGCGTCGAGCTGGTTCTTCGAGACCGCCTCAAGTGCACTCCGGTAGATTTCGCTCTCGTAGGCCGCGTAGTTGAGGCCAAGGCCGAGCAGCGCCGCCAGGTAGGCATCGAGCGTGACAATGCTGGCGAGTCCGTAGTAGATGACAAAGAGCTGCAGCAAAATGGGCGTGCCGCGCATGACCTCCACGTACGTGGTCAGCACCAGACGCGTGGAGCGGCTGCCATACACGCGGCCCACCGCGATTCCGATGCCCACGACTACCGCACCCACCATCGCGAGGCACGACAACCACAACGTGGTCCATGCCGCCTTGAGGAGCTTCGGCAGAAACGCCCACGTGGTTTCGAACCAGGACACCGCTGCACTGGTCTCGCCGGGCGCCGCGCTTGCGGCGGTCATGGCCTGGAACAACCTCGGCTGGTCGTCGTTCCAGACACGCGGTTGTTTGCGCAGGATCGCCTCGAGACGGCCATCTCGCATGGCGCTGCGAAGGATGTCGTTGACCCGGTCGAGCATCCCGGGATTCTTCGGCGATACGATCACGACATACTGGCTCGTGGCCACGGCCTCGGGGTGGGTGTGGAGGCCCTTCTCGCGCCGCACGGCACGGTCGGCCAACAAGTGGTCCAGCAACACCGCGTCCACACGCCCAATTGCCAAATCACTGTACGGATGCACATCATCGTCGTACGGCGTGGCGATGACGCCGGCGGTGCGACCGAGAATGTCAGCCGCAATCGTGCCCGAGAGCGTGGCCACCTTGCGACCGGCCAGGTCCGCGAGGGTCTTGAAACGGTCGCGGTCGGCCGCGCGCACCGTGAGCACTTCCTTGAACTCGTAGTACGGGATGCTGGTGGGCACCATCCGCCGGCGGGCCGGCGTGTTCTCTATGCCGCTCAGGCCGATGTCGAAATCGCCGCGCAGGGCCGACTGATCCAGCGACTGAAACGTGATCTGCACGAACTCCGGCCGCCGGCCGAGGTCACCCGCGATGAGCGCCGCGAGGTCGACGTCGAAGCCGACAAGGCGATTGGGATCGCGCGAGTCGGCCTGGACGAAGGGGGCGCCGCCTTCCGGGTCGCCACCCCAGCGCAGCACCGGTTGCGCCGGCGCCTGTGCCGCAAGATGCGCGGACGCGCCCGTGACGGCGATGAGTATTCCGACGAAGGCGGCTTGACGACGCATGGTGGAAAAGGCGGTGGTTGCAAGAAGTGCGCCGTCCTGAACAGGCCTCGGCACCGGAGGAGGCGGCGGTGGCTTCAGGACCGGCGCAGGGCCCAATGACGTTATTCGAGCATGATGGGCGTGTTTGGTTGGTCGTCTTCGGCCAGCAGATCGGGGTGGGCGTTGAAGACCCGCGCGCAGGCGTTCCAACGCAATCGGGCATCGTCATGGTCTGGCGGTCGAAGGGCGTCGGCACGTTCGTAGTCCGCCATGGCCTGGTGCAGCCATTGGGTGGCGCCGCGGCGCCCCATGCCGCCATGTGAGAGCAGCGCACGCGCGCGCCGCTCGGCCACCAACCCGGAGTAGTAGGAACGGTCGTACTCGGCAGGGAGTGCGGCCACCAGTTCCATCGCCCGGGCGGCACCCTGGGTGGTGGTGGGAAAGGTGTCGGTAATGGCCAGGATGAGCATCACGCTGGCGGCGTGATTGCCGGGATCGGCCCGGAGCACGTCTTCACAGATGCTCTGGCATTGCTCGGGCTCGTTGAGCAACCGATAGCGCTCTGCCTTGGCGAGGGCGGCCGGCGCCGCCGCAGGTGACAGGGGTTTGAGTGCGAACATATCGTCCCCTTTCCTCTCGTGAACTCAGGACCGCAACACTCTCAAGAGCCTGGTGACCGGGTCGTAGAACCGATCCACCACCCGCTCCTTGAGCGGGATGATCGCATTGTCGGTGATGTGGATGTGTTCCGGACACACATTTGTGCAGCACTTGGTGATGTTGCAGTAGCCCAGGCCCTGGGTGTCTTTCAGGTCACGCAGGCGCTCGTCGGTGTCGAGCGGGTGCATTTCGAGCGCGGCTGAATAGACGAAAAAGCGAGGGCCGATAAAGCCTTCGTCGTTCTTCTTGTGCTCGCGGACCACGTGACAGACGTCCTGGCACAGGAAACATTCGATGCACTTGCGGAACTCCTGCACACGATCGATGTCGCGCTGCGCCATGCGCCAAGTGCCATCGGCGGCGTCGGGCTTGCGTGGCTTGAATTTCTTGATTCCCGGCTTGACGCGGAAGTTCCACGACACGTCGGTGACAAGGTCCCTGATCGGCGGGAACGCACGCATCGGCTCCACGGTGACAGGCTCTGTGAGGTCGAGGGTATTGAGCCGCGTCATGCACATCAGCTTCGGGTTGCCGTTGATCTCGGCCGAACACGAGCCGCACTTGCCGGCCTTGCAGTTCCATCGGCAGGCCAGGTCGGGGGCCTGGTCAGCCTGCACCCGATGCACGGCGTCAAGCACCACCATGCCCTCAGACACCTCCGTGGTGTAGTCCACGAACGCCCCGGTGCCATCGGAGCCGCCACGCCAGATTCGAAAGGTCGCCTGTGCCATTACTGTTTCTGATCCTCTATGACCTGCTTGAGTTCAGCCGGCATTTCCGGAATGGGAATTCGCGAGACCCGCATGGCGCCATTGGCGGCCTGGGCGACCGCCACATTGAACAGACTGAACGCCGGGTCTTTGTCGGGATAGTCGTCGCGGAAGTGGCCGCCACGGCTCTCCTTGCGCTCAATCGCCGATCGTGTGATGGCTTCAGAGACGGCCAGGAGATTGCGCAGATCCAGGCATGTGTGCCAGCCCGCGTGATACTCGCGATGGCCATCAACACCCGCGGACGCGGCCCGCGCGTTCAAGGCCGCCAGGCGTGTCAGCGCTTCCTGCATTTCGTGCTCGAGGCGGACGATGCCGACCAGATCCTGCATGGTGTCCTGCAGATCCGATTGCACCGTGTAGGGGTTGCCGGAGGCATGGCCACGATCAAAAGGCTCGAGCGATGTCTTCATCGCGGCATCGACCGCGGCGTCGCTGATCCGTGGCGCGCCCTGCGTTTTGGCCTGCGCGGCAGCGTGCTCACCGGCGCGTTTGCCAAACACGATGAGGTCCGACAGTGAGTTGCCGCCCAACCGGTTGGCCCCGTTGATGCCGGCCGCGCACTCGCCGGCAGCGAACAGGCCCGGCACGGTGGACTCCTGCGTGTCGGCGTTCACGCGGATGCCGCCCATGATGTAGTGCGTGGTGGGTCCCACCTCCATCGGTTCTTTCGTGATGTCCAGGTCCGCCAGTTCCTTGAACTGGTGATACATGCTCGGCAGCTTGCGCTTGATGTGTTCCGGCGCGTTCGCGATCTTCTCTTTGATCCAGGCGATGTCCAGGTACACGCCGCCGTGTGGAGATCCGCGGCCGGCCTTGACTTCGCGCATGATGCAGCGCGCCACGTGGTCGCGCGTGAGCAGCTCGGGAGGACGACGGGCGGTCTTGTCGCCCTGGGTATAGCGCCAGCCTTCTTCCGCGTCGGCGGCGGTCTGGGGTTTGTAGTTGTCGGGGATGTCGCCGAACATGAAGCGCGTGCCTTCGCTGTTCTTCAGCACGCCGCCTTCACCACGCACGCCCTCGGTGACGAGAATGCCTTTGACGCTGGGCGGCCACACCATGCCGGTGGGATGGAACTGCACGAACTCCATGTCGATGAGTTCCGCGCCTGCGCGATATGCCAGCCCGTGGCCGTCGCCCGTGCCTTCCCAACTGTTGCTCGTGACGCGATAGGCCCGGCCCACGCCGCCGGTGGCCAGGATCACGGCCTTGGCCGAGAACACATGGAACCGGCCTCGCTCGCGGTCGTAGGCCAGCGCGCCCGCCACGCGACCCTCGTCCATCAGCAGGTCAATGACGGTGTGCTCCATATGGACGGTGACGCCCAGATAGACCGTGTGGTCCTGCAGGGTGCGAATCAGTTCCAGGCCCGTGCGATCCCCGACGTGTGCCAGACGGGGATAGCGATGGCCCCCAAAGTTGGGCTGCAGGATCTTGCCGTCGGGCGTGCGGTCGAACACCGCGCCCCACGCTTCAAGCTCGCGCACCCGATCGGGCGCTTCTTTCGCGTGCAGTTCCGCCATGCGCCAGTTATTGACGTACTGGCCGCCGCGCATGGTGTCGGCGAA
>JBKJQX010000003.1:0-4233 GCA_046594875.1 Vicinamibacterales bacterium
CTCGCGGGGAGGCCTGCATAGGTCTGTTCGCCGCAGCGGATCTTTTGAATCTCGGCCATGTGAGTGGCGCGCCACCGCACCTCTTCGTTCGTCGCCTTGCCTCACCCTCCAAGTCCGAATGGCCTGGGCTGGTACTGGCTGGACCTGGCGAACAGCCGAAGATCATTCTGAAGCAGGCCATTGCTCCGGAGTCTCTCTTTCGCGGTGCGCTGCGAATTGAAGGCGTTCTCGTTGCCGACGTGCTCCAAATTTGGCTGGACGCATCTGCCCATCCCGCACGTGGGGCGGAACAAGCAGAATTCCTCAAACGCAAGGTGCTCTCGGGCGTCTTGGGGGAAGAATGAACGACCGCGAAGCGTTTACGAAACTCGTGAAGACACTATCGCCGTGGGCGCATCAATTGGTGTTCGTCGGGGGGTGGGCTCACCGCCTCTATCGATTGCATCCGCAATCTGTCGTGCCGAGCTATCAACCGTTGGCCACGTTGGATGCAGACGTGGCATTCGCCCAAAATGAGCAGTTCGATGGCAGCATCAAAGCACCCCTTCACGAGGCCGGGTTTCAAGAGGAACTGACCGGAAACCATCGCCCGCCGGTCTCCCAATACACATTAGGCAACGGAGAGGCAAACGGCTTTTATGCTGAATTTCTCACCCCTCTAATCGGTCGTGCGATTGCTCGCGACGGCACACCCATAGCCACGCTGACAAGGGCAGACGTAACTGCACAGCGCTTGCGATATCTGGAGCTTCTGCTCAGATCTCCGTGGAGCGTGACGCTGGACGCCAACTGGGGAGCAGACCCCCGAATCGATCTGCGAATTCCAAATCCCGTTAGCTTCATAGTCCAGAAACTGCTAATCCAGGATGACCGTCTTCCCGACAAAAAGGCACAGGATGTGCTGTACATACACGACACAATCGAGATGTTCGCGGATGACCTCGATGGCCTTGCCAAGATTTGGAAGGATGAAATCAGGGCATCGCTTCACGAAAACTGGGTCCGCAACCTCAATCAGACTATCGATCGTACGTTTGGCATATTGAGCGACCTAGTACGCAACGCTGCGGCAATTCCACAAGACCGTGAATTAGATCCGGAGCGCATGCGAGCCATGTGCCAAGCAGCGCTTCTAGAGATGCTGACTTAAGGTAGGTACAGTCGCTCGGCGGACGCGGCTCGACACGTTAGCAGTCCCCCACAGCCGCGCCCTGGATCTCGCTTTACTCCCGCGTCACTTACATCTTCCGGGAGCGCTTCGAGGCGCCAATCGTCCATCGCGTTGCTGGTGCGCATCCGGCTGCTCGAGCGCGAGCAACCCTTGCGACGCAATGACATCCCGGCATCGGGTCACGGCGACGGCTGCCCGACTTGGCGGGCGGAAGGGACGACAACTGATTGCTGGGGTTCGTTACGCAGACCGGATCGCGCGCTCAATTTCCCGCCGTGTGTTCAGTCCAGCGCTCTTCCCAGCGTTGCGTGACCCGGTCCGATTCCGCCTCGAGGCGAGCACGAGCGCGCCGTTGCACGTCGGCGGCTACAGTTGGTTCGAGCTGTTGGCGCTCGTTTAAAACTGACCACCCCTGCGCGTTCAAAATTGACCAGGGAATGAGGCCGGGGGACGCGTCCCCCGGCTTGGTTTGAAGTGTAGCTGTGGATGCCGCTGCCCGATCTCAGAACGGCTCGTCGACCGCCTCCTTCCCGGCAGCCTCGCGTGCCTGCTCGCGCGATTTGATGCGCGCCTTGACCTTGCTGCTGCTGTGCCGGAAGCGGTAGGACTCGTTGCCGGTCTCGACGATGTGGCAGTGGTGGGTGAGGCGGTCGAGCAGCGCCGTGGTCATCTTCGGGTCGACGAACACGTTGGCCCATTCGGCGAACACCAGGTTGGTGGTGATGATCACGCTGGTGTGCTCGTAGAGCTTGGACAGCAGGTGGAACAGCAGCGCGCCGCCGGCCTGCGAGAACGACAGGTAGCCGAGCTCGTCGAGGATCACCAGGTCCAGGTGCATGAGCTGGTGCGCCAGCCGGCCGGCCTTGCCGGCGGCCTTCTCCTGCTCCAGTGCGTTGACCAGCTCGATGGTGGAGTAGAAGCGCACGCGCTTGCCGTGGCCGGTGATCGCCTGGACGCCCAGCGCCGTGGCCAGGTGGGTCTTGCCGGTGCCGGTGCCGCCGATCAGCACCAGGTTCTCGGCCTGCTCGGTGAAGGCGAGCGTGGCGAAGGTGTCGATCTGGCGCCGATCGACCTTGGACTGCGCGAACTCGAACCCGGCCAGGTCGCGATGGATCGGGAAGCGCGCGGCGTGCATCTGGTAGCGGATCGAGCGCAGGCCGCGGTCGGTCTGCTCGGCCTCGACGAGATGGCGCAGCAGCCAGTCGGTGCGCTCGATCTCGGTCGCGCTGCCGTTCTGCAGCAGCTCGGCGTAGCCGCTGGCCATGCCGTACAGGCGCAGCGCCTTGAACGCGGCAATGAGGTCAGCCATGGGCCACCTCCCCGTGCAGGCGGTCGTAGCGCTGCGGGTCGGCCAGCGGCGCGGTCTCGACCGACAACGCGGTGACCACCGTGTCTGGCGGCGGTCCTTCGCGCAGCCGCGCCAGCACGTTGAGCACGTGCTCGGCGCTGGGCCGGCCGCTCTCGAGCACCAGCTCGACCGCGACCAGCACTGCTTCCAGTCCGTGCGTGGGCACCGCGGCCAGCACCTGCGCCATCACCCGGTCGCCGCCCTCGCGCCGCCGCAGCGCGCGGCTGAGTCGCTGCAGCGAGTCCGGCAGGTCGGCGAACGGCGCGCCGTTGCGCAAGGCGCCGGGCTTGCGCGCCACCAGCGGCAGGTAGTGCTGCCAGTCGTAGACCACGCGGTCCCGGTCCAGCACCCGCGCGTGCTCGGCCACCACCGCCTGCTCGGCCACGACCACCACGCGCTCGGGATACAGCCGCACGCTGACCCGGTGCCCGGCCAGCGCGCACGGCACCGAGTAGCGGTTGCGGGCCACCGACACCAGGCACGTGCTCGACACCCGTGCCGGCGACTCCACGTAGCCGTCGAACGCCGCCGGCATCGGCATCAGCTCCGGCCGCTCGATCTCCAGCGCCTCGGTGATGCTCATCCCCGGGCACTCCGGGTGCGGCGCCGACCACGCCGCCACGCACTGCGTCGCCAGCCACACGTTGAGCTCGGCGAAGCTGCCGAACCGCTGCTCCTGCGCCGTCTGCCAGATCCGCCGGCGGTTGTCCTGCACGCTCTTCTCGACCCGGCCCTTCTCCCAGCCGGAAGCCACGTTGCAGAAGTCCGGATCGAACAGGTAGTGCGCGGTCATCGCCGCGAACCGCGCGTTGACTACGCGCGGGCGATCCTTGCGGGGGGTGCGATCCACCGCCGTGCGCATGTTGTCGTAGATGCCGCGCCGGGCCACTCCGCCCAGGCCCGCCAGGCAGCGCGTGTGCGCATCGAACAGCATCTCGTGGCCCTGGCCGGGATACGCCACCAGCCAGAACGCCCGGCTCGCGCACAGCTTCATGTGCGCCAGCTGGATCTTGCGCCACACCCCGCCGATGACGAGCCCTTCCTCGCTCCAGTCGAACTGGAACGCCTCGCCCCAGGCGAAGTGCAGCGGCACGTACGCCGAGCGCGCCGTCACCGCGCCGGCCTGCGCACGCTGCGCGCGGATGAACTCGGTCACCCGGCAGTAGCTGCCGGTGAAGCCCTCGGCCTGCAGCTGCTGGTACAGACGCAGCGCCGTGCGTCGTTCCTTGCGCGGCCGGCGGGCGTCGGTCGCCAGTGCCTGCCGCAACCACTCGACGTGGGCATCGAGCTTCTTCGGCCCGCCCGGCCGACGGTAGGCCAGCTCGCTGCGGACCGGCTCGCGCAGCCAGCCCTTGATCGTGTTCCTCGACAAACTCGTGCGGCGCGCGATCTCGCTGATCGACAGGCCGTCCCGAAACCGCATCCTCCGGACCTTTGCGTACATTGCCATGGTGTGCACCTCGTCTCCTGCAGGGGGAAAAGCCCCCGCAGGTTAGGTAAGACACCCTGGTCAATTTTCAGCGCGCAGAAGCCCGGTTTGCTGGTCAATTTTCGACGCGCGGCAACACACGAGCCTCACCACCGGTCAGGAGGGGCAACAGGTATTGGGCGCCGACGTGACCTTCCAGGATTGCGCCAGCCGGACCGGATGCGGCTGGGCTCGTCGCCGGGGGTGCGTCTTCCACAGTTCGCTGCCTGCGGGGAGGGCGTGCTC
>JBKJQX010000034.1:0-19705 GCA_046594875.1 Vicinamibacterales bacterium
GTCCTTGAACGGATCGCCGACCGTGTCGCCGATGACGGCCGCGCCGTGACGGGGATTCTTCGAATCCTCCTTGCGCGACACCGCGTTACCCGACGCGTTCACGTAGTCGCCGGCTGCGTTCTTCAGGTACTTGCCGCCCAGTTCGCCCGACTCGATCCACTTCTTGGCGTTGTCCCAGCTGCCCCCGGCATTGGCCATGAAGATGGCCATGGCGAAGCCCGTGGCCAGGCCACCGGCCAGCATGCCGATGACGCCACCCACGCCGAACAGAATGCCGACAAACACCGGCACGACCACGGCCATCATCGACGGCACCACCATCTTCTTCAGGGCGCCGTCGGTGGAGATATCCACGCACCGGGCGTAGTCGGGCGTCGCGGTCCCTTCCATGATGCCTGGAATGTCACGGAACTGGCGCCGCACTTCTTCAACCATCACGAGCGCCGCGCGGCCAACCGCCGTCATGGTCATCGCTGAAAACACAAACACCAGCAGCGTGCCGATGAACATGCCGCTGATGACCATCGGGTCAACGAGCGAAATGGTGGCCAGGAACTCCGCCTGGCTCCGCGTGCCCTGTGCCAAGGTGGCGAACGTGGCGATGAGCGCAAGCGCCGTGAGCGCGGCCGATCCGATCGCAAAGCCCTTGCCGATCGCCGCGGTGGTGTTGCCGAGGCTGTCGAGCGCATCGGTGCGCTTGCGCACCTCGTCGCCCAGATGGCTCATCTCGGCGTTGCCACCGGCGTTGTCTGCAATCGGCCCGTACGCGTCGGTCGCGAGCGTGACGCCCAGGGTGGAGAGCATGCCCACGGCCGCCAGCGCAATGCCATACAGCCCCAGGGACGGGTCGGCGAAGCCGCCTGCCAGGCCGTACGCCAGAGCCGTCGCCACCGCAATGGTGACAATCGGAATCCACGTGGACATCATGCCCACGGCCAGGCCGCTGATGATCACCGTGGCGGGGCCCGTCGCGCTCGACTCGGCCACTTCCTGCGTGGGCCGGAAGTCGTACGCCGTGTAGTGCTCGGAACCCTGTCCGATGATGAGGCCCGAGACCAGGCCCACGACCGTGGCCAGCCACACGCCCCACCAGGTGGCGCCGGGGATGAGATTGTAGACGTCCGCGAAGCAGATGTAGCAGATGACGCCCGACAGGACGCCGACGCCGATCGATGCCACGTTGACACCCCGGTGAAGCGCGCCGAGCAGTTGCTTGAGGGAGGCGTTTTCCTGCGTTCGCACCAACTGGCTGCCGACAACCGAGAGGAAGATGCCCACGGCGGCAATCGCCACCGGCGCAATAATCATCGTCCAGGCGGCCTCGGCGTGCCCGAGGCTCACGGCTGCGGCCGCCGCCAGCGCGATTGCCGCGAGGATCGACCCTTTGTACGACTCGTACAGGTCGGCGCCCATGCCGGCCACGTCGCCCACGTTGTCGCCCACGTTGTCGGCAATCGTGGCGGGGTTGCGCGGGTCGTCTTCCGGAATCCCGGCTTCGACCTTGCCGACCAGGTCGGCGCCCACGTCAGCGGCCTTCGTATAAATGCCACCGCCCACGCGCGCGAACAGCGCCACCATCGACGCACCCATCCCGAAGCTCACCATGACCTGGCCCACAAGCGCGGGCTGGTCCGGGGCGATCACGGCGAACAGGCCAAGCCAGGCGACGATGAAGAGCAGGCCGATACCGACGACCGACAGGCCCATGACCGAGCCGGCTTTGAAGGCAATCTGCAGCCCGGCGTTGAGGCCGTTTTTTTCATCCGTGCAGGCCCAGGCCGTCCGGCTGGAGGCGTGAGTCGCGATGTTCATGCCGGTCCAGCCTGTCCAGAAGCTGCCGAGGCCGCCGGTGACAAAGCCCAGCAGGATGAACAGCGTCATCAGCGGGCCACCGGGCTGCCGGAAGAGCTGGTAGTTCGCGCCGAAGGCGACCAGCACACCGACGACCACGAGAACGGGGACCACCACCTTGAATTGGCGGCGCAGGTAGGCTGTGGCTCCGTCCCGCACGTAGCCGGCAATTTCCTGCATCCGGGGGTTGCCCGGCGCGGCCTTCATGACATCGCGACGGTACTTTGCCGCCATGATCATGGCTGTCAGGCCGCCCAGCAGGCCCAGCAGGAGCATTATCCAGAACGTGTCGGTCACGGCGGAGGCAGTATTCGGAATCATCGTCAAGGGTTATATCATCCGGCCGTAGTCCCCGGCTACAATCCGAGAATGGCGTGCATCCGCGTAGTGGTTCTCCTCGTGATCGCCACCACGGCGGTCGGCGTCTCGGCCCAGTCCTATGTACCTCAACGGGTCTTCGACTCGGCGCGGGGCCAGTTTTCCGACTTCGAGTCGATGGTGGCGGCCCTGGCCAAAGCCGACGTCGTGTTTGTCGGTGAGCAGCACGATGACCCCAACACACACCGGCTGGAGCGGGCCATTCTTGAAGGGCTGGCGCGCCGCAGGGGCGACGTCGTCGTGTCGCTCGAAATGTTTGAGCGCGACGTCCAGGGCCGCCTGGACCAGTTCCGCCTGGGGCAACTGACCGAAGCGGACTTCCTCGCCGCCTCGCGTCCTTGGCCGAGGTACGCGACTGACTACAAACCTCTGGTGGACTTTGCCCTGGCCCATCAATGGCCGGTGATTGCGGCCAATATCCCGCGGCCGTTCGCGTCGGAAATCTCGAAGGCCGGCCTCGACGTCCTCGGCGGCAAGCCGGCGGCCGAAAAGGCCTGGTTCGCCGCCGACTGGCAGTGCCCGACCGACGACGAGTACTACCGGCGTTTCAAAGAGGTGATGGGCACACACGCCGGCGCGGCGGAAGCGGATCGGTTCTATGCGGCGCAGTGCCTGAAGGACGAGACGATGGCCGAGTCGATCGCTGTTGGCTGGTCCGCCGCGGCGTCGGCCAAACCGGGCACCCGGCCGGTGGTGGTGCACTACAACGGCGCGTTTCACTCCGACTACGGTCTTGGCACTGCGTCACGCGTGCGCCGCCGCCTGCCGGCCGCGCACACCCTTGTTGTGTCAGTGGTGCCGCTCACCAACCTCGATGCGATCGCCCTCGGAGACCACCAGAAAAAAGGCGACTACGTGGTGTTTACCGTCAAGTGATCGTCGTCACGACGGATCACAAGGAGACGCGGAGAGCTGGGGCCCTACTTCTCGCTGCCCAGTCGCCAGGGGAGATCGGCGATCGCGTAGGTCATGACCGCGATGGCCGCGGCGTTGTCGGCCATCTGCTTTGGCGTGATGCGGTCCACTGTGTCTGCCGGCGTGTGGTGAATCAGGAAGTAGTTGCCGCCCACCAGGTGTGACATCGAAGGGATGTTGCCCGCCGTTACGCTCGGCCCGATGTCTGCGCCGCCACCTGCGGCCTCAATTTTGTTGGCGCCGAGCGTCGCGAGGAGGCTGGCGATCGCGGTGACCGTGCGGCGGGCGCCGTCAGGGCCGCTGAACCCGAACCCGGCCGGGTCGAATACGCCGCCATCGGATTCCAGCATCATCACGTGGTTCTTGAGGTCGGCCATGTGCTGATCGCGGTAGGCATTGCCACCGCGCATGCCGTTTTCTTCGTTGGTCCAGAGCACCACGCGCACGGTGCGACGGGGGCGCAGCCCCAACGCCTTCATGAGCCGCACGGCCTCCCACGTCACAATGCACCCGCCCGCATCATCAGTTGCGCCGACGCCGACATCCCACGAGTCGAAGTGGCCGCCCATCACCACCAGTTCGTTGGGCAGCTCGCGGCCGCGCAGTTCGCCGACGACGTTGAAGGATTCCACGTCAGCCTCGAAGTGCGCTTCCATGGTCAGCGTCACGCGAATGCGCACGCCGCGGTTCTGCAGGCGCTGGAAGCGTTCTGCGTCTTCAACGGGAATGGCAGCAGCGGGAATCTTCGGCGCGTCGGGCGCGTAGGTGGTGGAGCCGGTGTGGGGCGTGCGCAGCCCCGTGGGGCCTACGGCGCGGACCAGCATGGCGAGCGCGCCATGACGCGCCACACGCGAGGGGCCGGCGGAGCGGTATTGAACTGTTTCGCCGTACGTCGTGAAGGGCACATTAAAGAGCACGATCTTGCCCTTGACCTCCGCGGCCCTCGCGTCAAGTTCATCAAAATTTCTGAGGACGATCACCTCGCCCGTGACGCCGTCCGCGCCGGTGCCCACGGAGTTGCCCAGCCCGAGCATGACGAGCGGCTGCGGGACGGGATCGAGCAGGTGAAGGCTTTCGCGGCCGCGCACCCACTTGGGCACCATCACCCGTTCCTTGCGGACGTTCTCCAGGCCGTCTTTCTTCATGGTTTCGACGGCCCAATCGATCGCTCGTTCGAGGCCGACCGAACCCGACAGACGCGGGCCGTAGAGGTCAGTCACCTCGGCGAGGCGCTGCCAGGCGAAGTCCGAGGATTGCGACGCGGCGATCAGTTGCTTCGCCGGCTCGCGATACGCCTCGAGCCACGTCTGACCGAGCACGGAGGCAGACGCGGACAGTAGCAGCAGTCCGGACAGCACGGTTCTTACAGGCATGGGCGATTCTCGCATTTCTCGGCGCGTGCTGCCGCGCTGTAGTGGCGAAATGTCACAAATGTCCGAAATGGCGAAATGTCTACATTGCTCGAATGGCCCAATCCGCGAATGTCCAAGGCGCGCAGTGAATGAATGACCTTGGAGCTGCAGATTCAACTATTGGAGGGCAAAGACATTCGATCATTCTTCCCTGCAATCGGTTTGTCCGACATTTCGCCATTTCGGACATTTGTGACATTTCGCCATTACGAATGACGGGCGACGAGCGTCAGCGCGCAGTGCTGGCGCGAGTCGTCGGCGACACCTAGAGCGCGACGCGATGACGCCCGGAGTGCAGGTAGTTCATGGTCTGGACGGTAAGCATGAGCATGAAGTCGAGGCGGGTCTGTTCCTCGGGATGCATCAGGCGCAGGTCGAGTTCGTCGGCGCGCCGGATCATGTTCACGATGACCTGATCGATCGTGTATTGGTACGACCCGGCCCAGGCGGCCACATGGCGCCGCACGTCGCGCTGGATGCGTTTGATGAAGCGAGCGGCCTTGAGGTTCTGGTGATACTCCGGCGCGCTGGAGAACAGCCGGCGGAGGTCACGGTCGTAGAAATTCGGATGTTCGAGGCCGTACTGCTCGCGCTTCTTTGCGTAGTGGCGTCGCAGCGTGCCGCGGGCGCGGTCGATTGGTTCGACCCGGCGGCGCGAGGTCACGACCGGTGGCTGGCCCGCCAGGCCGTGCATCAGCTGGTCCATATATTCGAGCTTCTTGAGTGCAGGCCAGTCGTGGAAGCGCACCCGCCAGTCACTGTCGGGCGTCAGCCAGACGGCAAAGGTCTCGGCGAAGTCTTCGTCGGGGTGGCTCTGGGCGTACCAGGAGTCCAGGTGCAGGACAAAACTCTTGGAATACGGCTTGGGGAGGTAGACCTCGGGATACTCCAGGGAGGGTTTCCCGAAAAGATTGATCCGCCGGCGGCGTCGCCGGAGCTTGTAGGCATTGTCGATGGCGTGGCCGGCTTCGTGCCGCAGGATCTGCATGAACCACTCTGGAGTGCCGCCTTCCACTTCCAGCATCTGCGCCTTCTCCAGCTTCATGAGCCGCGGATGCGCGAGGTAGAACGGAATGGCGATGCCCGGCACGCCATCGGGACAGAACCACTCGGTGGAGAGCCAATAGTGCGGCCGAAAGGTGATACCCCTGGCGGCCAGTTCGTCATGCAACTGGCTGATTCTGGGCTCCAGGGCCGAGCCCTCGATGGCCAGTCCAAGGTCCCGGAACGGCACATCAAGCAGCTGCTCGTCGGCCAAATCCGGCCACGCCGGGCGGACGGGTGGAGGCGGCTCAACGGGGTCGACGGGCGGGGTGTCTGACGGAAGAGTCACTGCGACGTTGGGAAAGGCTTATGATAGTCGCCGAATCGGACTACCCCCAAGGGAGAAACCATGAACGCTTTTCGTACGGCTGCACTCTTCGTCGCCATGGCCGGCCTCACCGCAGGCCCGGCGCTCGCTCAGACTCCGCCTCCGCCTCCGCCCACCCAGGCCCCCCCGACACAGCAGCCACCGCCCAAGCCGACTCCCCCTCCAGCCGCGTTGCCGGCGGCGGAGCCGGGTTATGTCGAAACGGTGACCGTCGTGTCCGCCACCAAGGCGGAGCAGAAGCTGGTGGACGCGCCGGCCACGATGTCGGTCATCGGCCCACGGGCCCTGGAAGTGGCGCCGTCCAACAACTACGCGGATTTGCTGCGGGCGGTGCCCGGCGTCAACATCACCCAGCTTTCCGCGCGCGACATCAACATCACGAGCCGGGCGGCCACCAGTTCGCTTGCCACCTCGCAGTTGGCGATTCTGGATGGCCGCACGCTCTACCAGGATTTCTTTGGGTTCGTCATGTGGGACTTCATGCCATCGAACACCAACGAGATCAAGCAAATCGAGATCATCCGCGGGCCCGCGTCGGCCGTGTGGGGCGCCAACGCGCTCAGCGGGGTAATCAACGTCATCACGAAGACGCCGCGCGAAATGGAAGGGACGAGCCTGCTCATGGGCGCCGGCAGCTTCGGCAGGCAGTACTGCGGCGCCAACCCGCTCGTGGGCGGTCCGTGTGTGATCACCAACAAGGGCGTCAACAATGGCGCGCTGATCTACGGCAACATCACCCACGCGCAGGTCATCAACGACAGATGGGCGTACAAGCTGTCGGTCGGCACCTACCAGTCGGATGCCTTCGCGCGCCCCACGGGCCTGATCCGCGGCAACACCACCGGCACCCCGTATCCCACCTACAAGAACACCGGCACGTCGCAGCCGAAAGTGGATTTGCGCTTTGACTACGACGGCACCGAAGGCCAGCGATGGACCTTCTCGGGCGGCCATGCCGGCACCGACGGCATCATGCACAGCGGCATCGGCCCGTTCGATATCAAGCAGGGCACCACCTTCAGCTACGGCAAGATCAGCTACTCCAAAGGTGCGCTTCGTGTGCAGGCGTTCATGAACGCCCTCAACGGCGACGCCACGAACCTGGTGGCGGTGGATACGGCCGGCGCCCCGGTCACCCTGGACTTCAACACGAAGACGTTTGACCTTGAGCTGAGCAATGTCACGGCCATCGCCGGCCGACACGTGATCACCTACGGTGGCAACCTCCGCTACAACCAGTTCGATCTGTCACTGGCCACCCTGGAGAATCAGCGCAAGGAAGGCGGCCTCTACGTCCAGGACGAAATCTTCATGGGCGCCAAAGTGCGGCTCGTCCTGGGCGGGCGCGTGGACAAGTTCACCTCGATCGACAACCCGGTGGTGTCACCACGCGCGGCGCTGCTCCTGAAGCCGACCGAGAAATCGACCATCCGCCTGTCGTACAACCGGGCGTTCCGGGCGCCCTCGGCCATCAACAACAATCTCAACACGGTCGTGACCAACGCGCTGCCGCTTGGCGCCATCAACCCCGCGTACGGCGCCTCGATCTACCGCGTGCCGCTCGAAGCCGTGGGCAACCCGGACCTCAGGGAAGAGCGCATGGACGCCTTCGAGATCGGCTACTCGGCCTCGCTCGTCAACAACCGCGTGATTCTGTCAGCCGCGTATTACTACACCAAGCTGACCGACGAGATCTTCTTCACGCAGGTGTCCGCGTGGGGGGCGTCGCCGGCGCCGCCGAATTTCCCGGCCCTCGGCCCCTTCCCGGGGTCGGCTGTCTGGGCGCAGTTC
Source organism: Vicinamibacterales bacterium (assembly GCA_046594875.1). GTDB lineage: Bacteria > Acidobacteriota > Vicinamibacteria > Vicinamibacterales > SCN-69-37 > SYFT01. The sequence goes on from JBKJQX010000034.1 coordinate 7,720, forward strand.
TACGCCGCCGCCCCGCAGATCCGATTCCCGAAGCAGTTCACCTACCTGAATCTGGGCGAGGTCAAGAACCAGGGTGTGGAACTGGGCGTGGATGCGGCGCTGAACCCCACGACATCGGCCTACGTGAACTATTCCTACCAGCGTGATCCGGATCCCAACTTCGCGTTGAGTGAACTCAATCTCGCGCCGAACAACCGGTTCAGCATGGGGATGAGCTACTCCGGCCCACGGGTGTTCGGTTCGGCCTCGCTGGCCTACGCGGGCGAAGCCTTCTGGCAGGACGTGCTGGATGCGCGCTACGTAGGCACGACTCCGGCGCAGACCACGATTAACGGGAGCTTCGGCGCCAAGTGGTCGGGTGGCCGCTACACCACGACCATCAAGGTCGTGAACCTGACCAATCGCCAGGTCATGCAGCACGTCTTCGCCGACGTGTCACGCCGCCAGGTCATGGCGGAACTGCGCGTCAACCTGACGAAATAGACCGTACAGATTCTGCAAATGAGCTCGTAGCTGATTGACCAAATCAGCTACGGGCTCATTCTCGTTTCGGCGATAATTGATCTGATTGTCCACTCCAAAGAAGAAGATTCGCTGGTCCGCCGCCTGGTCTGAGGCGCGCGACCTCATCTGGGCGCGCCGACGCCGCCTGCTGCTGGGGCTGGCCCTCATGCTCGTCAGCCGCGTGGCGGGCATGGTCTTGCCGTACCTTTCAAAAGACCTGATTGATGACCTGATACTGGGGCGGGTCGACAGGCTGACGACGTTCGCGTGGATTGTGGGCGGCGCCACGGTTGTTCAGGCCATCACGTCGTTTGCCCTGTCGCAGGTGCTCGGCGTTGCCGCCCAGCGCGCCATCACCGACATGCGTCGCCGTGTCGAAGAACACGTGATGCGGCTCCCGGTCAGCTATTTTGACAAGAACCAGACCGGACAGCTCATCTCGCGCGTGATGAACGACGCAGAGGGCATCCGCAACCTCGTCGGCACAGGACTCGCCCAGTTGGTGGGCAGCATGGTGACCGCCGTGCTGGCTCTGGGGTACCTGTTCTGGGTCAACTGGCTGTTGACGGCCGTGACGCTCACGGTGCTTGCGGCGTTCGGAGGCGCCCTTGCGTATGCCTTCAAGCGGCTCAGACCGCTGTTTCGCGAGAGAGGCAAGATTCAGGCTGACGTGACGGGGCGCCTGAACGAGGCGCTGGGCGGCATTCGTGTGGTCAAGACCTACACGGCAGAGCGGCGCGAAGACCTGGTCTTCACCAAAGGGGTCCATCGGCTCTTCAAGAATGTCGCCCAGTCAATGACCGGCGTATCCGCGACGACCGCTTTTTCCAGTGTCGTCATCGGCGCCATGGGTGTGGTCATCATCACCATCGGGGGCAACGCCATTGTGGCCGGCACGATGACGGTCGGCGACCTGATCGCCTATATCTTCTTCACAGGCTTGATGGCCGCCCCGATCGTGCAGATCGCGTCGATTGGCACGCAGATAACTGAGGCCTTCGCGGGACTCGATCGGATTCGGGAACTTCTCGATACCCCCCGTGAGGACGCCGCCGATGCCGCCAACTCCGGCGTGCCCGAACTGCGCGGCGAGGTCACGTTTGACGACGTATGGTTCGAATACCAGCCGGGCGTGCCGGTGCTCAAGGCTGTGTCGTTCACCGCGCCCGCCGGAAGCACCACCGCACTTGTCGGGTCGTCGGGCTCGGGCAAGAGCACCCTGTTGAGCCTCGTGATGGCGTTTAACCGGCCCACCACAGGGAGGGTGCTGGTGGACGGCCGCGACCTCAGTGGTCTGCGGGTGGGCGAATACCGTCATCACCTCGGTGTCGTGCTTCAGGACAACTTCCTGTTCGACGGGCCCGTGGCCGACAATATCGCCTACGGCCGACCCGATGCCACAGACGACGATATTCGCCGGGCGAGCCAGGTGGCGCATGCCGACGAATTCATCGAGGGTTTCGAGAAGAAGTACCAGACGGTGGTGGGTGAGCGCGGAGTGCGGCTCTCGGGAGGGCAGCGGCAGCGCGTGGCGATTGCGAGGGCGATCCTCGCCGACCCGCGTATCCTGCTGCTCGATGAAGCGACCTCGAGCCTCGACAGCGAAAGCGAGGCCATGATTCAGGACGGTCTGCGGTCACTGCGACGAGGCCGCACCACCTTCGTCATTGCGCATCGGCTGTCCACCATCCAGTCTGCCGATCAGATTCTGGTGCTCGAACACGGCGAAATTGTCGAGCGTGGTACGCACCCCGAGTTGCTGGCGCGTCAGGGCCGCTACCGCCAGTTGTACGACAAGCAGTACCATTTCGAAGCCGATCGTTTCATCAATCCCGGCGAAGACTTCACACCAGAGCCACCCAAGGCGCCGGTGGAAAAACCGCCCGCATCCCGGGGCTTCCGGGCAGAATAGAGCACGCGTCGCGTTATGGCCCAATTCATCTACACCATGAAGGGCCTGGGCAAGGTGTACCCACCTGACCAGGTCGTGTTCAAAGACATCTGGCTCTCCTTTCTGCCCGGCGCGAAGATTGGCGTCATTGGCAGCAACGGCACCGGCAAGTCCACGCTGCTCAGGATCATGGCGGGCCTGGACCCGCACTATCTGGGCGAAGCGTTCAGGGCCGAGGGCACCACCGTCGGGTTTTTGCAACAGGAGCCGCAGCTCGACGAGACCAAGACGGTGCTGGGCAACGTGGAAGAGGGCGTGGCGGCCACGCGGGCGTTGCTCACCCGGTTCGACGAGATCAACGAAAAGTTTGGCCAGGAAATGTCCGACGAAGAGATGGACAAGACCATGGCGGAACAGGCGCGCGTGCAGGACGCGATCGAAGCCGCCAATGCCTGGGATCTGGACGCGCGCGTGGAGCAGGCGATGGACGCCCTGCGCCTGCCTCCGCCCGACGCCGACGTCAGCAAACTGTCGGGCGGCGAGCGCCGCCGGGTGGCGTTGTGCCGGCTGTTGCTCCAGTCGCCAGACTTGCTGCTGCTCGATGAACCGACGAACCATCTGGACGCCGAATCGGTGGCCTGGCTTGAGCATTTTCTGCACGCCTATCCCGGCACCGTCGTGGCGATTACCCACGACCGGTACTTCCTCGACAACGTGGCGGGATGGATCCTCGAACTCGACCGAGGCAAGGCGTATCCGTGGGAGGGCAACTACTCGGGCTGGCTGCAGCAGAAGCAGGCGCGATTGGCGCTCGAGGAAAAGCAGGAGTCCAAGCGGCAACGCACGCTGCAGCGCGAGCTCGAATGGATTCGCATGTCGCCCAAGGCCCGCCACGCCAAGGGCAAGGCGCGCCTCAACGCGTACGAACAGCTGTTGGGCGAGGACACGACCGACAAACTCGAACGCGTGGAGATTTATATCCCGCCTGGCCCCCGTCTGGGTGACGTGGTGGTGGAAGCACGCGATCTGAAGAAGGCGTACGGCGAGCTGCTGCTCATCGAGGGCATGAACTTCACGCTGCCGCGCGGCGGGATCGTGGGCGTCATCGGGCCGAATGGCGCAGGCAAAACCACGCTGTTCCGCATGCTGGTGGGACAGGAAACACCCGATGCGGGAGTGCTGCGCGTCGGTGAGACGGTGCAGATCGGCTACGTGGACCAGTCGCGCGACGCGCTGGTGGCCGACAAGACCGTCTATGACGAGATCTCCGAAGGCAACGATGAAGTCGCCCTGGGAAAGCGCACCGTCAACGCGCGGGCCTATTGTTCCTGGTTCAACTTCCGTGGCAAAGATCAGCAACGCAAGGTGGGCACCCTCTCAGGGGGCGAGCGCAACCGCCTGCACCTGGCCAAACTGCTGAAGCGCGGCTGCAACCTGCTGCTGCTGGACGAGCCCACGAACGACCTGGACGTGGATACCCTGCGCGCGCTCGAGCTGGCGCTCGATGAATTTGCCGGCTGCGTGGTGGTCATCTCGCACGACCGCTGGTTCCTCGACCGCATCGCCACCCACATGCTCGCGTTCGAAGGCGACAGCCACGTGGAGTGGTTCGAGGGCAACTACCAGGAATACGAGGACGACAAAAAACGCCGCCTCGGTGTGGATGCCGATCAGCCGCACCGCATCAAGTACCGCAAACTCACGCGCTAGCAAGAAGTGTTGACACGAGGCATGAAGGTATGAAGGTTAAGGATTCAGAAGGAAGTTCCTTCACCCCTTCACGCCTCGTGTGAATACTTATGTTTACTGACCTCCGGGCATTTCTCGACCACCTGCGCCGCGACAAGGATCTTGTCGAAATCGATGCGCAGGTGGACCCCGTGGAGGAAGCCGCCGAAATTCATCGGCGCGTGATCGCCGCCGGCGGGCCGGCGTTGTTGTTCACTCGGGTCAAAGGCGCGGCCTTTCCGCTGGTGACCAATCTCTTTGGCACCCCGCGCCGCGCCGAGATGGCCTTTGGGCCCAGGCCCCTCCATTTCATCAAGCGCCTGGTGCATCTGGCTGAAACGATGCTGCCGCCAACGCCCGGAAAGTTATGGCACGCGCGCGACGTGGCCATGCAGGCCCTGCGTGTGGGAATGAAGCGGCGGTCAAACGGGCCCGTCACCGAGGTGGTGACGAGCGACGTCCGCCTGGATCAGCTGCCGGCCCTCACGTGTTGGCCCGAAGACGGTGGACCGTTCGTCACGCTGCCGCTGGTCTACACCACACACCCGGACAAGGGCGGGCCGAACCTCGGGATGTATCGCCTGCACGTGCACGACCGCACATCCACTGGCATGCACTGGCAGATTGGCAAGGGCGGCGGCTTTCACTATGCGATTGCCGAGGCCAGGCAGCAGCCGCTTCCGGCCACCGTGTTTCTGGGCGGTCCGCCGGCGTTGATGCTGGCGGCGATTGCGCCGCTGCCCGAGAACGTACCCGAAATGTTGCTCGCCTCACTCATCGCCGGGGAGAAGATCGCGCAGGTGCCCGGTCCCAATGGCCACCCGCATCCGCTCGTCGCGCGTGCCGAATTCGCGTTGATGGGCTCGGTCGCGCCCGGCGTTCGCAAACCCGAAGGGCCGTTCGGCGATCATTACGGCTACTACTCGCTCGAACACGACTATCCCGTGTTCCAGGTCTCCCAGGTCGCCCATCGGCGCGACGCGATCTATCCGGCAACAGTGGTGGGGAAGCCGCGGCAGGAGGACTTCTTCATCGGCGACCTGCTGCAGGATCTGCTGTCGCCGTTGTTTCCGCTCGTGATGCCGGCCGTCACCGAGCTGTGGTCGTACGGGGAAACGGGCTACCACTCACTCGCCGCCGCCGTAGTGAAACAGCGCTACCGGCGTGAAGCCATGGCCAGCGCGTTCCGCATCCTCGGCGAGGGCCAGTTGTCGCTGCAGAAGTTCCTGCTGGTCACCGACCAGCCCGTGAACCTGCGCGACTTCCGCGCGACGCTTGAACACGTGCTTGCGCGGACGAATTCCGAGACGGACCTGTACGTGTTTTCGAATGTGTCGATGGACACCCTCGACTACAGCGGCCCGTCGGTCAACGAGGGCTCCAAGGGCGTGTGGCTGGGACTTGGCGACCCGGTGCGCGACCTGCCGCGCGAGTTCCGGCCTGCCGTGCCGCCGTCGTCGGACGTGCGCGATGTGCGTGTGTTCTGCGCCGGTTGTCTCGTGGTCAGCGGGCCGACATTTGCGGCCGACGCCAAGGCTGCGGCCAGGCTGGCGGCAGACCCCGCGTTTGCGGGATGGCCGCTCGTGGTGCTCACTGACGACGCGGATCGCGCCACGCGCAGTGACATGAATTTTTTATGGACGACGTTCACGCGGTTCGAGCCGGCCGCCGATATTCACGCGGCCGCAACGCGAGTGGTGCGAAACCACATCGCGTATCAGGGGCCGGTGGTCATCGACGCGCGAATGAAGCCCTGGTATCCGAAAGAAGTGACATGCCGGCCGGAAGTGGCGGCCACGGTGACCCGCCGGTGGCGCGAGTACTTCCCGCACCGCGACATCAGGATGGGTGATGCGGAGAAGGGCCACCTTGATTAGCCGAGTGATGCGCCTTGTGGCCGCGGCGGGCGCGATCGCCCTGGCGGCTGCCTGTGGGCAATCAGGACCGCCGGTGCAGTTTCTCTCCATCGCCACGGGCGGCACCGGCGGCGTGTATTACCCGTATGGGGGCGCGCTGGCGCGTGTGCTCACGGCGAAACTGCCGAACACGCAGGTGACTGCCGAGGTGACGGGGGCGTCGGTGGACAACCTCAAACTGATGCAACAGGGCCGGGCCGACCTTGCGTTCACGCTGGCCGATACGCTGCATGAGGCCGCCGCGGGAACGGGGCCGTTCGCGGCCAGCGGGTCCGTTGACGCCCGCACCGTCGCGGTGCTCTACACCAACTACACGCATCTGGTGACTCGTCAGGGCAGTGGTATCACGCGTGTGGCAGACCTGAAGGGACGCGTCGTCTCCACCGGGTCGCCCGGGAGCGGTACCGAGCTCATCGCCGATCGGTTGCTGCAGGCGGCCGGCATCGATCCGCGCCAGGGCATCACGCGACACGCGTTGGGCGCCAGTGAATCCGCGGGCGCGCTCAAGGATGGCAAGGTGGACGCGTTTTTCTGGAGCGGCGGACTGCCGACGTCGGCCATCCAGGACCTGGCGGCGTCCACTGGGCTGACGATCGCGCTTGTGCCGCAGGATGATCTGTTGCCGGCCCTCCAGGCGAAGTACGGCCCGGAACTCTATCGTGCTGTGTCCCTGCCTGGCGGCGCGTACCGCGGCATCGTCGATCCGGTGGCTGTGATTGGCGTCAGCAACGTGCTGGTGGCGTCGAAGCGTTTGACACCAGAGTTGGTGGAGGCCATTACCGCGGCCTTGTTCGACGCCAAGGCTGACCTGACCGCCGCTCATCCCGAAGCCCGGCACCTGGAACGCGCCACGGGGCCCGACACCGCGCCGGTGCCCTTTCATGAGGGCGCACTGCGGTATTACCAGGCCCGGGGCTGGCGCTGAATTCATGAGACGTCTTCGCGGCGTTTCTTCAACATCCGTTCTCGCGTTTCTCCTTTCCGCGCTGTCGCTGGCGTGGGTGCTCTTCGTCATTCCCCCTCAAACCTATCGCCCCCTGATGTTGCTCGTCGGCGTCTGGGCCACGCTCCGCCTGAAGCCAACGGCAGGCCGATGGGGGCCGGCGATCGACCTGGTGTGGGTGGTACTGACGATGTTCGGGCTGGGGTGGCCCCTCGCGCAGGGTGAGGCGTTCTGGTATCGCGCCGCCAGCCCGACTGGCGGCGACGTGGCGGCCGGCATGGCAGCGTTGCTTGTCATCACCGAGGCCGTACGCCGTACCACCGGCTGGGCGCTTCCGATCGTCACCGTGGGGTTCCTGGCGTACGCGGTCTTTGGTCCCGCGCTGGTGTCCATCGGTCTTGCGGACATCGCCCATCGCGGGTACGACCTGCCGCGGTTGGTGGGCAATCTTTACATGACCCTTGAGGGCATCTATGGCGTGCCGCTTGATGTGGCGGTGACGTACATCACCTTGTTCAGCATTTACGGTGCCGTGCTCGAGGCGTCCGGCGCCGGCACGTTCTTTCTGGATTGGGCGTTGTCCCTCTCGGGTGGGTCGCAGTCTCCTGCGGCGACAGGCCGGTCCGTTTCCCTCGCGGGGTTTCTGCTGGGCACGGTTTCGGGTTCCGGTGTCGCCACCACCGTGACGCTCGGGTCCATGGCCTGGCCGATGTTGCGCCGCGCGGGATTCGAGGCGAACACGGCCGGTGCGATGCTTGCCGCATCGGGCATCGGCGCGTTGCTTTCGCCGCCCACGCTGGGCGCCGCGGCATTTCTCATCGCGGAGTACCTGCGTGTCTCGTACCTCCAGGTGCTGGTGATGGCCACCATTCCCACCGTGCTCTACTACGCGTCGATCGTGCTGATGATCGATGGAGACGCGCAGCGAATCCCGCTGCCGGCGGCTGGGGCTGTGGTTGGCCCGCCGCAGGCCCGATTGCCACTGCATGCCTACTGGCACTTCACCTCACTCTTCCTCGTGGCCGCGCTGATGGCCTTGAGTTTCACGCCGTTCCGGGCGGTGTTCTGGGCCACGCTGGCGGCGGTGGGCATCAGCGTGGTGACGCGTACGCCCCTCGGGCCCAGGCGTCTGGCGTCGGCGCTTTCTGAAGGTGGCAAGGACACCTTATCCGTGCTGTCCACCACCGCCGTTGCCGGTGCCATCGTCGGCGTCGTCACGTTGACGGGGTTCGGCCTCAAGGCGGCAGGCCTCATCGTGGCGCTGGCGGGTGGGTCGCTGCCGTTGACCGTGCTGTTCGGCGCTCTCGCGGTGTGGATTCTGGGACTCGCGGTGCCGGTGACCGCGTCGTACATCATTGCGGCCGTGATGGTGGTGCCGGCACTGACCACAGTGGGTGTGGCACCGATTGCCGCGCACATGTTCGTGTTTTATTACGCCGTGTTGTCTGAGGTCAGTCCGCCGACGGCGCTGGCGCCGTTTGCCGCTGCGGCGCTCACGGGCGGTCAGCCGTTCCGCACGATGATGCTGACGTGGAAGTATTCGCTGCCGGCATTCCTGGTGCCGATTGCGTTTACGCTCGAGCCGCGAGGCATGGGCATGCTGATGCAGGGGCCCTGGGGCAACGTGGTGGTGGGCTCGGTCACCGCGCTCGCAGGGGTCGCGGCTCTGGCCATCGCGATGACGGGTTCCCAGGGTCTGCGCGCGCTGCCTGGATGGCGTCTGATACTGGGGATGGGCGGCCTGCTGCTGGTGCATCCCGCACCGTGGTCGGACCTGGCAGGCACCGCCGCCGTGGCCGCGGTCGTGGTGGGACGCCATGTTATCTTTAGCGCGTCCCGGAGGACGCACACATGAAAATCCTGAAACAACACTGGATTCCGGCCACGGCTCTCGTGGTGATTGCTGCCGGCTCGACGCTTGCGTCGCAGGCGCGACAGGCCGCACCACCGCGAACCGGGCTCCAGACGCTTGCCGCCGTGACCACGCCGAAGGCCGAGCTGGGCAACAACCTTGGCGACGACTACTACCTCGCCAACTACACCCAGCTGATGGCGTACTGGCGCAAGCTCGAGAAGGAATCGCCGCGCCTGAAGGTGGTGGAGATCGGCAAGACGGCAGAAGGTCGGCCGCACCTGATGACCATCATCACGTCGCCCGAAAATCATCGTCGTCTCGATCGGTTCCGCGAGATCTCGGCGCGGCTGGCTACCGCCGAGGGCCTGACCGACGAGCAGGCGCGTGCGCTGGCGAAAGAAGGCAAAGCCGTGGTCTGGATCGACGGCGGCCTGCACGCCACCGAAGTGCTGGGCGCACAGCAGTTGATGGAAACGGTCTATCAGTTGGCGAGCCGCACCGACGAAGAGACGATGCGGATTCTCAACGACGTGATCATCCTGGCCGTGCACGCGAATCCGGACGGGATGGAACTGGTGTCGAACTGGTACATGCGGAATCCCGTGCCCGAGGAGCGCTCCACGGGCGGCATCCCGGTGCTGTACCAGAAGTACGCCGGCCACGACAACAACCGCGACTTCTACATGTCGGCGCTCGACGAGTCCACCAACATGAACCGCGTCATGTACAAGGAGTGGTTCCCGCAAATCATGTACAACCATCACCAGACCGGCCCGGCCGGCACGGTGATGTTTGCGCCGCCCTTCCGCGATCCCTTCAACTACAACTTTCATCCCATGATTCCCGCCGGTATCGACATGGTGGGATCCGCGATGGCGAACCGTTTCCTGGCGGAAGGCAAGCCGGGCGTGACGTCGCGACAGGGCGCTGCGTATTCCACCTGGTGGAACGGCGGCCTCCGGACGACCGCGTACTTCCACAACATGATCGGCATCCTGACCGAGACGATCGGTAACCCGACGCCGACGGCCATTCCGTTCGTGGCGACGAAGCTGCTGCCGAACTCGAGCCTCTGGTCGCCGATTGCGCCGCAGCAGTGGCACTTCCGCCAGTCGGTGGACTACTCGCTGACGGCCAACTACGCGATTCTCGATCTGGCCTCGCGGTATCGCGAGACGTTCCTCTTCAACATCTACCAGATGGGCCGCGACAACATCAGGCGGTCGAGCGAGGATGCGTGGACGATGACGCCGCGGCGAGTGGCGGCGATTCAGGCGAAGATGGCGGCGGCCGGTGGTGCGGGCGGCGGCCGTGGTGGGCGCGGCGCAGGCGCGGGTGCCGCGGGTGCGCCGAATCCCTATTGGGCGGAACTCCATGCGCCCGAGGTTCGCGACCCCCGCGGGTTCATCATGAGCGCGGATCAGCCCGACTTCGGCACGGCGACGCGTTTCATGAACACGCTCATCAAGACGGGCATCACGGTGCATCGCGCGACTGCTGCGTTCACTGTGAACGGCAAGCAGTACCCGGCCAACTCTTATGTCGTCAAAACGGCGCAGGCGTTCCGGCCGCATGTGATGGACATGTTTGAGCCGCAGGATCACCCGGATGACTTTCCGTATCCCGGTGGCCCGCCGAGCCGTCCGTACGACAGCGCCGGCTACACCCTGGCGATGCAGATGGGCGTGCAGTTCGACCGCGTCCTCGACGGCTTTGATGGACCGTTCGTGAAGGTCGTCGGCATGGCCGTCACCCCGGCCGGCCGGGTCATCGGTGGCACCACGGGCGGTGGCCAGACCGCGGGGTACTACTTCACGCACAAGGCCAACGACAGCTATATCGCCGTCAACCGCCTGACGAAGGCCGGCGAAACGGTATCGTGGCTGGCGGATGGCCCCATGGGCGCCGGCACGTTCTACGTCGCGGCCAAGGCCACGACGCGTGCGACGCTCGACAAGCTCGCGGTGGATCTGGGACTGACGTTCCAGGCGGCCTCGTCCGCGCCCACCGGTCGCATGACCGTGCTGCGTGCGCCGCGCATCGGCCTGTTCGATCAATACGGCGGGCAGATGCCATCCGGGTGGACGCGGCTGGTCTTCGAGAACTTCGAGTTCCCCTACACCGTGGTGTTCCCGCCGATGCTTGATGCCGGCAATCTGATCGACAAGTTCGACATCCTCATCTTCAATGACGGCGGCATTCCTGATGTCGGTGGTGGTGCGGGCGGCGGCCGCGGCGGTGGTGGTGGTGGCGGTCGTGGCGGTGGCGCTGGTCCTGAAATCCCCGAGGAGTTCCGCAACCGGCAGGGCAGCGTGACTGCCGAGACGATGAACAAGATCAAGGAGTTTGTGCGCGCGGGCGGCACCGTGCTGACCATCGGCGGCGCCTCATCGAGCATTGCCGCGCACTTTGACCTGCCCATCGAGAGCCATCTCACCGAGCGTGGCGAAACCGGCCGCCTCGGCCCGCTGCCGGGAACGAAGTTCTATGTGCCGGGATCAGTATTGCGCGCGGCAGTGGAGCCCAACTCGATTCTGGGTCACGGCACAGGCCCGGAGATCGACGTGTTCTTCGACAACAGCCCGACGTTCCGGCTCGGCCCAGCGGCCACGTCGCGCGGCATCAAGACGATCGCCTGGTACAACACGCCCACACCGCTGCGCAGTGGCTGGGCGTGGGGACAGCACTACCTGGAGAACGGCATCGCGGCATTCGAGGCCGAAGTGGGCAAGGGCCATCTGTACGTGTTCGGCCCCGAAATCGCGTTCCGTTCGCAGCCGCACGGCACGTTCAAGTTCCTGTTCAACGGCATCCTGCTCAGTGCGACCGAGGGGCTGCGCTGACCGGGTCTTAGGCTGTTCACACGAGGCGTGAAGGGCTGAAGGAAACCTGTTCCTTCAGTCCTTCATGCCTCGTGTTCGCCGGACCTACTGGACTCTCTTGAAGTAGACGACGCGGGGCGTGCCGGGGCCGCCGACACGTCCGGGGTTGGTGGTCGTTTGCACGAGCCAGTCGCCTTCGAGCGCGAACACGATCAGCTGAGTTCCGGTCGCTTGCGCCGTGGAGAGCGCAAGCGTGGCGCCGTCCCACGTCGCTGTTGACGTCACTTCTGCCCAACCCCCTCCGACCAGCAGCTTGTTCCGGCTTAC
>JBKJQX010000097.1:0-67956 GCA_046594875.1 Vicinamibacterales bacterium
GGCGATGGTGGTGGGGACATCGGCGGTGGTCGGCGCTGGGATTTCCGCGACCGTCGTGGCAACGACGACCGTGGACGATGGCGAACTGAGCGTGGTCTCGCCGCCACAGGCCGCAACTGCGAGGCCAAGCATCAGAGCTCCTGCGGGGCGGCTCCATCGAGAATGTTGCATGTCGTCAGCCTGACACAACGTCTGACGCGGTCCAGTCGAATTTCGATGGCGCACGGCCGACCCTCCCCCGGCGCCGGGCCATCAGCTCGTCTCACAAGCAAGCGTTCATCTGTCTCATTCGATTGGCGCCGCCGTCGGAAGGTACCCTCTCCTCCGCGGGAGCAAGCCCGGTCCGAGTCCGATTTCAGACAATGCGTCACGAAGGAAGCCAACGTGCCCGACACCATCACCATCACCGACGATCGCACTGGCAAGACGGTCACCGTCCCCATCGAGGGCGGCGTCTTTTCGTCGAAAGCGATCCGTGATCTCGATCCGTCGTTGTTCTGCTACGACCCGGCATACATGTCGACTGCAGCATGCAAGTCGGCCATCACCTACCTCGACGGTGACAATGGCGTGCTGCGATACCGCGGCTATCCCATCGAGCAGCTCGCCGAGCGCTCGACGTTCCTGGAGGTGGCGTACCTGTTGTTCTACGGCGAGTTGCCCACCGTCGAGCAGTTCGAAGTGTGGAAGCACGACATCACACACCACACGTTCATCCACGAAAACATGCGCAAGCGATTCGTCGACGGCTTTCACTACGACGCCCACCCGATGGGTATGTTCGTCTCCGCAGTCGCGGCACTCGGAACCTTCTACGAAGGCGCCAAAGACATCGACGATGACGGCGCTCGACACAAGCAGATCCTGCGATTGATCGCAAAGGTCCCCACCATCGCTGCAATGTGCTACCGGTTCTCGGTTGGCCAGCCGTTCAACTACCCGAACAACGATCTGTCGTACCCAGCCAACTTTCTCAACATGATGTGGAAAGTCGGGCCCGAGTACACCATCCACCCGGTACTCGAACGTGCGATGGACATCTTGTTCATCCTGCATGCCGACCACGAGCAGAACTGCAGCACCAGCGCCATGCGTGGCATCGGCAGCTCGCAGGCCGACCCCTACTCGTCGCTCGCGGGCGCCGCGGCCGCGTTGTATGGCCCCCTGCACGGCGGGGCGAATGAAGCCGTGCTGCACATGCTCAAGGAGATCGGGTCGGTCAACAACGTGCCGGCCTTCATTACGCGCGTCAAGGGCGGCGACGGTCGTCTGATGGGCTTTGGCCACCGCGTGTACAAGTCGTATGACCCGCGGGCCAGAATCATCAAGCAGACGGCCGACCTGGTCTTCGAAGTCACCGGGCGCAACCCGCTGACCGACATCGCCCTCGAGCTCGAACGCATCGCCCTTGAGGACGAGTACTTCGTCAGCCGGAAGCTGTACCCGAACGTGGATTTCTACTCCGGCCTGATTTACCAGGCGATGGGATTCCCGCTCGACATGTTCCCGGTGCTGTTTGCCATTCCCCGCACCGCCGGCTGGCTGGCACAATGGGACGAAATGCTGCGGGATTCCGACCAGAAGATCGCTCGCCCTCGTCAAATCTATATTGGCGCGAGCCGTCGGGATTACGTGCCGCGCGAGTCACGCGGATAACCGACGGGCGTGCCGCCCATCGCACAGGAGCCTGGATGCTGCTTCGTCTTCTTGGATCGGTCGGCGTCATCACCTTTGCAGCGGCCGCTGTCGTGGCCGCAGGACACGTGAGCATGCCCGACCAGGGTAAGGTCCCAACCTTCGACTCCGCACGCTCCTGGGAGCATCTAAAGGCCATGGTGGACCTGGGCCCGCGGCCGTCGGGCTCGGCCGCCCTGCGCCAGACACGGGCCTACATTACCCGCCAGGTCGCGGCCATGAACCTGACCATCCAGGAACAGACATTTACCGCCACCACGCCGGCCGGGGCCGTGGAAATGACGAACCTGATCGTCACGCTGCCAGGGCAGCGGACGGACCGCATCCTCTTTACCGGCCACTACGACACCAAACTCTTCAGGGACATCCGGTTTGTCGGCGCGAGCGACGGCGCCTCGAGCGGCGCCTTCCTCATCGAGCTCCTCAGGGCCCTCAAAGACCAGCCCCGCGAGTTCACCTACGAATTCGTGTGGTTCGACGGCGAAGAGGCCGTGGCCGCCTGGGATCTGAACACCGACTCGACCTACGGCAGCCGCTTCTACGTGCAGCAGGGGCGCAAGGCGGGCACGCTCGCGCAAATCAAGGCCCTCATCCTCGTGGACATGATTGGCAGCAAGTCGCTGAAAATTGAGCGCGACTCCTACTCTGCCGGCTGGCTCAACGCCATCGTGTGGGCCGCCGCCAAGCGGCTGGGGCATTCGTCGAAGTTCGTGGACGTGGATACCACGATCGAAGACGACCACCTGCACTTTGTCCGCGCGGGCATCCCCTCAATCGACCTGATTGACCTGAACAACTACAACGCGCTCGGACACTGGCACACCGCGAGCGACTCGCTCGAGAACGTCTCGGCCGCGTCGCTCCAGGTCGTGGGCGACGTGCTCCTCGCTGCACTCCCCGAAATCGTCAACTACCTCCGCAAGTAAGGGCCGGCCCGGCGGACGGGCCCGTACAAAAAACAAGCGGCGACTGCAGGTGCAGCCGCCGCGAGTTTTTCGTGAATGTCGATCCGATTTACTTCAGGTGCTTGCTGACCAGCTTGGTCATTTCGAACATGTTGACCGTCGCCTTGCCGCCGAACACGGCCTTCAGCTTGTCGTCCGCCTTGATCATCCGCTTGTTCTTCTGGTCCTGCAGGCCGTTCTTCTTGATGTACGACCACAGACGCTTCGTCACCTCGGTGCGCGGAATCGGCTTGTCGCCCACCACCGGCGCGAGCGTCGCGCTGATGCTGACCGGCCGCATGAACGCGGCGTTCGCCTTGCGCGCGGTCTTCTTCTTCGCCGCCGGCTTCTTCGCCTTCTTCACGATTTTCTTCGCGACTTTCTTTGCAGCCTTCTTCTTCGCCATCTCGTCTCCTTGGAAGACGCACAACGCGTCGCGGGCTAGTTTCGCACAATTGTGGTCATTTTCAGAGGAGAAAACGCATCCCTCCCCTCTGGGGACGCGTCTGGGCACCCTGCTACCGCTCGACGAGCGCTCGCAGCTCTGCCTCTCCGAGCACGCTGGGCGCGTGTTTCGCTGCTGCGAAGATCCGCTCCACACGCCCTTCGGTGGCCTCCAAGCCGCGTCGTTCGAGCCAGTACACGACGTTGGACCTGCCCGACATGGGCCCCACCTCGATGACCTGCTCGCGCCCCACGAGGCTGGCGGGCACCCCTGAGTAGACGGCATCCATCAGCTCCGCCTCATTCTTGCGCGCGGCCTTGATGACGGCGGCGGCGTGCACGCCGGTGGCCGTTCGGAAGGCGTCACGCCCCACTACCGGGTAGTTGGGCGGCATCGGCACCCCGCAGGTGCGGGCGACGAGCTCGCAGTACTCACCCAGGCGCAGGAGGCTGTCCTGCCGCAGGCCCATCAGCACCAGGTTGACCAGCAGCAGGTCCATCGGCGTATTGCCCACCCGCTCCCCGATGCCCAGCGCCGCGCCGTGCAGGCGCGTGGCGCCCGCCTCCCAGGCCGCCAGCGAGTTGATTACGGCCAGGTCCCGGTCACGGTGGCCATGCCAGTCGATGCCGACCCCGCCCCCGCAGTCATCCACAATCGACTGCACAAACCGGACGACCGCCGCCGCCCCGGTGGGCGTGGCGTGCCCCACGGTGTCTGCCACACACACCCGCGTCGCCCCGGCTCGAATGGCGGCCGAGTAGAGCCGCCGGAGCGACTCGGGGTCGGCGCGCGTGGTGTCTTCGGTGACATACATCACCGACAGGCCCTCCCTGACCGCAAACCCCACCGCTTCATCGGTGAGGGCGACGAGACGGTCGAGTGTCCAATCCTCCGCATACTGCCGGATGGGGCTGGACCCAATGAAGGTGCAGCATTCAATCGGCAGGCCGACCCGCTGAGAGATCCGGGCGATCGGGATGATGTCGGCGAGGACGGTTCGCGCGGCGCAGTTGGCCTGCACCCTCAGCCCACCGGCCACGATTTCGCGCGCCAGCCGCTCGACATCGTCCGCCACCTGCGCGCCGGCACCAGGCAACCCGATATCAGCCGTTTCGATCCCCAGAGAATCGATCAGGTGCAGAATGCGGATCTTGTCGTCAATGGAGGGCGTGGTCACCGACGGCGACTGCAAACCATCCCGCAACGTCTCATCGTCGAGCATCACCGGACGGTCCGGTGTGGGCAGGGCCCCCACCTGGTTCCAGTCGTAAATCAGGGGGTGCATTACTTCCTCGCGCGCAGGGTGAGCAAACCGGCACCCACAATCACTGCGGTCCACGCCGACGCGCGCAGGGCGCCTCCACGGACAGCCTCGCTCATCATCTCGCCCATGACGGGCTGGGGTCCGCGGCCCAGCTCCCATGCCGCCTCGCGGACAAGGTAATCACGCTGCGCCAGCACCACCCATTGGTCGAAGGCCGTATTCCACACGAGCACGGCCAGGCACAGCCAGAGCAGCAGCAGCGCGCGCGTGCGGGTCATGCGGCATCCGCGCCGCGATACCGGATGACCATCGCGGTGATGTCGTCCCCCTGCGCCGTGCCATGCGTAAACTCGCTGACGGCAGCGAAGATATGGGCCACGATGCCCTCCGCGGTCGTGGACGGCGCCGCCTGAATCGCTGCCAGCAGCCGGTCGTCACCCAATTCGTCACCCTCGGCATTCATCGCCTCAGACACGCCGTCGCTGAAGACCACCACGGTGTCGCCCGGCTGCAGCTTGAGGGTCTCCTGGCCATACGGCGCAAACTCGAGCAACCCTACGACCGGCCCGCCGTCTTCGAGACGCCGCACGCCTGAGGGGCCCACCACAAACGGCGGGTTGTGCCCGGCGTTGGTGTACGTGAGTGTGCCGTCCGAGCCGAGGATGCCGAACATCAGCGTCACAAAACGCGACTCGATGCCGCGCTTGCAGAGCACCTGATTGGCTATCGTGACGAGCTTCGCGGTCCCATCCACGCCGGTCACATGCGAGGCGAACATCCCCTGCATCAGCGCACTCAGCAGCGCGGCAGGCGGTCCCTTGCCCGCCACGTCGCCCAGAGTGAACCCCAGGGCCGTCCCGCCAAAGTCGAGGTAGTCGAAGAAGTCGCCGCCGATTGATCGACAGGCGATGGACGCGGCCGCCGCCTCGGCGAATCGCAGGTTCGCCAGTGGCTTCGGCATCAGCGCCTGCTGAATCTCGGCCGCGATCTTCATTTCGTGCTCCATCCGCGACTTCTCCACCTTCTCGCGGTAGAGCTGCGCGTTCTGGATGGCCGACGACGCCTCGGAGGCCATGGTGGCCAGCGCCTTGCGCGTGGACGTGGACAGCAGGGTGCCCTTCTCACGGCTGTCGAGATACAGGACGCCGATGCGCCGATCTTCAGTATTGGCGTCGGCCGAGTCCACATACAGCACGGCGTTGAGCGGCACGCAGACCACGTTGCGGATACCGAGGGCCACGGTGCCTTGGTGCACATCGGCCAGCGCGCCGTCGAGCAGGTCGGCCATCACCTGGGTCTGACCGAGGCGGAACACCTCTTCGGGAATCTTGCGGCTGATACTGAACGTCGCGTCGTTGAGCGTGACCTTGCCGCGCCCGCGACCGAGCTTGAACTCCAGCACATCGCCCGCGCCGGCCAGCATGATGAAGGCGCGTTCGGCTCCCGAGACTTCCACCGCCGCATCAAGGACCAGCGTCAGTACTTCCTGGAGCACGCGGCCCGAGCCGAGCGATCGGAAGTCTTCGAGCAGGGCCGTGATCTGCCGCAGGTCGTCCCGCGCGCCGGTCATCGAACGCGACGACGCCGAGGTCGCGTCCCCAAAGTGGCACACCATGTCGGCGCCGCCGCCCCTGCCAAGCCGAATGCGATCGCCAGACTTCAGCGGCTGCGAGGTCAGGGGCTGATCGTTGACCGACGTGCCGTATCTGGACTGCAGGTCCCGCACCATCCAGGCGCCGTCGATGTGCTCGATCACGATGTGTTCACGCGACACTTCACTGCCGCCCAGCCGCAGATCATTGTTTTCACGACGGCCGATGTTGAAGGGCGAACTGTCAACGACCACGGTGCGCTCGCCTTGAGCGTCCGTGACTTCCAGTCTGAGGGGTTCGAGGGGGGGCTGTCCGGTGCTCATCTCCAAAGCATCTTACCGGAACCGGAGCCGCGAATCAGCCGAACCGTGACGTATGTCACCACCGGCACCGCCGCCCACGCCGCCCACCGCATCCAGGTGCCCTCCGGCGTCATCGGCACCAGCCAGACGGCGAGGGCCGTGATGGCCACTCCGACCAGACCGACGGCCACACGCGACCGCGGCTGCGGCCGTGCGACGACGGCTGGTGTTTCCATGGTCGGCGTCCCGCACTTGTAACAGACGATGGCCTTGTCAGCGATGAGGCTTTTGCACGATCGACACGTCACGCGATGTTGTCTCCGGATAGGATACTTGCCGTCTCAGTATGCTCTTTCCGCTTCGCGACGTCATACCGTCGCGCACCACACCGCTGGTCACATGGCTCCTGGTCGGATCCAATGTGCTGCTGCACGTCTGGCTGTGGCTGGGGGCGGGCACCGCTGACTCGCGGGACGCCGTCTTCGCCACATGGGGCGTGATTCCGGCGGCCTTTTCCTGGGTGTCTACGTTGACGTCGATGTTCCTGCACGCCGATCTGCTGCATCTGGGCAGCAACATGGTCTGCCTGTGGATTTTTGGCGACAACGTCGAGGACCAGATGGGGCACGGCCGCTTCCTCGCCTTTTACCTGCTGTGCGGCGTCGTGGCGGCCCTTGCCGAGACCTGGGCGAGCCCGTTGTCGCTGCTCCCGATGGTGGGCGCCAGCGGAGCCATTGCGGGTGTGATGGGGGCGTACTTCGTCATGTTCCCCGGCTCGCGCGTTCTGGTGCTGCTTTTCCTCGTGGTCTACATCAACGTGATCGAAGTGCCGGCCGTGTTCTTCCTGGCGTTCTGGTTCCTGCTGCAAGTGCTCGGAGGGCTCGGGCGAACGGCGGACGCCGCAGCAACCGGCGGCGTTGCCTTCTGGGCGCACGCCGGCGGGTTCCTGGCCGGCGTGCTGGGCGCTCGGCTACTGCGCCGCCGCGATCGGGCTCAGTGGGAGTGGCGCGAGCCTGGGCGCCCCTCGTAATGGCGAAATGTCACAAATGTCCGAAATGGCGAACTGCGGACAAACCAATGGAGGGAAGAATGTTCGAATGTCGAAGGCGCGCAATGTGTGAATGACCTTGGAGAGGCAGATTCAACCATTGACGACCAAGGACATTCAGAGATTCTTCCCTGCAATGGTTTGTCCGCAGTTCGCCATTTCGGACATTTGTGACATTTCGCCATTACAGTGTTCAGAATGCGCCGCCGCCTTTGGCGCGAATTTCAGCGCCCACGGTGGCCAGTTCCACCATCAGTTTCTCCCACGCGGCGGCGTACTCCGCTTCGGGCATGGTGGCCTTCTTGCGCTTAAGGTCGTCAATTTGCAACGTCAAGAGTTCCTGTTTCTGAAACAACATCTGCAGGGCCGGGTCGGTGGCCTTGGTTTCGGCGCCCGCATCCAGGTACGTCATGGTCGCGAGCGTGCCGTCTTCGCCCGTGGCTGACATCGCCTCGCGTCCCACACCGTCGCCGTTGTCTTCCAGCAACGCGCGCTCGGTGACGAGCAGCCCCTTTTGTTCGAAGTACTGCTTCACGACCCTTGAGGCGAAGAAGAAGGCCTCCCACATCGAGATTCGCGCGTTCTTGTCGAGGTCGGCTGAGGGGGCATTGAGTGCCTGCACGAACCCCTCGGCGAACACCGTGGCGTACTTCTGCGCCGGCGTACTGGTGGACGTGATGATGATCCGCCGGTCGCCAGTGAGCCCGGCGGCGAACGGAAAACTTGCGCTGGAGCTGTTGACGAAGACCACGCGCGCGCGGATGGGCGTCAGCACGGCCTTCCAGTCGGCCACTGTGAGATCCGGCCCGACCAGATTAAACTTCGCCGCTGTCCCTTCCGCCGTGCCATGCCCAATCAACATGACAAACAACACGTCCTCGGGCTTGAGGGTTTTTGCGAGGCGATCGAATGTGGCGCGCACGTTTTCAGCCGTCGCGCGTTGTTCGCCTTCGCCGGCCTGCTCAGCCATCACGGTGAGCAGCGAGGCGTCCATCTTGAACTTCTCGCGGAAGGTGGCGGCCAGCTGATCAAGCCACCCCCGGTGCTGCTTTGCGAATGTCGGTTCGCCCGACGCGCCCTGAATCAGCACGGCGTGGCGCGCAGGCTGCGCGGCGGCCACGCCCGGCAGCAGCGCGGCGAAACAGAGTCCGATCACTGCTCGTGTCATTAATGGTCTCAATTGCGCCGAATGGCGGCGAGCAACAGATCCTGGGCGCGGGCAAAGGTCGGGGCCTGTTCGAGTGCCTTGAGCGCTTCGGCTTTGGCCTCCGCCTTCCTGTCGAGCCCCAGGTACGCCTCGGCGAGATCCGCGTGGGCCTCGGCGCGGTTGGTCGGCCCGAGCGCCAGCACCGCCTGCAGTTCGGCCAGCGCGCCCGCGTAGTCTTTCTTCGCAAGCCCCCGGCGGCCGAGTTGCACGTGAGCCTCCACATCATACGGATCGACATCGGCCACCGCGCGGAGAGCGAAGTCTTCGTTGGCGGTGTCCCCCGCCTCACGCGCCATGCCGGCCAGCTTCCGTGCGACTGTCAGGTTGTCGTGATCCCACGTCAACAGTTCGCGCCACTGCTGACGCGCCTTGGCTGCGTCACCTTGTCTCTCGAAGATCTCGGCCAGCAGCACTCTCGGGTTGTCCTTCTCGGTAGCCATCGGCGCGAGCGCAAGCGCACGCTCCAGGGCTGCGGTGGCCCCGGGCACGTCGCCTTCGTCGAGTAGCGCTTGCCCCAGTGACCACTGCGCCACGTAGCTGCCCGGCACCTTCAAGGCCAGCGCCTTGTGGCCTTCCACGGTGAGGGGCTTGCCGCGCTCGGCCGCGGGACGCGGCTCGGCGAGTGCTCTGGCGAGCGCACCGTATTCTTTTTCCACAAACGCCTTGAACGACGCCTCAACGTCGTCCACGGTCTGCGCAAACGCCTTCGCGAAGGCCACCGCGTCTTTCGCCCCCTCGGCATACGCGGCCAACAGCCGGCGCAATCCCTCGTCACCGTGCGTCGCCACCAGATGCTCGGTGAGGAGGGACGCTTCGAAGTACGCGAGGGAAATGTCCGGCAGGCGCTGGAAGGCGTTTGGCAGGCCCTTGACGCCAAACGTCCGATTGGCTGCCAGCGCGCGCGCGAACTCGATGGTCAGTTCACGGCCCCAGGCTTTGTTGTAGCGGTGTTCCTCGAACACCGAAATCCCCTCAGTGAGCCACCGCGGCACGCGGTAGTTCGACGCCTGAAGTGAAAAGACATGCGCAATCTCGTGCCACAGCGTCGCCTGCCAACTGAACGTTCCGGGCGGCCTGGCTTTGGGCGAATCCATCGTGATGACACGCCCGAAACACGCGCCCAAGGCGAACTGGATGCCGCCGAACCCTTGGGTCCGTACCGCAAAGTCATCGTGCTTGGAGAAGACCTCGACCAGAATCGGCCCCTTCGGCGTAAAGCCGTACCGAGTAGCGAACGTCTTGTAGGCGAGGTCGGCCAGCGGCAGCGCGTAGCTCTTGAGCACCGCCGCTTCGTCCTTGGCAAACTTGAAGACGAAATCGCCTGACGGCACGCTCTCGAAGCCGTCCACCAGATCCAGCGACAACAGCAGGTTGTATGTGGCGCCGTTAAACGGGTCCATCTTGAACGCCGTTTCCAGCGCCTGACGCGCGGCCGTTTCATCACCCGCGCGCATCAGGTAGGTGCCCAGTTTCGCGAACCCTTCTGGGTCCTCGGGATCCACGGTTGTCGCGCGCCGGGCGAAACCCACGGCGTCATCAAATCGGTAGAGGCGCTCGGCCTGCTCCCCCATGATGCGATACCCACGCCCGAACAGTGCATTCACGGCCATCGCACGAGCCAGTGCGGTGTCGACATCCGCCGTGCGCCCCTCGGCGTAGGCCAGCGCCGCGCGGTACGCCAACTCCTCGGCGGTCCCCGGCCGCACCGCCGCCACGCGATCGAGCGCCGCAGCCACCGCGCTCTTGTCGTCCTCGTTCAGCTCGTGCTCGGCGGTGAGCAGCCAGACATCCGGATGCGCCGGCGCGAGTTTGCGCGCGGTCTCCATGGCCGCCGTCACCTCGGCCGGATCCACGTCCACCAGATCCGGAATCGTCCGCGCCAGGCCGAGATAACCGGGAATCCAACCCGGGTCGGCTTCAAGCGCCGCGCGATAGCTGCGCAGGGCATCGGCATTCTGGTGCTTCTCGAGGAACATGTCGCCCCACGAGGCTTCCATCGCGGCCTGTTGCAGTGGCAACTGCCCGATGCGCTGAAAGAGGGTGTTGGCCAGCCTGAAGTCGCCAGTCGCTGCGGCAGCGCGCGCCATGCGGAACGAGTTCTCCGGCGTCATGTCGTACGACTGCTGCAGCATCTTGCCGAGGCGGGCGCGGCCTTCGTCACGCTTGCCCTGGCGGATGTCGATCAACCCGAGTTCCAGCAGCGCATCACCCATCTCGCCGGCGTCCACGAGCGGCGTCAGCCGAGTGCGGGCGGCGGCATCCTTGCCCTCGAACACGTCGATGAGCGCCAGGGCAACGGTCTTCGCGTCAGCCGGCGCAGTGACCGTGGTGGCAATGGCGCGCGCTCGATCCAGATTGCCGCGCCCGAGCGCGCGCCGTACGTGGCGCACCATCGTCTCTGTGGTCGGCGCTTCTTCCTGCGCGCCCTGCGACCACGGCGCGGCCATGGGTCCGGAGGCCAGACACAGGATCGCGATACCGGCAAGCAGCCACGCGCGCTTTGTCATCAGCGCTCAATTTATCACTGGCGCAGTGCGCGCGTCTCGATCCGGAGACGCGCCCGCAGCGCGATGCCGAACAACACGGTTGTGACGGGTCCGCTGATCCAGGCCGACATCAACAGCGCCATCCCCGCCAGCTCTCCGAAGACCGCGATGTAGTTGGGATGGTCCACGTAGCGGTATGGCCCCGAACGCACGAGAGGCACACCTGGCAATACCAGCACTTTGAACGTCCAGCGCTCACCGAGATTCGCAATCGCCCAGTACTTCAGGGCCTTGCTGGCCACCAGTAACAACAGACCGGCCACCCACCATGAGGGTGCACTGGGATCAACCGCCGCGCCGGCGACTCGCCCAACGCGCCAGAGGCCTTCGCCTCCCATCAGCAGAAACGCTGCCGGATAGATCACCGAGAGCCAGACGTACACGTCGCCTTTGGGTTCAATCGCTCCTCGCGCGCGAAGTCCCGCCTCGTTTCGCATCGACACACGTGTCTCGGCGAGGAGCACCCCGATTACCACCGCCACTGCGAACACCACCGCTGAAACCGTCATGCCGCGTCTCCCGCGAACCGCACCAATCGCGTGACCATCGACGGCGCCATTCGAGCGCCGGCGCCCACCACGTTGATCGCCGCCGTTGAGCTGACAAGGCTGCGCATCCACCGATTGAACCGCAGCTTCGACCCGAGTGCCGACGCGCGTGCGGCGGTCAGTTTGTCCGCCGTTCTGCTCACATCGCCCGAAGCGAGCGCCTCGAGCGCTGCGGCGGCGGCGAGAGCCCCTCCCCGAATCGCCAGGTGCATCCCATCCCCGGTCATCGGATCCACGAACCCTGCGGCATCGCCGGCCAACAGCAACCCCGGCATGCCCGCACGATCACAGTCGACCGCCAGAGGGCCCAACCCCTGCGGCGGGCCCACCGGACGCCAGGCGTGTGTGCGCTCCCGCAGTCGCGGGTCGGAAACCAACACGCTCCGGATCACGTCTTCCGGCGTGCGGCCGACCGGCTTCTGCCCGGTGACGACGCAGATGTTGGTGATTCCGGCGCCGATCGGGGCGAGACCAACGTAGTGCCCGGGACGCACGTGCATTTCTCCCATCGAAGACATGCCCTCCACGTCGGTGGCGTACACGCCAAACGCCCATCGCCTGGGCTTCGCCGCGTGCCGACTGAGATTCGCCGCGCGGGCGAGCACCGAGCGCCGTCCATCGGCGGCGATCGTGAGCATCGCAGGCATCCGGATGGTCTCGCCGTTGTGACGTCGCAACGCCACGCCGGCCATGACGTCGGCGCAACCGGGTTCGGTGCGCCACACAGGGCCGAGGACACGCACGCCACACTCAAGGTGGGCGCCGGCGGCTACTGCGGCCTGCGCCAGCCAGTGGTCGAACTCCATCCGCGGCACGGCGAGCGCCACCTGCCCATTCGGATACGCACCACGCACGGCCACACGGGGCGTCGTCACCAACATGCCGGTCATGCGCTCGGCCCTGTCGAGTGGCCCACCCGACATGCCCAGATCATCCAGCAGACGGACAGCGCCGGGGTTGATCGTATCGCCGCAGAGTTTCGGGCGCGGCAGCGTCTCCCGCTCGAGCATCCAGACCCGCACACCGGCCCTGGCCAGCACCAGCGCGGCGACGCTGCCGGCCGGGCCCGCGCCAACCACGAGCACATCGATCATCGGGTCCTCATCCGCATCGCGTCCTCATGCCCGGCGAAGGACCAGCGCGCTGTTCTTGGATCCGAAACCGAGACAGTTGCACAGCGCGGCCTCGACCTGTACCCGACGCGCGACATTCGGAATCACATCCAGCGGGCATTCCGGATCAGGTGTCGTCTGGTTGATGGTCGGGGGCAGGACACCTCGCGCCAGGGCCAGCGCAGTGCTCACGACGCCGGCGGCGCCGCTGGCGCCCTGCGGATGTCCAATCATCGACTTGATTGACGAGCCCGGGACGTCCGCGGCCCGCGCGCCGAACACGCGACCGACGCACTGCATCTCCACCGCGTCATTGAGTCGCGTGGAGGTGCCGTGGTAACTGACGTATCCGATGGCCTCAGGCGCGACGCGCGCGCGCGTCATGGCGAGCCGCATGGCGCGCACGATCTCGGTCCCCTCGGGGTCCATCTGCACGCGGTGATAGGCGTCACAGGTGGATCCATAGCCCTCGACGGTTGCGTACACCCGCGCGCCACGCGCGCGGGCGCGATCGAGCCGTTCAAGTGTCAACATCCACGCGCCCTCGCCGAGGACGAATCCATCCCGGCCGCCGTCAAACGGCCTTGAGGCTTCGGCGGGCCGGTCATTACCGGCAACCGACATCACCCGCATGCGCGAGAACCCGAGCATCATTCCTGGCGTGACGCAGGCGTCTGCGCCGCCCGTGATCAGCATCTCTGCCTCGCCGCTTCGAATGAGGCTGGCCGCATAGCCGATGGCATCAGTCGAACTCGTGCACCCGGTTGACACCACATGGCTGATGCCGCGCAAGCCAAGCGCAATCGAGATTTCGCTCGACACCATGCCCACCGTTGAGACCGGCACTGCGTACGGAGACACGCGATGCAGGTGCCCGCCGAAGTAGTCGGCATAGTGCCGCTCGGCCACATCGATGCCGCCGGCCCCGCTGCCGATGAGCACCCCGGCATCGGGGGGCAACCCCTCACCCAGGCCGGCGTCCGCGAGGGCCTCGCGCGCGGCCAGCACGGCGATGCGTGACACCTTGGCATACCGGCGCTCATCGCCCCGCGCTGCGAGCGGCGCCAACACCAGCGCCGCGGCGATCGCAGCGTCGGGGACGACCGCCGCGGTACGACACGGCAGAGACGATGCGTCGAAGTGATCGATGGCGCGAGTCGCGCTGCGGCCGTCACTCACCGCGTCCCAGAAGGCCTCGCGTCCCACGCCGAATGGCGACACCACACCAAGACCTGTGATGGCCACACGGGGCAACGAGTCGGGCATACACCTATAGTATGGTGCCGTTGTGACTGCCCCATTACGTGCAGGTCCGGCCGGCCGTGGTTTTGCCCTGGCTGGT
The DNA here is from genome assembly GCA_046594875.1 of Vicinamibacterales bacterium. Classification (GTDB taxonomy): domain Bacteria; phylum Acidobacteriota; class Vicinamibacteria; order Vicinamibacterales; family SCN-69-37; genus SYFT01. Next base: position 14,046 of record JBKJQX010000097.1, read on the forward strand.
GGACTGGTCTTTGCGGCGTCGCTCGGGTATTTCTTGTTCGCGTACTGGCAATACGGACATGTGAGCGGCCCATGGACCACCGGCGGCTGGACGGCGGTCGCCACCAACGTCGCGCTGTTCACAGTGTTTGCGTTGCATCATTCGGTGTTCGCCCGCACCGGGATCAAGTCTGCCATCAGCGCCCGCGTGTCGCCGCCGCTGGAGCGCGCCAGCTACGTCTGGATCGCGTCGCTGCTGTTTCTGTTCACGCTCTGGGCATGGGCCTTGGTACCCGGCCTCACGTGGCGGGTGACGGGCGTGGCGGCGTGGTTCCTGTATGCGGGCTGGCTCGCGGGTTTGCTGCTGACCGCCGTCGCCTCATCCGCACTCGACCCGCTCGATCTCGCCGGCGTCAGGCAGGCCTTCGGGCATGCGCCGCCCGATGACGTGCCCCTGAGCACCACAGGCGCCTACGGCCTGGTCCGGCATCCGATCTACCTCGGCTGGGTCCTGCTCGTGTGGAGTGTGCCGGTCATGACCGGCACCAGGCTGGTCTTCGCAGCCATCAGCACGCTGTATCTGGTGGTGGCGATTCCGCTCGAGGAACGGCAGATGCGCCGCACCCTGGGCCCCGCCTACGACATCTACGCGGGCGCGGTCCGGTGGCGCATGATCCCGGGCGTCTACTAGGCGAGAAAAAGACGTCGGGCTGGAGAAAAGACGTTGGGTGTCTTTTTGGCGGCCGTCATCAAAAAGACACCCGACGTCTTTTCTCCAACCCGACGTCTTTTTCTCTAGTCGTCGAGGAAGATCATCGACTGGTGCGACGGGATCTCGAAGCGGCGGCGGCACTTGCTGCAGTTCACGGTGTCGTCCACACGATACAGGTGATCGCGCAACTTCTCGAACAGCGCGCGATCCCGCTGATCGCCCCCGCCCGGCATCCGCTCCTTCTTCTCCCGCAGCAACCACTTGATTTGGTAGTCGTCGCGATGCCCGCATTGCGGGCACCGGAGCGACATCGCCTTCATTTCGGTGCTCTCCGTGAAACAGTCCCGTTCGTTCAGCGCCATGCGCGGCATTGTACGACTTTCGTAGACTTAGGAGGATGCCCCTTCGTTCCGCTGTTGTCTTCTACGTCTCCGGTCACGGCTTCGGCCACGCCTCGCGCGAAATCGAGGTCATGAACACGCTCGGCGCCGCGCGACCCGACCTGGCCATCGTCCTTCGCACGGCCGTCGCTTCGTCGCTGCTGACGCGCACGCTCCGGGTGCCGGTCACGCGGCTCGACGGCCCCTGTGACACAGGCGTGATTCAGCGTGACAGCGTGACGCATGATGATGAGGCGACGGTGCGAGAGGCAGTGGCGTTTCACCAGACGATGCGGGAGCGGACGAAGGCCGAGGTCGAACGGCTCGCGGCGTGTGATGTGCGAGCCATTGTCGGCGATATCCCACCGCTGGCATTTGAAGTGGCGGCGGCGATCGGCGTGCCATCAATCGCCATCGGCAACTTCACCTGGGATTGGATCTATGAGTGGTATCCCGAGGCGCTGCGCCAGGCGCCGCATCTCATCGAAGATATCCGGCGCAGTTACCGGCGTGCCGCACGCGCGCTCGAACTGCCCCTCTCGGGCGGTTTTCAGGTATTTCCCTCGGTGACGGCCATCCCCTTCATCGCGCGCCACTCGCAATGGACGCGCACCGAAGCGCGGCGTCGGCTCGGCCTGGATCTGGCGCGCCCCGTGGCCTTGCTCTCATTTGGTGGGTACGGCCTGCAGCGCCTGGAGATCTCGCGCCTGGACTGCCTGGCCGAGTGGACAATTCTGCTCACGGACCGCATCGTTGCTGAAGGCGGCCCAATACCCGAACACGTGCGTTTTGTTTCCGAGGCGTCGTTCGGCGACGACCTTCGCTACGAAGATCTGGTGGCGGCCGCCGATGTCGTGGTCACCAAACCCGGCTACGGCATCATCAGCGAGTCTGTGGCCCATGGCACGGCCATGCTCTATACGTCACGCGGGCGTTTTCGCGAGTACGACCTCATGGTGGACGAGATGCCGTCACTCCTGCGTTGCCAATTCATCAGCCAGGACGACTTGTTCGCGGGTCGATGGAACGAGGCGCTCACGGCGCTGCTGCAGCAGCCACCTGCGCCACGACAGCCTGGTACCGACGGCGCCAGCCACGCGGCCGCGGCTATTCAGGCCGTGGTGGACACGTATAGTGCGCGAGGGTCCAGATCCGGGGCCGATTGACCTTCTCGGTCCAATCGGGCGCGAAGCCGGCGCGCGCGAAGAGTGCCGTCATGTCGACGTCGGCTTTGAACCCGATGCGCACGGTGAACGGCGATATCCACTGCTCGGCACGCGAGAGCACCGGATGCACACTGCGGAAGTGATTGAGCACCACGATGCGCCCGCCGGGCCGGCACACCCGCCGCATCTCGAGCAGGACCTTCACGGGATCAGGCACCACGGAGATCAGGTACGGCGCGTAGACGATGTCGAAGCTGTCGTCCGGGAATCGCAGGTCGGCGGCATCCATCTGGAAGAGCCGGGGTCGCAGGCCTTCACGTGCCACGCGAGCCTCGGCCCGATCGAGCATCTCGGACGAATAATCGATGCCGGTGACGTCGGTACCGGCCTGATACAGCGACAAGTTGATTCCGGTGCCCACGCCGACCTCCAGAATCCGCTGCCCCGCCGTGTCGCCCATCGTCGCGACAGCCCGACGGCGTCCTTCCTGCAGCACCGGGCCGAACGCCACGTCGTAGATAGCCGACAGGTTGGCGTACACGCGCGCCATCACGTCGTTTTCGACCTCGGCCACCGAGAGGTCTTGCGGAGACTTCCCGGAACTCATTGATGGCGCCATGTGAGGACAAATGCCGGTGGAAAATTGCGCCACACCATGCGGCGCTCGGGGCCCGAGCCCATGCGTTCACTCAACGCCCGGCGAAACGACTTGGCCAGGGGCGTCGGGTAGCCGTTGACGTACTGGAATGTCGTGAAGGTGCCGCCGGACCGCAACGACGCGGCGATGGCATCGAGAATCGCCGTCGTGACTTCGCCAGGCAGGCTGGCAAACGGCAGCCCCGAGATGATGTGGTCGGCCGGGAACATGTGGCGCGCGTGCAGCAACGCCGGCAGGTCGGCCGCCGAGGCGCACACGGCCTCGATTCGTGGAAACCGCCGGGCAATCGCCGCCACAAACTTGGGTTCGATATCGATGGCCAACGCATGCGCGTCGGGCCCCAGCTGCGAGGAGATGGCGCTCGTGACAACGCCGGTGCCCGGGCCCAGTTCGACGACGGTGGTCGGTCCGGTCAAGTCAACGCCGCGCACCATTTCTGCGGCGAGCGCACGGGAACTCGGCACCACGGCGCCCACGGTTCTCGGGCTCCTGACAAACCGGCCCAGCATCAGCAGGTGCGCGTTCATCGCTCGGGCACTATACCTTGGATGGACGGGGGGACGGCCAGCGCAGAAAGCAACCGTTCGCCTGCTTCCGGGCTGCCGTGCAGGGTGCTGATACGCAGGCCCTCCACACGATCCCTGAGCGTGCGGGCAATCGCCACGCTGAATTCGTGTCCCGCCGCGCCCGGATCGGCCGCCAGGCGCATCTGGTCCAGCAGGGCCTCGGGGAGCTTGACGCCCACCACTTCGCTTGCGTGGAACTCGGCCTGCCGCACGCTTTCGAGCGCGACCACGGCGGCAATGATGGGCACCCCGGCCGCACGCAACCTCGGCAACACCGCATCAAAGGCGTCGAGGTCAAAAATTGGCGGCGTCAGCAGGTACTCGGCTCCAGCCTCGATCTTGAAATCGAGCCGGCGCCATTCGGCGTCGAGTTCGGGGGAAAACGGATTCACCGCCGCCCCAATGTAGAACTCGGTGGGGGCCCCGAGCGACTGGCCGCCAATGTCCAGACCACGATTGAGCCGCGACGCCATGTTCAGCAGGCCGATGGCATCCACCTCGAACACCGACGTGGCGTCGGCGTAGGCCGTTTGCGGTGCAGGGTCGCCCGTGGTGAGCAACACGTTGCGCACCCCCATGGCGTGGGCACCAAGCAGGTCGGACTGCAGCCCCATGAGGTTGCGGTCGCGGCAAGAGACATGCAGGACCGGCTCGACGCCGCTCTGCTGGCGCAGCATCAGCGCCAGTGCCAGCGCGCTGATGCGCGCGCCGTTGCGCGGGTAGTCGGGCACGCTTACGGCACAGATACCCGCCGTCTGCTGCCGGCGGACGCCCGCCACCACGGCAGCAAGGTCCAGCCCGCGCGGGGCCGCAGCTTCGCCAAGCAGGGCGAACTGGCCCGCACTGAGGACGCGCCCGAGCGTTGAACGCAAGGCGCGTTGCACCGGAGTCACCACCGCCGTCGGCCCAGCGGCGGCCGTCACTCGCGTGCGCTGAATCGCCGGCGCGGAGGCGCGCACGCTGGCGGCAATCTGCCTGATGTGGTCAGGCGTGGTACCGCAACACCCGCCGACCAATCGTACACCGGCCGCCACAAACCGCCTGGCGTAGCTGGCCATGTATTCGGGCGAACACAGGTAGAGGTTCCTGCCGTCGACGTCGCGGGGCCGACCGGCATTGGGCTGCGCCGACAAACGCCGCGAGGTCAGCCGCGCGATGCGTTCAATGGTCTCGAGCATGGCCGCCGGACCGACGCTGCAGTTGATGCCGATGACTTCCGCGCCCGCCTGTTCGAGCGCAGGGGCAAACGTCTCGGGCGGTGTGCCGTCCAGCGTGTTGCCGTCATCTTCGGTGGTCATCTGCGCCACGATCGGCAACTGACTGACCTGCCGCACACCCTTGATGGCAGCGACGAGTTCATTCACATCCCGGAACGTCTCGAGGATGAACAAATCCACGCCGCCCTGAGCCAACCCAGCGGCCTGCTCGCGGAATACCGCTTGCGCCTCGTCCACACCGGTACGGCCCCACGGCTCGATGCGGACGCCCAAAGGCCCCATCGCCCCAGCCACGAACACTGTGTCGCCGGCCGCGCGCCGCGCCAGCGTCGCCCCGGCGACATTGATCGCGTGCGTCTCGTCGGCGAGTCCGAACGTACCGAGCTTGACGCGATTGGCGCCGAACGTATTGGTCTCGAGCACGTCAGCGCCGGCATGCACATATTCAGCGTGCACTCCGGTGACCAGGTCCGGCTGCGTGAGATTCAGTTCATCGAAACAGCGATTGAGGAAGACGCCCTTGGCGTACAGCAAGGTACCCATCGCGCCGTCGCAGACGAGCACCCGTTCGGACAAAGCCTCGAGAAAGGGGCCGCGCACTTCAACGAGCCGGGTGTGTTGATTCAGCGACCAACAGCTCCCGCTTGTCCCAGATGAAATCCTTGTTGCTGTAGACGGCCAGTTCGTAGTCCTTGCCCATGAAGATGGCCGACACCGGGCAGGCTTCTTCGCAGTAGCCGCAGAAGATGCATCGCGTCTTGTGAATCTGATAGAGCTCGGCGTAGCGCGGTCCGGCTTTCACCGTGCCGTCGTTCTCCCCCGCTTCCAGGTAGATCGCATCCGCCGGACACGCTACCGCGCACAACCCGCACGCCACACACTTCTCGAGGCCATCTTCGTCGCGCATCAACACCTGCTTGCCCCGATACCGGGGGAACACCGGGACCTTCTGGTCCGGGTAATTCACGGTGTTCGACGGCTTGAACATGTGCCGGAAAGTGTTGGCAAAACCTTTGATAAACGGCCCAATCATGGCTTTGATGATACCAAAGGAGCCCCGCCAGTGCCTTTAGTTGTGTCAAACTCTGCTCTGGGCACGTCTAAGCCATCAGCAAAGGAGATAGTGCCTTGGAGCATTCAGAACACGAGCCCGTAAAGCCTGCGCCACCCGAGTGGCCTCGCCAAGTCGATCCCGAGTCCGACGAGGCCTGGGAGTTCCTGGGAATGCCCCGGCAACAGGTGGAGCCCGCTCGTCCGGCTGAAACGCCCCAGCAGGGCCTTGAGGCTCGCCAGGTCCGCCGTTCGGCCGTGCTGTCTCAAGTGCGCGAGGAAGTGTTTGCCTGGGTGAAAACCCTGACATCGGCGGCCGTGTACGCGACGCTGATCGTCACGTTCGGCTTCCAGGTGGCCCGGGTCGAGGGCATGAGCATGGCGCCCACGCTGCAGGACCAGGATCGGTTGATCGTCAACAAACTCGCCTACCTGCTCGATTCGCCCCAAGTCGGCGACGTCGTGATGCTCATCTATCCGAAGAGCCCGGACAAGTCGTTCGTCAAACGGGTGGTGGCCGAGCCTCTGGATACTGTGCGCATGGTCGAAGGCAAGGTCTTCGTCAACGACGAAGTGTTGCCTGACGATTTCATTCCGGAGGAATACCGGTCAACCGACGACCTGCCTTCCGAAGTGGTGCCCGAGGGGTATTACTTCGTGATGGGCGACCATCGCAACAACAGCTCCGACAGCCGCCACTGGGGGTTTGTGCCGAAGAAGTACATCCTCGGTCGCGTGCAGTTGCGCTGGTGGCCGTTCAACCACGCGCGCGTGTTCTGAACGTCCCGCTGCGGCCGCCGGACTTGGCCGTGACGCGGATCGCGCCAATCTCCATGGTGCGATCGATTGCCTTCAACATGTCGTACACCGTCAGCGCGGCCACGCTCACAGCCGTCAGCGCTTCCATCTCCACACCGGTCGGGCCGGTTGTGCGCACCGTGGCACTGATGGCATAACCCCACCGCCGGGGTGTCAGTCGCACATCCACGGCAGTGACCGCCAACGGATGACACAAGGGAATCAGGTCTGACGTGCGTTTGGCCGCCATGATGCCCGCAAGCCGCGCTGTCTGCAGTGGATCGCCCTTCTTCACGGCCCCGTCGCGAATGGCACGCACAGCCGCCCCGCTCATCCGGATCTCGCCGACCGCGGTTGCCTCGCGCACCGTCTCTGCCTTTGCGGTGACGTCAACCATGCGCACGTGCCCTTTGGCGTCAACGTGCGTCAGCGCGCCCCGCTTAGTCCTGGTCTTCATCCGACTCTCCCCTCGCGAGGAAAAACGACAGACTCTCGAGCGACACGGTCAAGTCCACGTTCTTGAGCTTCACGCCCGGCGGGACCTTCAATGCGCCCGGGGAAAAATTGAGCACCGCGCGAATGCCGGACGCCACAGACACGTTGACCACATCCTGCGCCGCCGACGCCGGTACGGCGAGCACCACGATACCGATGTTCTCGCGTTTGACGACCTTGCGAAACTCCCCCATGTCGAGGATGCGCACGCCACCGCGTGACTTGCGTCCCACCTTGCTGCGATCGGTATCGAACAAGGCGGCAATCTCGAAACCCTCCTGGTGAAACCCCGGGTAGTCGGCCAGCGCCAGGCCAAGGTTGCCGGCACCAACCACTGCCACGCGAACGCCGCGGTCAAGCCCGAGAATCACACGCAGGTGACGTTTCAATTCGCGCACGTGGTACCCCACACCACGCACACCGAACTCCCCGAAGTACGCCAGGTCTTTTCGAATCTGTGCGGCATTGAGATGAAACTGCTCCGCCATCGTTCGCGAAGACACCGCCTTGACGTCCGCGACATCGAGCGTGTTCAGGCAGCGCAGATACACCGACAAACGGCTCGCCGTCAGTTCCGATACCTGATCGCCGCCCTTCGCCATCTTGTCCCGGCGACCGCCAGCCCTTTGTCCCAGCTTGTTCTGTGCCGTCACAAGGTGTCGATTCTAGCGCGGATTGACGGGGTGAACTAACATCGAACCATGCGCTTCCGCCTGTGTCTCACCGTGGTTGCCGGCCTTCTGGTAGCGGCGCCGATGACCATGGGCACGCAAACCATGTCGCGCACCGCGACGACGCTCGCAGCCATTACGCGATACCCCGCTTTCTATCACGACAAGGTTGTGGCACTGGTCGGGACGCCCGTGGAAATGGTGGAAGGTGCGCTGGCAGGATTGCCGCTCGAGGCACCGAGGCAGTTTGTCATTGCGCCAAAGAGCGGACGAGTGCCTCTGCGGGCGCTCGAGCTGCGAGGCCGCCTGCTCGACATCGGACGTTTTGCGTCAGATGACTCAAGGCTGGGGCCACTCGACCTGACCACACTCATCACGCTCGTCGCCGGCGATCGCTGGCCCGCACGCGAACGGTTGCTCATCCTGCACGGCACGACCTGGATCGATCGCGACCCGGTGCTGGCGCCCACGATGCGAAATCTGGCGCTGCAACCAGAGCGCCTCACCGGCCAGACGGTTGTGGTGCGGGGGCGCTTTCGGGGCCGCAACCTCTTCGGCGACCTGCCCGCGTGGCCCAGGCAAAGCGAGTGGGACTTCGTGCTGCAAACCGCTGACGCAGCCGTCTGGGTGGTCGGCAAGCGGCCTCGTGGCAACGGCTTCGATCTGACAACCACCACGCGCACGCACGCCGGACGCTGGCTCGAAGTCACGGGGCGCGTGACGATTGTGGACGGCTTGCCGCTCATTGTGGCCGACCGCCTGCGCGCAGCTGAGCCCGAAACCGAACCGGAGCCAGAGGAAGATCCGACCCCGGTGCTGCCGAGCCCCGAGGTGATTTTCTCGGCTCCGGCGCAAGACGAAACAGGCATTGCCCGCGACGTGCTCGTCCGCCTGCAGTTTTCACGACCTATCCGACCCGGCTCGCTCGAGCCAAACATCCGTATCCGGTACGCGGACGGCGTCACCGGGACGCTGCCGCCCTGGACGGCCACCTACAGGCCGGGCCCCATGGCCGTCGAGATTCGATTCGAGGCGCCACTCGCGGGCGGCGTGGGGGTGATCGTGGAACTGGGCGCGGGCATCCAGGCACCCGACGGCGTGGGCCTGACGCCGGCGACGCTGCGGTTTACGACGTCAGCCGGGCTGCGGTAGACGCCGGGCAATCGCCTCGCGCACGTCGGCGACCACCGCCGCGCGGTCGGCAAAACCAAGACCGGCCGTCTGCACCGGCGGCGCGAACTCCACCTGCAGTGTGGCCGGACGAATGACCATGCTGCCCCGCCGCATGGCGACGCTGGCGCCCGACACGGCCACCGGCACAATGGGCACCTGAGCCTGGATCGCCATGATGAACCCGCCCTTCTTGAACGGCAGGAGTTCCCCAGTCCGGCTCCGTGTGCCTTCCGGAAACACAACGAACGACCGGCCGGCCATCAGCGCTTTCGACGCGGCATCCACCGCCGGCAGGCTCTGCCCGCGGTTGGCGCGCTCGAGAGGCACGAACCCTGCCGCATCAAATGCCCACACGAGGATGGGCAACTTGCGCAATTCGGCCTTGTAGACCACGGCAATATGCGGAAACAGCGATCGCAGGGCGAAGAACACCGCGGGCGGCTCGAGGTTGCTGGCGTGATTGGCCGCGTACACGGCGGCGCGTCCTGTCTGGATGTGCTCGGCTCCGACGACTTTGACGCGAATGCCGCACAGCGCAAAGCTGAGGCGCACGCCGAATCCGCCGACGAGATACAACACTCGCGGATCCTTGGACAGGAGCGTCCACAGGAGAGTTGGCAGCCCAACTATCAGGAGGTACGCCGACAGACCCGCAAACGTGGCGAACGTGCGAGCCGCGGCGACCAACGTACTTACGACGCGCGTGCCGCGCGACGCGGAGCGACGGCCACGGCCGTGGCGGCTGCCGTCGCGGTCGCCGCCGTCTTGGCCCGAGTGGCCTTGGCGGCCACCGACCTGGCGGTGTTACGGGCTTTGGTGGAGAAACAACGCTCAAGCGCCTGCTCCACCCGCTCGTCGATAACGACGACTTTTTCGCCCATGACTTCGGAAATCTCCGAAACCACAAGGAACTTTGCCCGGTCCAGCATCCGCTTTTCGCGGAATGAGAGGCTCTTGGACTTCGCGAGGTGGCTCAGGCTCTTCAGCACCTCCACCACGTCGTAAATGGACCCTGTTCGCATGCGGTCGGAGTTGTCCTTGAACCGGCCTTTCCAGTTCTGGTGGCTCTCGATTTTGCCGTCTCCCAGCAAGGAAAACAGCCGCTCGGTCTCATCGTCGGTAATCGCCCGCCGCAGGCCGACGCCATCGACGTTGTCAACCGGGACGAACACAGTGGTTTCATTGGCCATACGCAGCTGGTAAAAGCCGCATGTGGTGCCCATGATGGTCTTGGTTTCGATGCGCTCGACGATGCCGAGCCCGTGATTTGGGTAGATGACCTTGTCGCCGATCTCGAATGCCACGAGTCCCCCGGTTTTATTGACTGCGGACGCGCAGGCTGACTGGCGCGTTGCCTGAATGAACCCTCATTATACCTCAGACGGCCCAATCCGGCAACGACGGCGACGATAAATTGCTGCGTGGCAATGACTTAGCCCATTCGACTCGCGCAGGCGCTCGCTCAGGGCCTTGGCCCTTACCTGCCGCCGATTTTACCCACGTGCCCTTTCCCGGTGCGGGCCCCAAGGTTGTCTCGCACCAGCGGTTGTTCACGATTGGCCACGTTGAACCCGGCCTCATAGACCATCTGGGTAATGCGCTGGAGTTTCGGAAACAGGATCTTCTCCACTGAATCCGACGCCTGGTGATAGTCGGGATGTGTGCCGGTGAAGAAAAACGCGATGGGAATGCCTTTGGTCGCGTAGCTGTAGTGGTCCGAGCGCGTGTAGAAGCTGTTTGGGTCGCGCGGATCGTTGTATTCGTAGTTGAGCTGCAGCGGCTCGCGCGTGCCCAGGTTGGCGTCCACCACCATGTTGTGCAGTTGCGTGGAGATTCGGTCGGCTCCGATGACGTAAACCGTGCTGGCCTCACCGGGGAGGTTGTCGCGGTTGCGGCCAATCATGTCGATGTTGAATTGGGCCTGGATGGTGTCGAGGGGCACCACCGGAAAGTCGGCCATATACCGCGAACCCTGAAGGCCCGATTCCTCGCCCGAATGCCACACAAAGATCGCAGACCGCTTCGGCCTGGGCCCGGTGGCAAAGGCCTTGGCGATGGCCATCAATCCCGTCGATCCCGACCCGTCATCGTCTGCCCCGTTGTTGATGAGGTCGGGCACGGTGCCCGGTGCTGCGGCTCCGCGGCCACCGGCGGCCGGCGCTGCCGAGCGGTACCCGGTGTGATCGAGGTGAGAGCCGAACATGACGTAGGTCTTCTTGAGCACCGGGTCGGAGCCCTCCACAAGGCCCACCACGTTCTTGGTGAGCTGGGTGGAAATCACCTCGTAGTTATTGTTCATGTTGACGGTGACCTTCACGCCGGGCACCGAAAACGTCGGCAGAACGTCGCCTTTGTCTGAGGCGGCCTTCAGCGCGGCGAAATCTGTCGGCGCCGACGCAAAGATGGCCTCAAACAGGCGGTCGTCGCCGGTGATCTGGGGCGTCACAATTACATCAACACGCTGTACGGTTGTGAGATCGGCCGGCGCAGCGGGCGCGCCACCGCGTCCACCTCGTCCACCAGCGGGAACGCTGCGACCGCCGCGACCTGTGCGCGCCGCAGCCAGCTGCGCCTGTGCCAAGCCCACGGCCACATTGGCCTGCTGCAGCGCCACCTGCGCTTCGGCCAGTGCCACTTCGGCCGGAGTCATCGGCGCGGCCGTGGGCGCAAAACCGAGCGCCGCCTTGGCGCCCATCGTTTCAATCGCGTACCGGCTGCGGGCTCCCAGCACACGGGCAGCGCCGGCCAGGTTCGCGGGGCCGTTGCCCATCCACACCACGAGCTTCCCTTTGGCGTCGCGCCCCTTGTAGTCGTCGTGTGCCGGCTCGGCCATGCTGATGCCGTAGCCCACAAACTCGACGCCATCAAAGGTCAGCGACTGTTTTCCGCCGGTGTTTGACGGGAACGTGACCCCCTCACCGTGTTTGAAGGTGACGGGCGCCTTCCCTGGCGCCTCCACCGTCACCGACGAATTGTTCGTGATGCGGTACCCCTTCTGCTGCACGTTCTGGAAGTAGGTGCCGTTGTCGCCCATGGGCTTCACGCCCATTTCGCGAAGGCGCTCGGACACATACTGCGCTGCCAGGCCATACCCTTCGGTGAAGATCTGTCGCCCCTGGAGTTCATCGGAAGACAAGTATGTGAGCCAGTCGCGCAGGTCCTTTTCCTGGATCACCGCCCGGCGGCTGCTCTGCGCCGATACGTCGGCGCCAAGTCCCGGCCACGGCGGCGTCGCTGTGCCCGCCCACACGACCGCCAACACGCCCACTGCCACCCACCGTCGCCACGCCGTTGTCTGAGCCGTCATCGCACCCTCCAGGGTCACTCCCGATCCGGGCCAGCATACACCCGGCTCGGTCTATCCCCTGTGCTTGCGGGAGTCGCCCTGCAGTGCCCTGGTGATGAACGCGCTGACCAGGCTGATGAGGATGGCGGCGACGATGGTGGTGAGGATGCCTCGGACCTCGAAGCCCGCAAGGAAATACGACGTCAGCCACAAGCAGAACCCGGAGACGACGAAGTAGAAGAGTCCCAGCGTGAGGATGGTCACAGGCAGGGTCAGGATCACGAGCACAGGGCGCACGATGGTGTTGACGATGCCAAGGACGGCACCGGCCACAAAGGCGTCCTGCGTCGTGGCCACCGTCACGTCGTCAAACAGCCAGGCGACCAAGAGAATGGCCAGGGAATTGCCGATCCAACGCAGCAGGAGTCCAGTCATTCCCAGATGTTATACTGGCGTCTTCCCCTCCTGCCGGAGTGGCGAAACTGGCAGACGCGCGAGACTCAAAATCTTGTTCGCTTAACGGCGAGTGTGGGTTCGATTCCCTCCTCCGGCACCATCGACGTCAGTGCGTTCCCTGGAATGCGAACGACAACGAGACAACCCCGCCCTTGCGCTTGGGAACCACGCCCGCCCGCACCCCGGATGGCACCAGGGTCCATGTCTCACTGTTCGTAAACGCTTTGCCAATCAGTGCCCCTGGACGAATCAGGAGCGGATCCGAAACGACGGCTGGCCAGGCCGAGGGCAATAACCAGACAGATGCCGGCGAAATACTGGAGCCGGTTCCTCATTGGCGGCGTGGGGTGAGCACGAATCGCAGCATCATCGTTGCCGCGTAGACGATGGCCAGCACGACCATCCATCGCAACACATCGAGAGACAGCGATTGGATGAGGAGGCTCGCAATGAGCACTCCGGCAATTCCACCGAGCGTCAGTCCCAGTGCGGCGTTCCTGTCAAAGCGGCCGGACGTGCCCGATCGCGAAGGTCCTTTACCTTTCGCGATACTCCGCGTCGCCAAAGGCGCGGCCGTGGAGCGTCAGCGACATCGTGCTTGCGTGCGCGCCCTCGCCGTCGAAGCGGAGGCTGAGCTCAGGATTACGCAGCGATGTGAAGATGCCGCCGCCCCGAGGACGGAATCGGTGCTCTGACAACTGCCAGACGGTGGCGCTCTTCACCTCAATGTCCGCCGAGTCACGGCTGACATCGATCGTCGCGGCTCCGATCCGATAGGCGCCAACCACCCGTTGGAACTCCCTGTCGTCGCCGGCGTTCGCAAAAGGCGTGGCGTCGGGGCCATCGAGCAGGCGATGCACAAGCCGGCGGGCCAGGAATCCGTCAAACGCCGGCGCCGACTGGGAGTTCTGTAACACCGCAATGGCCACATCGTGGGCGGGATACCACGCGAGGAATGACGTGAAGCTCGAGAAGTCCCCGCCGTGGAATATCTCCGGCTGGCCCCCGAACTCAGAGAGGAACAGCCCCAACCCGTAGCCGATGGCGCGTCCGTCGGTCAGTTTGCCCGGCGTGGTCATCAGCGCGTAAGACTGCGGGCTCACCACCGTGCCGCCGGCCAATGCCTGCGCCCAGAGCACCAGATCGCGAGCGGTGGAACACAGATTGCCGCCGCCTTTTGGCAGGTCATGGCTGATGAACGGCGGGTTCAACAACTGGCCTTTCTCCACGATGTAGCCGTGTGCGCGATGGGAGACGACGCGCCTCTCGTCGCACACACTTGTCGAGCGAAGACCCAGGGGCTCGAACAGTGCACGCTGAAGGTAATCGGTGATCGACTGGCCGCTCACCCGCTCGATGACCATCGCCAGAATGTAGAAACCCGAGTTGTTGTAGAGGAAGTTTGTTCCAGGCTCGAAGTTCAGGGGCTCGTCCTGGAAGATGGCGAGCGTCTCGGCATCCGTGAGGTCGAGCCGCATCTTCGGCTCCAGCGCCGGGAGGTCCGTGATGTTCTGGACACCGGACGTGTGGTTCAGGAGTTGTCGAATGGTGATGCGAACGCCACGCGTGTGAAACTCGGGAATGTACTTGTTGATATCGGCGTCGAGGTCGACCCGCCCCTGCTCCACCAGTTGCAGGATGGCCGATGCCGTGAACTGCTTCGTAATGGAGGCGATGCGATAGATCGTATCGTTTCCGGCCGGCACGTTGTTCTCGAGATCCGCGTGCCCGTAGGTCTTCGCCAGAACGATGCTCTGACCTCGCGCGATGGCAATCGACACGCTTGGCACCAACCCATTGCGGAGAGTCTCTGCTGCGACAGCATCCACCCACTTCTCAAAATCAGAACTCGTGGCTGGGACCGGCGGACTGGAGCACGCGATTGCGAAGCCGGCGAGGATGACACAACGGGAGTATCGGGGCACCCGCGGAGACTACACCTATTTCACGCCGCAGCAGGATCAACCGAACGGAGGCCGCCGGCGTGACGCTTCCTTGCCCTACTGAGTCACCACATGAACATTGAGCGCTCAGAAACGGCCCTATCGCAGATCGGCAGTCCCGGTAGCTCCCAATGTGTCGATGGCTGAACGGATCTGCGTGCTGATGCTTTCGATAGGCGAACCGGTGTGCCGGGCAATTTCTGCATGGGAGAGGCCCTGGAAATATGCCAGATGCAAAGCATCGCGTTGGGCATCTGGTAATGCCTCCAAGGCTGTGCGAACGTGCCCGGCCCGAGACGCCGCACTGGACGGGTCGGCGCGAAGCCGGTTCAGTGCGCTCGCACGAATGAGACGTGAGAGCGATGGGGCCACATCAACGTCGGCATCTGCAAGGCGGCCTGCGTCCCGCCATACCTGCGTGAACACGTCCTGCACCACGGCTTCGGCGCCTTCCTGACTGCCGACGATTCGTCGAGCCAGTGAGAACATCCATCGTCCGTGACAGTCGTAGAGACGTGCCAACGCCGTGGCCGAACCGCTCGCGATCGCGACGACAAGAGCGCGATCAGCGCTTGCGTCATGTGCTCTCACCGGGGCAACTCCAACTCTGAGCCCAAGGTCACGGGAGCCCAGGCGACCTTAGTGCAAGACCTCTGCCACTGATGGGGTGCCGCCGCACCGGCTGGAGAAGCACATGGGCACCCAATGTTGGATACACATTGCCCAATAGTGGAGCGGGTCTGCTACCCGAACAACTGATCCATCTGAGTGGTCGAGAGCGTCGTAACCACTATTAAAGAGCTCGACACCACAAAAGCCTTGTAACCAATCACGCTGAGACGTTTCTTCAGAGACATCATCTGGACTCCTCCGCAGCGTTTCCCGAACGCGCTCTGCCGCATCACGGCAGCATCGTTGATGGCGTCGCGAGAAGTCGTGAGGAAGGGCTGAGGAATCTCTGAGATAACGGTGACGAGCGCGAGGCGTGCTGCGGCGTAGTCTTGGATGTCGCGCGATAGGCGCTTGGAACGATTGGCCCCTGACCGAGGAACGGATACGGGCTCAGGGCAAGGCCGATCAGGGCGATGATCGCACCAAGGAACTTGCCCAGGCCCGTAATCGGATAAATGAGGGTCCACGTCAGTTCCGGCATTTAGCCTCTGGTACGCTGATCACTGCCCGGATGCCCCCCAGAAAGCGAGCCACCGACACATCCCTCACCCGCGCGGCCCTGGTCAAGGAAGTGTGCCGCCGCATCCGTGTGGCGCGGTCGTATTGGGAGGCTCACAACAATCGCGCGTGCCGGGGCGAGCGCGAGAAAGCCATGACGCTCTACGAAACTCTGAGTCCGCTCGAGCGAGAGAAGGTCCCGCAGGAACTGCGCGTGTGGCTTCGGTATCGGTCAGAACAGTATTTCGGCGCGCATCGCACACCGCCGAAGGGCTGAGTCGAGGATATGCATCCGCGCAACCGATTTCGCCATAGGTACGACATTCCGGCGCTCCTCACGAGCAGTCCCGCGCTCGAACCGTTCGTCACTGCGAACCCGCGTGGCCAGGACACCATTAACTTCGCCGACCCCGCCGCCGTGCTGGCATTGAACCAGGCATTGCTGAAGGACGCCTATGGGTTGGAGTGGAGCATTCCGCGCGAGGCGCTTTGTCCGCCAATTCCCTCGCGGTGTGATTACATCCACCACTTGGCCGACCTGCTGTCAGGTGGAGACGACGCGGCGATTCCCTGTGGCCGGGCTGTACGGGTGCTCGATATTGGCACCGGGGCCAACGTCATTTACCCGTTGATTGGCGCGAGCGAGTACGGCTGGATGTTCGTCGGCACCGAAGTCGACAAGGCCTCGATGCACTGGGCCCGACAGATCGTACGGGTGAACCGGGCCATCGCGTCCAACATCGAGTGCCGGCTCCAGGCGAATTCGCTGTCGTGCTTCGCGGGCGTCACGAAACACGGCGAGACGTTCGCAGCCTCAATGTGCAACCCCCCATTCCATGCGTCAGCGGAGAAAGCTGCCGAAGGCTCACGCAAGAAACGCCGTAATCTGGGCCTTGCCAGGTCTACGCCGGCGCTGAACTTCGGTGGTCAGGCCGGTGAACTCTGGTGCTCGGGCGGCGAGGTGGGATTCATCGAGCGCATGATCACCGAGAGCGCCGCTCGGCCCCAGTTGTGTGTGTGGTTCACGACGCTGGTGTCGAAGAGCGAGCACCTGCCACGCCTGCGGCAGTCGCTCACACGCGTGCACGTTGCGGCCGTGAAGGTGCTCGATACGGCGCAAGGCCAGAAGAAGAGCCGGATTCTTGCGTGGACATTTTTGCACCACTAACACACACCTCACGAGGGCATTCCTGAAGGGCGTGGGTGATGGCGATCGACCTCGACGGCAACGGCCGGATCGAGTTGCTGGCGGGAAGCGTCAGCGGCGGACTGGTGATGGAGAACCGGGTGAGCTCACTCCCCAGTACTTATCCAGCCAGGCCACGTACTCCTTGATCATCTCGCTGCGCGGAATCGTATGCGAGACGTCGTACACCACGCGGTGCTTGTGTTCGGCGGGAGTGCCCAACGCGCGAAACATGGGCTCCTGCGAGGTTTCCGTCGGGAAGAAGAAGTCATATTTGCCATTGAGCATCACGACGGGAATCTTGACGCGTGAGGCGAAGTTGACGGGATCGGCTTCGGGCAGCGACGCCTGAAGGTAGAAACCGCCAACGTTCAGGAGCGCCAGCGAGATTCTCGGCTCCACGGCAAGGAACAGCGGTGCCATGCCCGCGCCCCAGCTGTAACCGATGTAGCCGATCTTCGCCTTGTCGATATCGGGCCGGGAGTGGAGGTAGTCGATCGAACGACCTACGTCCTTTGACCACATCACCATATGGTCTCGCCACATGGCGGTCATGTTCGGATAGTCGGTCGAGATCTCATCTCCCCGCTCGTGCGTACTCTTGAAGATCGGGTACAGCAGCGCGCGCCCGCTGCGCATCACGAAATTCACCCGGTCGAAGTACGCCTCGTTCGGACTCGAACGCTGGCTGATGACGCCAGACCCGGGGAAGTACACGAGAGTCTGATAGGGCGGCTGCACGTGTTTCGGGATGAAAAGGTACGCCGGAATGCGTTCGCCACCGTACGCGGCAGCATAGCTGACCCGCTCCAACCGCCACTCAGGCGAGGCATCATCGATCGCATCCACCCGGGTGTCGAGGTTGCCATGATCGAACGAATAAATGCTCTGCCACGCTCGGAACACGTCGTCGCTCACCGGACGTACGTTGCGAAGATCCCGAGTGGGCACGGCGGCATCGGCGGTCAATGCGGCGTGCAGATCCTCGGCGCGATCCGTCTTGACACAACGGAACCCGAAGGTGGGAAGACGAGAGAACGGCAACTGAGCGTCGGGGTCGGTGAACATGTACACCGGGTCACTCCACGCGCCACCGAGGATGTAATGCTTCGCTCCTGACTTGTTCCAGGTCCATTCCTTGACGTTGCCGGCCATGTCAATGGTCCCGGCCCGCGTGAGGCCAGTGCGGCCGGCCGGAGACGAGCCCTTACCCGAAAAGTTGCTGGCCGGCACCACGTCTCCGCTCATGCGCTGATCGGCCGCCCGACTCCAGTGGTAAATCGTCGGCAGAGACTTTCCCGACCATCGGGCGTACGCAGCGGCTTCGTACCAGCTGACGCCGGAGACGGGATAGTCCTCGTGCCCGTTCGGGAACGCACCCAGTTCCCACGCGGCTGGCCCGCGCTGGCCGGTGGTATCGATCAGCAGCGCCATCGCTGCCTCGAACGAAAGCGCCCTCCCGTCCTTCACGAACGGCTCAGTCCACAGCTCCGGGCGCCGGTATCCGCCGTCGTCCACGAATCGTTTGAATTCTCGATTCGTGACTTCACGCCGATCGATCCAGTAGTCAGGCAGATCAACGGCCGGCATGTGATCGAGCCCGGGGATGAACAACTGGAACGGCTCATCGCTCGAGACGATGCGCACCATGCCGGCAGGGGCCTTCCCGTTGGCCACCAACTTGAAAAGAAAGTCCGGCGGCCAGAACGGTCCGGGGCCGACGTCCTCGGCAAGATCGAAGCCCGGCAGTTCTGCCTTCCAGTGCTGGAGCCCTCTGGGCACCCGCGCTTCTTCGATTGGTGTTCTTCCCAGTAACCGCCAGGGTTCATCGGGCCGGCCATAGGGACGATATGAGACCTCGGCTCCCGCGGGTTCGGACTCGATTGCTGCGACCCGAGTTACAGCTCGAACCTGCTCGGCCAGGAGCGGATCATCGGGGATGTACTGACGCGCCTGCTCGGCAAGGCGAAATGCCGCGTCGAACTGGTCCGCGCCGGCCAGACGGATGATCTCAGGCAGCGCCTGCTCGCGGGCCCATCGAACCTTCCCGTTCCTCTGGAGCCCCCAGGTGGCAGCGCCGGCGATGGCGACCAACGCGATGATGACCGCCGGAATCCAGAGGCGGCGCGACGATGCCGGCTGGACTGCCGCGGCAACGCCCGATGTGAGTCGCGCCTGACACGAGGCCGCGAGGTCCCGGATCTCAGCCGCGGTGGTCGTGCGCGCCGCCGGGTCCCTGACCATCGCGCGCGAAACGATGTCTTCCAGTTCAACTGCGACATCGGGCCTCAGCATTCGCATGGCCTGCGGCTCGGTGTTCATCACCGCGTTGAGCACCGCGAGGACGTTGGGACCGTCGAAGACCCGGCGGCCGGTCAGCATCTCACGGGTCACCACGCCGAGTGCCCAGATGTCGCAGCGCGAGTCCGCATCCCGGCCGGCCGCTTGTTCGGGCGACATGTAGCCGGCAGTGCCAATCGTGCTCCCCGCGGCCGTCAGTCGCGTCATGGTCTCCGCCGCTGCGGACGTGACGGTGGCGATGCCGAAGTCCAGCACTTTGACCTGGCCAGAAACGGTGAGCATCAGGTTCGCGGGTTTCAGATCGCGGTGGACAATGCCTGACGCATGCGCCGCTGAGAGCGCGTCGGCGACCTGGGCCACAATCCGCGCCGTTTCCGCGATCGTGAACGGCCCGCGCGCGAGGGCGTCAGCCAGCGTCTGCCCCTCGTAGTAGGCCATCGCAATGAACGACTGGCCCTCGAAGTCGCCAACTTCGTAGATCGTGCCGATGTGGGGATGGTCGAGGGCGCTGGCGGCGCGTGCCTCGCGGACGAGGCGCGCGGTCGCTTCTTCCGTTGGCGCGGAGCTTTCGGAGAGGAACTTCAGGGCGACGCGCCGCTGCAGTTTGATGTCCTCGGCCAGCCAGACGGTGCCCATGCCACCTGCGCCCACACGGCTGATGACGCGGTAGTGCGAAATGGTACGGCCGATCACGATTGGATTCTAGCAGGCTCCTGAAAAACCGGATGTTACACGAGGCGTGAAGGGGACCGACTGCTGATCAGGCTGTACTAGTTGATCCCCTTCATGCCTCGTGTGATATCGGTTTTTCAGCACCCTGCCAGACGACGATCGATACTGTCGGCGCAATGACAACGGTCCCCATCGCTCGAGCGGACCAACGCGTCAAGGTCGGCGCGGACATCGTGCGTTGCGCGGTCGAGGCCCCGATGTGACTACAATCACCACCGACCGACGGAGATGCCCATGACACGACGACACTCCCCGCTCTTCAAGGGCACCCTCGCCGCGACGTCGCTGGTCGTGGCGGCGTGCGGCGCGAGCGTCCCGACGAAACCGGAAGCTGCCGCGGCGTTGTCCAGGGCCACCGAGTCGACGCTCACCAGGACTCTGCCGGCGTCGACGTACTGCATGACGGTGAATCCGGATTTTTCCTTCGCGAACATGGGCCAGGTGGACTTCGTGGAGATGTTTCAGAACCTGAGAGACAAGGGGCCGCTCTACGACGCGACGACCGCTGGCGTCGTCCGCGTCGAGCTCAGAGAGTTTCGGTTCGATCCAGCCGGACGCTCGCCGGATGCGTCGTGTGACGCGGTGCACGCACAGTCCAGGCAGAACGGCTACACGAGCAGTCAGGTGCGCCTCGCGGTGGTGCGCACCACGCTGACGCCGAAAGCCACGGCCGCGGGCGTCCAGTTCGACACGCCCGTCGAAGTCGCCACGCGGGAGGTGCTGGACGTGACCGACGTCCGGACCGAGCGCGGCGGGACCGTGGCTGTGAAATACACCTGGCGATGGAAGCCGACGAAGATGGCCGGGGTGATCGGCTACACGCCCACAACGCCGCAGGAAGCCATCGCACGCCTCCGTCGAGTAGACGGCGGCTGGGTCGTCAAGGACGCGGGAGTGAAGTAGGCAACACTGCGGCTATCATCTCCATCATGGCAAGACGATCCGCGCTCCTGTCTCGAACACTGTTGGTTGTCGCTGCAGGGTTGGCCCTGACGCCTCTTGCGACGTTGGCACGGCAGAGCAACGCCGAGGACACCCTGGCGCGGATCCGCGCTGAGGGCCTTGAGCGATCGTCGGCCCTGTCGCTGTTTCTCACCCTGACCGACGGCATCGGTGCCCGGCTGACCGGGGCACCCGCTCACGTGCGTTCCGCGAACTGGGCCCGTGACCGATTCGCGGAATGGGGCCTCACGAGTGCGCGGCTCGAACCATTCGAGTTCGGGGCCGGGTGGGAGTTGCTGCATGTGTCAGCGGCCATGACTGAGCCGCGGTATTTCCCGCTGATCGCGTACCCGGAAGCCTGGACACCCTCCACGGCCGGCGCACTCGCTGGACGCGTCGTCTACCTGGGCGACAAGACGTCGGCGCAGATCACAGCCATGGGCGAGGCGCTCAAGGGCGCAATTGTCCTCACCCATCCGCCCGTCACCACCTTCGTCGAACGCGACCGGCCGCAGCCGGGCCTCGCCGACAGGCCGACGGCCACCGGCAACCCGTCCCTCCCCCAGGCACGATCTCCGATCCCGGGCGCAACGCTCGCGTCGCTGCTGCGGCAATTCGGCGCCGGCGTGGCAATTCGCCCGAGCACTTACACCGACGGCACAGTCGGCGTGCTCGGCAACCGGAACACACCTCGCGATGCCGTGCCCACGATCGTCATCGGCACCGAGCAGTACAACATGATGGCGCGCCTCGCCGCGGACGGACAGCCGGTGTCGATGACGGTCGAATCGCGCACACGCCTTCACGACACCGACCGGAACAGCTACAACGTGATCGCGGAGATCGCCGGCACCGATCCGGCCGTTCGCGACGAATACGTCCTCATCGGTGCGCACCTCGATTCCTGGCACGCCGCCAACGGTGCCACCGACAACGCCGACGGCGTGGTCGCGGTCATGGAGGCCATGCGCATTCTGCGGGCGGTCGGCGCGGCGCCAAGGCGGACGATCAGAGTGGCGCTCTGGAGCGGTGAAGAACAAGGGCTGCTTGGCGCCCGCGCCTACATCGCGCAGCACCTCTCCACGCCGGAAGCGCAGGCGAAGCTTCAGGTGTATTTGAACGACGATCCAGGCAGCGGGCGCACCCTGGGCTTCTACATGGAGAAAAACGAAGCGGCAAAAATGTTCTTTGACCGCTGGCTCACGCCCCTGCGCGACCTGGGTATGACGATGAACGTCATGGAGGGGATCGGGTCAACCGACCACGTACCGTTCGTACAGGCGGGCATGCCGGCGTTCAACGCCATCAAGGATTTTGACGCGTACGACGTGCGCACACGCCACACCAATGCAGATTTCCCGGAACGCATGGGTGAGGACGAACTCAGACAGCAGGCCGTGGTGATGGCGACCTTCGCCTGGCAGGCCGCGATGATGAAGGACCGGATTCCCCGGTTGCCGCAGGGGCCTCGGTGACGCGCACGAGTCGGTACTCGTCGGCCGCCTCGATGACGTACGTGTCGCCCTCCTCGCTCAGCACGAAGACGTGGCCGTTGCAGGCCCACGGCGAGGCCGTGAACGCGGATGCCCCCGGCGCCACGCGCGCCGGTCGTACCACACGACGTGTGCAAGCGAGGTCACAGACCAAGCCGGCATGCCCTTGCCCATCGTCCTGACGGCCCTTATCAGACGCTGCCAGGCGAATCGAACCGAAGCCGGCTCCGAACACAAAGAGGGCGGCCACAAACAGGACGAACGACCCCGCGGGAATGGCGTGGGCGGCAGTCGCCACTGCGCCTGTGGCCAGGATGCAACCGAGGAGCAAACCCGCACGTGGCTTCACCGTGTTCGACGCGAGGAACCCCGTCGTTGACATGGCGACGCCTGCAAAGATCGCGGCGTATGCCCGGCGCCGATCTGCCGCCGACAAGGAGAGTGGTTTGGCCGGGCCAGTCACCGGGAAATTGTGGCACGACACCCATCCCCCGCTTGACAGTGACGGCGTCGTCGTCTCACAGTCTTGCGGACATGGCGCATTTGAGCTCCTACGCCCTTGGGGCCGGCTACGACGAAATGTTCACCGCCCAGCGAACGCCGCGCCCGCACTATGAGGCGTTGCACGACCGGCTGCAGGCGGTCGATCCCATCGAGATGCGCCAGCGCCAGTCGGCAGCGGACCTCGCATTCCTGCACCAGGGCATCACCTTCACCGTGTATGGCGACGGCGAGGGCACGGAGAAGATCTTTCCGTACGACCTCATCCCCCGCATCATCACGGCTGCGGAATGGGCGGTCCTCGAGAGGGGACTGACGCAGCGCATCACGGCGCTCAATCTGTTCCTGAAGGATCTCTACAGCCACGCCCGCGTGCTCGCAGACCGGATTGTCCCGGCCGAGCTGGTGTATAGCTGCAAACACTTCCGCCCCGAAATGCAGGGCCTGACGGTGCCTCGCGATGTGTATATCTCGGTGGCGGGCACGGACCTCGTGCGTGTGCCTGACGGCTCGTTTGCCGTACTCGAGGACAACCTGCGCGTGCCCAGCGGCGTCAGCTACATGCTGACCAACCGCCAGGTCATCAAGCGGGTATTCCCGCTCCTGTTTAACAGCTATGACGTGCGGCCGGTTGATCACTACGGCCAGCAATTGCTGGCCACGCTGCGCGCACTCTCGCCGCCGCATGTGGCCGATCCGACCATCGTGTTGCTGACACCAGGCGTGTTCAACTCCGCGTATTTCGAACACACCTACCTGGCCAGGCAAATGGGGATCGCGCTCGTTGAAGGCCGTGATCTCTTCGTGCACGACAACGTGGTCTACATGCGGACCACGGCGGGGCCGCAGCGCGTGGACGTCATCTACCGCCGGGTCGACGACGACTTCGTCGATCCGCTGGCGTTCCGATCCGATTCCACACTGGGTGTGCCGGGGTTGTTTAACGCCTATCGAGCCGGCAACGTGGCCCTGACCAACGCCATCGGCACGGGCGTGGCCGACGACAAGGCGTTTTACGTCTATGTCCCCAAGCTCATCAAGTACTACCTGGGCGAGGATGCCATCCTGCCAAACGTTGAGACCTGGCAGCTCTCGAATCCTGCTGAGCGTGCCCATGTCCTGGACCGACTCGACGAGCTTGTGGTGAAAGCCGTGGGCGAATCGGGGGGCTACGGCATGCTGATTGGCCCGCATAGCACGGCTGCCGAACGGGAAACGTTCCGCCAACTCATTCTGGCCGACCCGCGCAATTACATCGCGCAACCGACGCTAGCGCTTTCGGCCGCGCCATGTTTCATTGACGGCCGCATCGAACCTCGTCACGTGGACCTGCGCCCGTACATCCTCACCGGCGACAAGGTCACGATTGTGCCCGGCGGCCTCACCCGGGTGGCCCTGCGCAAAGGGTCGCTTGTGGTCAACTCGTCACAGGGCGGGGGCAGCAAAGACACCTGGGTGCTCAACGAGCAACTGCCGCCGCGAGCCGCCGGCGCCGAACGAGGAGGACTCTAACGATGCTCTCGCGCGTCGCCGACAGTCTCTACTGGATGAGCCGCTACCTCGAACGCGCAGAACACATCGCGCGCGTGGTCAACGTGAACTTGAACCTCACGCTGGATCGAGCGCCGGCTGATGCCGCCAGACACTGGGGCCGCCTGCTCGGCAGCCTTCCCGCTCCACCGTCGTTTCCGCGTGCCGCCGCTGACGCCTCGGACGGCGACACAGTAGACCTCGCCAACCGCGAGTCCATCGCCGCCTGTGTGGGGGCGGCCCGGGAAAACGCCCGACAGGTGCGCGAAGAAATCAGCAGTGAAATGTGGGAAGAGGTCAACCGGCTGTTTCTGGCCGTACAACAACGGGCGCCCCAGTCATCGGACTCCACCAGCGGCGCACACGAGTTCCTGACCGCCACCACGGGCGGCGTGCATCTGTTCCAGGGTGTCACCGACGCCACCATGACGCACGGCGAGGGGTGGCACTTCATGGAATTGGGCCGTCACCTTGAGCGGACCATCGCCACCGCTGCGCTACTTGAAGTGCAGTACCGCGAATGCGAGTGGACGGCCGATAACGCCACAGGCGTCAGCGAGTATGTGGAGTGGGTGGGCCTGCTGAAGTCGTGCTGCGCGTTCGAGGCCTACTGCCGTCACTACACCGCTGACGTCCGGCCGACGCGCATCGCGGAGTTCCTGGTGCTCGACGCGAATTTCCCCCGGTCGATTCGTTTTGCGGCGCGTCGTATGCACGAGTCGTTGAACGCTCTGGGGGGACTCACGCACCGGGGTGGCGAGACCGACCGGCTGGCGGGCCGGCTCCTCGCGTCGCTTGATTACGCGCGCATGGACGAAGTCATCGACCACCTCACCGACTACCTCCAGGGTATCGCCGGGCAGGCGGGCCAGATTCACCGCTCAGTGAACCGCCAGTATGTGGCTTACCCGATCGAGTCTGTCCTGGCGACCTGATCCCACACTCATGCCTACGCCCTACTCGATTCGACATACCACCTCGTTCCAGTACGACTCGCCTGTGAGCGAGACGGTGATGGAACTGCGCATGCAGCCGGCGTCTGACGACATGCAGCGATGCCTGCAATTCGAGCTGGACGTGCAGCCCCGGGCCCGCGTCTTCGCCTACCGGGATTTTCTGGGGAACTGGGTGCATCACTTCAACATTCCCAGCAGTCAGCAGCGTCTGACCATCACCGCGCGGGCGCACGTGCACCGCCACGCTCCGGCGCCACTTCCCGACGCGCTGCCGACGGCCGCGTGGGCCGATGTGACCGCCTGGGCCGAACGCGGCGATGAGTGGCACTTTCGACAGGCCAGCCGCTTCGCGGCCTGGACACCCGCTCTGCTCGACTTTTCATCGTCGCTCGACGCCGCAGGCCCGCGCGAGGCCGATCCGCTTACCGTGGTCAGGACCACGATGGCCGCCATTCACGGCGGCTTTGAATACGCGCCGGCATCAACGCGCGTGGACTCCCCGATAGACGACGCGCTGACGTCGAGGCGGGGGGTGTGCCAGGACTTCGCGCACGTCCTGATTGCCCTGCTTCGTCATCGTGGTCTGCCCGCCAGGTACGTCAGTGGGTACGTTGCTCCGAAAGACAATGGCGTGGGGCCGGATCCGTCCAGCATCGCGACCCACGCGTGGGTGGAAGTGCTGCTGCCAACACTGGGCTGGGTGGGCATGGACCCGACCCACAACGCGCAAGCCGGCGCCAGACACATCCGGGTGGCCATCGGGCGCGACTACTCGGATGTACCGCCCACCCGAGGCACATTCAAGGGTAAGGCGAACGGAACGCTGGCGGTGTCGGTGAACGTGACCGGAGGCGATGCACTCCCAGAATTGGACGCGACCGTGCAGAGCGAGTGGCGCATGGAGCCGCCGCCTCCGGCGCCGAGCCACCGCGAGCGCCAGCAGCAACAACAACAGCAGTAGATCAGCGACTCGTCGAGATCGACATCGCCCGACCACCGGAGATGCGCCGTGCGAAACAGTCCCGCCTCGGGGCGGGTTTCGACGACTGGTGGATCGCACAAGAACTCGCCCGATAGCCATTCGCAGGTCCGCAGCTACAATCGTCGTGTGTCGTTTTTCACGCGCCGCGATCTGCTGAAGGCCGGCCTTGCGGCCGTGCCTGGCGCGGCGCTTGCGCGCTTCGGCCAGGGTCAACCACCAGCCCCCAGCAGCGCCTACGCAGGATTTCCGGATCCAGCGCGGCAGTGGCACGGCGACTCATCGGTCCGAGCCGCGCTCAGATCGGGAAAAGTCCCCGCCGGCTCAGCGCTTGGCGCCGTCGAACAGTCGCTGCGTCAACCGCTACAAAAGAGTCCCCGGTTCGATCCGCGCACCGGCGAACGCATCATCCCCGACGGCTTTGCGCGAGCGCGTTCGTCAGAATCCGCGACTGCTCTCCGCACGGTGTTCCCCAACCTGCGCCGCCACTTCGTTTTCGAGTACTACCCCTGGTACGAGACCAACCCGTACTTCCACTGGGAAGAAAAAGGCCATACGCCACCGTACGGCATCGCCTCGACCATGATGCCGGCGCTCGGGCCGTATCACTCGATGGACATGGCCGTCGTGGAGCAACATGCGCGGTGGATGGCCGAAGCCGGCGTGGGCGCGATCGCCATCAGTTGGTGGGGCCGGGACTCGAACACCAACCGCGCGACGCCCATGATCATGGACGTGATGCGCGCGCACGACATCCACGTCACGTTTCACCTCGAGCCTTATCGCGCGGACCGCGCGCTCTTCTACGCGTCCGACATCAACTACCTGCTGCGCGAGTACGGCGAACGACGCCGGTGGGATTGTTTCCTCCTCCTCGACCATGGCACAGGGCCCGCGGCCCCTGTCCTCAAGACCTTTCGCACCATCGTTCCCCCCACTGCCGTGGACTGTCTGGGTGTAGTTCGGACCGTGCCCGACTACACGGCCGACGATGTATGGCGTCGGCAGACGGATGCAGTGCGGGAAAACGTACGGCCGGTGTTCGACCGCATTGTGCTGCTGGCCGACTCGCTTGACTTGGGTCGCACTGCCGCCGGTGGCTTCGACGGCATCGCGATCTACGACAGCTTTGTGCGTCCGACGACGTGGCCGAGGGCCGCGACAGACTTCGGTGCCAACAACCTGCTGTACTCGTTTGCGATTAACTGCGGCTTTGACGGCTACGTACCGGTCACGCCCGCCGGCGTCTGTGACGTCCCCCAACCGTTTGAGCCGCCGGTTGGCCCCATCGACTGGCTGTCGGCGGCCTCGCGTGAAACCGCAGAAACGGCATCACGCCTCCGTGTACTTGAAAGCCTCGAGACGACGATGCAGTTGCAGGCCGACCCGCGACGCAATAACGCGGCCCGGCGCTTCTTCCTGACCTACCTCACCACGTTCAACGAGTGGCACGAAGGCACGTCGTTCGAACCTGCGAAAGACCGCGCAACGCTGCTTCCACAGGAGCGGCCGTTCAATTACCACAATCCGGAAAACGGAGCCTGGCGCCTTGAACTGCTACGGACGCTCCTGCGGCCAGTCACTCAGGGGCGGTAGGGTCCAGGGTCCAGGGTCCAGGGTCCAGGGACCGGGGTCCAGAGTCCGAAGTATGAATGTCAGGGTTCTCTCGTTTCACGCTTCGTACGGGTGCAAGCATCGTGGGCGATGTTGTTCGTCAGGGTGGCCGATTGCGGTGGAGCCTGCGGAACTGGTGCAGCTCCGAACTCGCGGGTTGGTGCCGGCGGGCCCAGAGCCGGATGGGCCGACGTTGCTGGCGAGCACACATGGCGAGTGCGTGTTGCATGATCGCAGCCCTGAGGGAGGTTGCCGGATTCAGCGGGCGATGGGGCATGCCGCATTGCCGCTCGCGTGCCGGCAATTTCCACGTCAGTCAGTCCGCGATCCGCGCGGAGTCTCGGTCACGCTCTCGCACTACTGCCCGACTGCTGCGGAAATGCTCGCCGCGCGGGCGGATCCGATTACCATTGCCGTCGCCGCGCCTGGCTTCCCTGCTGCCGGCGAATACGTCGGTCTCACTGCAGACCCCGCACTGCCGCCGCTGCTGCACTCGCGGCTGGCCCTGGACTGGGAGAGCTGGTGGCTGTTCGAACAGATGAGTATCGCCATGCTCGGCGAGTCATCCGACGGGCTCGGGCGGCTTGCGCTCGTTGTAGAAGACGTTCGCGAGTGGCGGGTGGGCCTGCGTCCGCTGGCCGAGCACGTTCAGGGTGCGTTCGATCGCGCCCGCCACAGCGCGACCGTATCGCCCGCACCGTCAGCCGCTACTGTGGCCAAGCGCTGCGCCGACGCCATCGCGGCCGTCCCCGACGCGTGGCGCGCCCAGGCACTCGACGCGCTGTCGGTCAGCGCATCGGGGCCAGTCGAAGACGTGGTGATGCGCCGATATCTCGCAGCTCACGCGTTCGCGAACTGGACCGCGTACCAAGGAGAAGGACTGCGCGCGTGGTATCGCGCGGTGGAAAGCGCCGCGTGCCTGCTTGCGCACACCGCGGATCCCGGCCGCGCCGATCTGATACTTCGCCACCTGGCGGATGCGAGCGCGCTGACGGCCCGATGGAATCGGGCCGAGACACACAAAGGGCCGCGGCCTTGAGACCCAGGCCGCGCTACGAACTCCCGCGAATGCCCCTCGTTATTCAGCGCCCATGAAGGGGTAGCTGTGGTCGGTGGCCGACACGAACGTTTCCTTGATCGTGCGGGTGCTGACCCACCGATTGAGGTTCGACCGTGAGCCGGCCTTGTCATTGGTACCCGAGGCCCGCGCGCCGCCGAAGGGCTGCTGCCCCACCACCGCGCCTGTGGGCTTGTCGTTGATATAGAAGTTGCCGGCGGCATTCCGCAGCGCACTTGTGGCTTCGCGCACGGCCGAACGCTCGGTCGCAAACACGGCGCCGGTCAGTGCGTACGGCGACGTCTTGTCGAGAATCTCCAGTGTCTCGTGCCACTTCGCGTCCGGATACACATACGCGGTCACGACGGGTCCGAAGATCTCCTCGCACAGGAGCCGGTACGCCGGGTCTTCGGTCTGGATGAGCGTCGGTTCAACGTAGTACCCCTCCGACGCGTCGCAGCCACCGCCCTGCAGGACCTTCGCCGTCCCTTTCGCGTGCTCGAGGTATCCGCTGATCCGGTCAAACGCCTTGCGATCGATCACCGCGCTCAGGAAGTTGCGGAAGTCGCGGGGGTCGCCCATCTTGATCTGTTTCATCATGCCGATCGTGCGGTCGCGCACTTCGGACCACAGCGACTGCGGAATGTAGACGCGGCTGGCCGCCGAGCACTTCTGTCCCGAATACTCGAACCCTCCACGGATGATGGCCACGGCCACCGCCTGCGGATCGGCCGACGGGTGCGCGATGATGAAGTCCTTGCCGCCGGTCTCACCCACCAGGCGCGGATAGGTCTTGTAGTTCGCGATATTCCCGCCCACCGTTTTCCACATACTCTGGAAGACCTCGGTGCTGCCCGTGAAGTGAATGCCGGCCAGATCGGGCGAGGCCAGCACAGTATCGGTGATCGGGCCGGCGCCGCCCGGCACGAAGTTGATCACCCCCGGCGGCATGCCGGCCGCCTCGAAGATCCGCATCACGTAATACGCGCTCAGCATGGCCGACGACGCGGGTTTCCAGACCACCGTGTTGCCCATCAGGGCCGGAGCGCTCGACAGGTTGCCGCCGATCGCGGTGAAGTTGAAGGGCGAGACGGCGTAGATGAAGCCCTCGAGCGCGCGGTACTCCAACTGGTTCCACACGCCGGGCCCATTGGCCGGCTGCTCGCTGTAGATTTCCTGCGCGTACTGCGCGTTGAAGCGCCAGAAGTCGATAAGTTCACACGCGGCGTCAATCTCGGACTGAAACGCCGTCTTGGCCTGGCCGAGCATCGTGGCCGAATTAACCGTGGCCTTCCAGGTGGTGGCCAGCAGTTCAGCGGCCTTGAGAATGACCGCCGCGCGGTCTTCCCACGGCCACGCCGCCCATTCGTGCCGCGCCTTGAGCGCCGCGGCAATCGCCTGCTGCACATGCTCGGGCGAGGCCATGTGGTACTCGGCCAGCACGTGGCCATGTTTGAACGGCATCACCGACTGCCCCGTCTTGCCAGTGCGGATTTCCTTGCCGCCGATGATCAAGGGGATTTCGACCCGCTCGGTCGCCATCGAGGTCAGACGAGCCTTGAGCTCGGCACGCTCCGGAGAGCCGGGAGCGTAGGACCTGATCGGTTCATTGATGGCGGGTGGAACGCGACGGGCAGCACTGAGTGAAGCAATGGAAGAAGACATGCGGATAATCTTACCCGACCCCGGGTACAATAGCGGTTGCAGCTATGGAAATTCACACCTCAGTCGACGGTCAGGTCGCCATCCTGCGGCTGGTGGGCCGCCTCACCGTGGGCGACGAGCTCGGTAGCTTGAAAGAAGCCACGGCGGATGCCGTGGCGGGCGGCGCCACGACGGTGGTCCTGGGTCTGTCAGAGGTCCCGTACATCGACAGCACACGGCTTGGTGAACTCATCGCCGCCCACGTCACGGTATCGCGGCAGGGCGGGCGCCTTGTGCTGGCCGGCGCCACCGCGCGCATCACCGACCTGCTGACAGTGGCCGGCCTCGAGGGCATCTTCGAGATGTTCCCGTCGGTCGAGGCCGCGTCAGCCGCGTTCCGCGGCTGAAGGTCCAGGGCTTGCCCGCCGTAGCCTTGGCGAAGGCGGGTCCAGGGTCCTACGCGCCCGGTGTGGGTTCCGCGGCGCGGGCACCCAGTTCCCGGTCGAGATCGAGGAGCGACGACGGGTCGTCCTTCACCATACGCAGCTTGGTGACGATTTCGCGGATGGTCTTTTCTTCCTCGACCTGCTCGGTCACAAACCACTGCAGTTCGGCCATCGCGGCAAAGACTTTTTCGGTAAACGCCAGCTCGTAGAGCCCGTCGATCTGGCGGCTGACGACCTGCTCCTGTTTCTGAGCCGACTCAAACACGTCGAGCAACGACCCGAACTCGCCCCGCGGCGATTCGATTCCGGTGACGCTCGCCTGGTAGTTGCGCGCCAGCACAAAGTTGAAGAGTTTCATCGCATGGGTGTGTTCTTCCTGGCTCTGCACTCGCAGCCAGTGACCGGCGCCGGTGAACTGGTGGTGCTCGCACCAGGCCGCCATGGCGAGGTAAGAGAAAGACGCGGAAAATTCGTTTGAAATCTGTTTATTGATTGCTTCCAGAACCGTTGGAGTCATAGCCCTATTGTCGCACTTCGACGGGGTGTCGGCCTATTATGTGCGGATGGCGAACCTGTCTCGCATTCCCATTCGATTCCTGGCCGCGGCGCTCGTGACGGGCCTTCTCGTGATTTCCACCTTCGTCGCGACCCGCGCGCAATCCGGACCACCCGCGCCGGCGGATCGATGGCGGCAGGCTGTCAACGACTGGGAGGCTGGCGACTACCCTCGGGCGCTCCCCCACCTGCTGGCGATCATGCGGTCACCGGCCGCCGCCGAGTACCTCGAGCGGGTGGCGCTCCTGACCGGCGAGTACTATCGGTCGGTCACCATCGCAAATGACGGCCGCGCGCCTCGCTTATCAGCCGACGGTCGCCTGGCCATCTTTGAAACCGGGCCAGCCTCCGCGCCCGTCACGCGAATCGTGCGCGTGCGCGATGGGGCAGGCGCGCCCGCTGCGGTGGCTGAGCTTCAGGGCTCGGGTGCGACGGTGAATGCAGCCGGTACACATGTGGTGTGGATTCGCCCGCCGCAGAGCGCCGAATGGACGGCCACACAGCAGGCGCTGGCCACTCCCGGACCCAACACGCCTGAACGGCAGTCGGCCACTCTGCAGGCGGCCTGGCTCTTGGCCACCAGCGGCGACCTCGTTGTGCGAGACCTCGCCTCGGGCACCGAGCGCGTCATCGCCACCGCGGGATTTGCCAAGGCCTCTCCCGCGTTTGCGGCCGACAACCGCTCGGTTTTTTTCGTCGGTGCCGACGTCGCGGATCTCGCCAGGTCCGACATCTATCTGGTGAGCGACGCTGCCGCGCCACAGCGTCTGACCGCTGAGCCAGGATTCAAGACACTGCTCGCTGTGGATCCCACAGGCGCCGCCCTTCTCTACAACACGGGCGGTGCCGCGCCGTTCCGCAGACCGCCGACCGCCCCCGCCGCAGCTGCAGCCGCAGCCGCGCCGGCAGGACAAGCTGGCCAAGGTGGAGGACGGGCCGGCGGGGCAGGCCGCGGCGGCGGGCCCGGCGTGGGCGCGTCCGCGTCGTTTGCGGTGCTGGACATCGCGACCAAGAGCACCCGCATCATCACCGGAACTGCCCCATCCCTCTCCGCAGACGGCAGTACCATCGCGTGGATCAATCGAACCGCAGATGCCTACACGCTCAATGCGTCGCCCACCTTGTCCGACAACGTGACCGTGGTGCGCACCGGACGCGAACGACTGGAGGCGCCGTCACTCTCACCCGACGGCCGCAAGGTTGCGTATCAGCTGATGCAGTTCACCGACTGGGAGCTCTACATCACGGAAGGGACCACGCATACGCGAGTGACACGCGACATCCAGCACGACATTCTGCCGCGGTTCCTCACAAACACCACGCTCATCGGCATGATGGGCGAACCGCGCCACCGCCGGTCGCAGGTCTATGACCTCACCACCGGCACACGGCGGCGTCTCTTTCACAACAACACCATTCGCACCGTGGTGCCTGAATACTCATGGCTGCCTTCGGCCGACGGCTCCCGCGTGTTGATCGTGGCCGATCGCGACGGCGACACCGTCTCGCCCGAGCGGGGCATCTACGTCAGCGACCTGTCGCGCACGGTCAACGTCAACGAAGTGATCGCCCGCCTCACCGCCAATCTCGCACACGAGACCGAACTGCGCGACCGTACCACGAAGGCCTTCGCGCCCATCGCGGCCGCCGTTCGCTCGGTCACGAGCGCAGGCTCGGTCACACGCGTGTTCGAACACGCCAAAGCGCTCTACGACTTCGATTCGAAACACATCACGCAGCCCGGCAACGCCAAAGCGATCGACTACCTGATGGGCGCGTATGCGTCGTTTGGGTACACGCCAGAGCGACAGATCTTCACCCAGGCCAACGCCCTCGGCGGCAGCACGGCCAACGTGCTCGCGACGCTGCGGGGCACGGTCGATCCGGATCTGATCTACGTCGTCAGCAGCCACTTTGACTCCGTGGCGATCGGCCCCGGGGCAGACGATGACACATCGGGAACCACAGCGTTGCTCGAAGCGGCGCGGATGCTCGCACGCACGCCGATGCCGGCGACGATTGTGTTTGCATCGTTCACCGGTGAAGAAGCGGGCCTCTTGGGCAGCCGCGAGTTCGTGCGCCGCTCGGCGGAAGCCAAGTGGAACGTGGTGGGCGCGCTCAACAACGACATGATCGGCTGGGCCGGCGAGGGCCCGCAACTCAACAACACCATTCGCTACTCCAACCCCGGCATTCGCGACATCCAGCACGGCGCGGCGATCCAGTTCAGCGACATCGTGTTGTTCGACACCAAGTACTACCGGGGCACCGACGCGCAGGCGTTCTACGACGCCTGGGGCGACATCGTCGGTGGCATCGGGTCATACCCCATCCTCGCGAATCCGAACTATCACCAGGCGACGGATTACCTGGACACGATCAACCAGGCGCAGGTCACCGAGACGGCGAAGGTCACGGCCGCGACGCTGATGTACTTGGCGTCGAGCCCGTCGCGCCTGAAGGGGCTGGCGGTCACGAAGGCCGCAAACGGCGTGTCGCTCACATGGACGGCGTCACCGGAAACCGGCGTCCGGCGCTACATCGTGGCGTACGGGCCCGAAAGCGATCCGCTGCGCACCAGGGTCACCGTCACCGAACCCCGCGCCACGCTGCCCGCCCTGCCCGCAGGTACGCGCATCGCCGTGAAAGCCATCAACGACAAAGGCCTGGAAGGGTGGGATTGGGCCTGGGGCCGCATCGAATGAATGGCGGCCGTTTCAATCTCAATCCGCCATTCAATCCGCCATGCGATTGGGGGTTGAGGATGGAGCGATTGAGGATCTACATGGCGGGATTGGGGATTTCGGATCTCTGATCGGAATGGCGGCATGGCGCGATTGTGGGATGGGGTGATTGATGGATGGCGGGATAGTCAGATGGCGAGATGGCGATTGCGAAATGGAATTGCGGATAGCGGGATCGGTGGACCGCACCCCCTCCAATCCCACAAATCAGCCATCCGATTCCACAATCCGAGATCAGCAATCCGCCATGTAGATCCTCAATCCTCCATCCTCAACCCTCAATTCGCCCGCCGGGTGTCCTGCCGACCGGCGGCTGCAACCGGCGTCAACGGAGAAGAGCCGGGCGTAGTATAGAGAGACATGGCTTTCGAAGACTTGCCACTGACCCGGACCCCTTCGTGGGAACCGGCGCCGCCGCGACTCCCGCCCAGCGGCGGGTCCCCCACGCGATGGATCGGCGTCGCGGCGCTGGCGCTGGTGGCGGGCGGTGGGCTGGGATTCTGGTGGATGACGCGTTCGCAGCCCGAGCAGGTACCGCTCCCTCCCACTGAAGCCACCGAAGGCGCGGTGAAGTCGAACCGGCCGCAGCGGCAACCATGGGAATTGCCGGCGCTCGACGGATCGGATGCGATGTTTCGCGACGCCGTCGCCACACTCTCCAAACATCCGACGCTCGCGCGGCTCCTGGCCGCCGACGGGTTGATCCGCGCGGCCGTGCTCGCCGTTGTGCAGATTGGCGACGGTCGAACACCGGTGGTGCCTCTGGCCGTGCTCCGCCCCACCACCCGCCTCACCATCGTCGGCGACCCGCAAGGCCGGCTCGACGGCGCCAGCTATCCGCGCTGGGGCGGCCCAACAAACGCGCTCGTGTCTGTCAGCCCGTCTGATGCCGCGCAACTCTATGTGAACGTGAAGGACCTGTTCGATGCGGCCTATGCCGATCTGGGCCATCCGGGAGGCAACTTCGACGAGGCGATCACGCGCGCGATCGAAGTGGTCGTGGCGACACCCGTCGCCACAGACCCACCCCTGTTGTGGCGCCGGCCCGGTTACTTCGAGCACACGGATGCCGCGCTGCGGTCCCTGAGGCCCGTGCAGAAACAGTTGATGTTGACGGGCCCCGAGAATCAACAGCGCCTGGTGACGTGGTTGCGCGACGTGGCCGCCAGACTCGATCTGAAAGTCAGGTAACGCGACCGTACGGAGGGCGTGGGCTTCAGCCCGTGCCGCGCGTCATCGCGATCAAGACGCGAAGCACCCGCGAGTAACTCTGCACACCGTCGGCCACGCGGTTCGAGCGCAGATATCCGTCATAGACCTTGAATGCCGTGTCGCGAACTACCGGCGTCTGCCTGGTGAGTCGCGCGGTCAGCGCATCCAGGTCACGAATGACGCCGGGGTCGAGCTGGGCGCGAATGTCGCGCCACACCGGCCGTGGCATCGCGCCGGCGGTTTCGATCACCACGAACACATGCGCGCTGTAGACGAGGTCGGGGTCGCCAAGCGTACACGCGAGCCACCCCACGGCTGACGCGTCCGCCTCATCGGCGAATCCCGCGAGGTGGGCCCATTCGTGGGCCAGCACCATCGGCCGCTCGAAGGGCAGCAGCTCGGGATGCACAATCGATTCGAGCAGCAGCGGATTCACCATTCCCGTGACGCCGGCCGCCGTGAAGAACGGCGTGAGGACGACGGAGGACTTGGGCCGCCCGGTGGCGACTGCCGGCATGCCGAGGCGCTGAAGCGCGAGCTGAAATGGGCCGGCCAGGCGTGCCGCCACGGAAGGATACGACCGATCGCCCCCGCCGTCGTCTGGCGGGCGAGTGGCGCGGGACCCGGCCGCAGCCGCATCGGCGAGCGCGCGGATGTCGGCGGCAGCGATCGTCGCGGTCGTTGCGCTAGTTGCGCTCGTTGCGCCCCGCAGCGTGGTTTCAAGGGGCACGCGCCGGTAGTTGAGGCCCCACACCGCCAGGAACACCAGTCCGAGCAATGCGCTGGTGCGCAGCAGGCGGCGTGTCAGTTCCCACAATCCCGAAAGAATGCCGCTCTCACGGGCCCGCGTGAACGCTCGCACCAGTCGCCACAGCACATACATCGCCGCCGCCACGACCAGCGCATCAATAATCGCCCAGCCCACACGATTGCTGGCCCCCGTCATCGCCCGCTGCACCAGCGGATAGAGGCGGCGCGAGTAACCGGTTTCAATGAGCCACGCCGGCCACGGCATGGCCATGAGGCCCAGGGCGAGCAGCGAGAGCAACCACCAGCCGCGCACGCGCACGCGACTCATGACGTCTCTTTCGGCGGATCGGTAATCAACCGCACCGCACGCTGGTAGGTCAGGTACGACACCGCCCACTGCAGCAGCACCGAGAACCGGTTGCGGAACCCGATGAGCTGCATGAGATGGATGAACAACCACGCGAGCCAGGCGGGATAGCCCTTGAGCTTGACCCACCCCAGATCGCCGATGGCCGAGTGCCGTCCTATCGTTGCCATGTTGCCGTAAAAGCGATAGCGGAAGGGTGCGCGCGGTTGCCCGGCAAACATCGCGACCGCCCCTCTGGCCGCGTGCACACCCTGTTGCATCGCCACTTGCGCCACACCCGGCAGCGTCTGGCCATCCTCCGTCTGGAAGCGGGCCAGATCGCCCACCACAAACACTTCCGGATGGCCCGGGATCGTCAAATCGTTGTTCACGATCACGCGTCGGGCGGCATCAAGGGGCACACCGAACGACGCGCCCAGAGGCGACGCCATCACGCCGGCGGCCCACAAAATCGTGCCGGCTTCGATCACTTCACTGCCCACGTGCACGTGCCCCGCGTCGATGCCCGTCACGGCGCTGCCGGTCCACACCGCAACACCCAGCTTCTCGAGTGCACGACGGGCGAACGCCGGCAGAGGCGCGGGGTACGTCGGCAGGACTTCGGCGCCGCCTTCCACCAGGATGATGCGCGCCGCCTCGGGGTCGATCGAACGAAAGTCGTTCACGAGCGCGTGGCGGGATATTTCTGCCAGTGAGCCGGCCAACTCAACACCCGTTGGGCCGCCGCCGACCACCACGAATGTGAGCAATTTCCGCTGCGCTGCCGCGTTCGGTTCCCGCTCGGCTAGCTCGAAAGCCGTCAGCACTCGGGCACGAATGGCCAAGGCGTCTTCGAGGGTCTTGAGGCCGGGTGCGTGTGGCTGCCAGTCGTTGTGCCCGAAGTAGGAATGCGTCACACCCGCAGCCACGATCAGGGCGTCGTACGCCACCTCGTGAGGGCCATCAGCCAGGTGCACAATCCGGCTGTCCACATCGATGCGCGTCACGTCGGCCAGCCACACCTGGGCGTTACGCTGGCGCCGGAGAATCCATCGGATGGGCGACGCGATGTCGCCCGGAGACAACGCGGCAGCCGCCACTTGATAAAGCAGCGGTTGAAAGACGTGATGGTTCTTCCGGTCGAGCACCACGACGTCCACGTCCGCGTTCACCAGCGCACGGGCCGCGTTCAGCCCGCCAAACCCGCCGCCGATGATGACCACCCGTGGGCGCGACTTCTCCACCATCACCGATCAGTGCACCCGGGTGGCGCCGATGCCGGTCAGGTACACCACGGCCACCGCCACCAGCCACCCCAGCAGGCAGACGAGG
Source organism: Vicinamibacterales bacterium (assembly GCA_046594875.1). Classification (GTDB taxonomy): domain Bacteria; phylum Acidobacteriota; class Vicinamibacteria; order Vicinamibacterales; family SCN-69-37; genus SYFT01. The sequence goes on from JBKJQX010000097.1 coordinate 52,085, forward strand.
ACAGCCCTGAACGTATCGTCATAGTCGAGTGCCTGGCGCACCGCGACAAACGTGGCGGCGATGACCCAGCATCCGACGAGAAATGGAACGAAGAGCCCGACCACCGGCACAATAACCAGCAGGCCAAACACTCCCGGGGCCTGCGCGAATCCAACCGTACGCAGCAACTGCCCAAGCGTGGCCTCCGTGTCTCTGCCCGGCAGAATCCGTGTGCCGATAAACCACAATACTGCCGACCCGGCCAGCCATCCGGCGAGCGCCTGGAGCGCCCCATGCAGAATCCACCACGGGCTGCCGATGCCGAAATACCACGCGACGCTGGTCGTCATGCTGGCGACCACGACCACAAGGGCGGCCTGCGGCGTGGAAGATGGGTCGTGTTCCACGTCTTCGTACGTGTCCGCTGAAAGGCGCACAGCGCCGATGAGGCGCCGTTGGAAGCTGGCCATGGGTCATCGTACACTCATCTTCCATGGCCAACACCGACGTCAGACCGCCTGCCTCCTGGGGGCGCTCCACCGTGCACACCGCCTGCCCGCTTGACTGTCCCGACTGCTGCAGCCTGGCGGTGACTGTGGAAGGGGGCCGCATCCAGAAGATCGACGGCAGCCATGCGGCGCCCTCCACTGACGGATTTATCTGCGGCAAGGTCCGGAAGTTCGACCAGCGGGTGTACTCGTCCGAACGCGTGCTGTATCCCGCCGTGCGGCGCGGCCCGAAAGGCCGGGGCGACTTCACCGTGGTGCCCTGGGCTGAGGCCCTCGACCTGGTGGTCGAACGCATGCTGCAGGCGCGCACGGAGTTTGGAGGGGAGTCGGTGCTCCCCTTCTACTACGGCGGGTCGAACGGGTTCCTCACAAACGACCTGGAAGACGCCCGGCTGTTTCGCCAGTTTGGCGCCTCGCGACTGGCGCGCACGGTGTGCGCGGCGCCGACAAGCGCAGCGGCCTCCGCGATGTACGGCAAGATGGCCGGCGTCGCATACGAAGACTACGTGCACGCAAAGCTCATCGTCGTCTGGGGTGCCAACCCGCCGGCCTCGGGCATCCACCTGATGAGCCACATCAAACAGGCGCAGAAGAATGGCGCCAGACTGGTGGTTGTCGACCCGCGGCGCACGCCCCTCGCGCGCACCGCAGACCTGCACCTGCCCGTCAAACCGGGCACAGACCTGGGCGTGGCGCTTGCGCTCATTCATGACTTGTTCGAGTCAGGACGTGCGAATCGCTCGTTCCTCGACGCCCACACGACGGGCGCAGACTGCTTGAGGGCAACCGCCGCGTCGTGGACATTCGCACGTGCCGCTGCCGTCGCGGGGATCGATGAGAGCCAGTTGCGCTTGTTGGCCGACTGGTACGCCAACACTTCGCCGGCAGTGATTCGCTGCGGCTGGGGTCAGGAACGCAACCGCAACGGCGGCGCAGCCACCATGGCGATTCTTGCGCTGCCGGCCGTCGCTGGAAAGTTCGGCGTGCGCGGCGGCGGTTACACGATGAGCAACTCAGCCGCGTATGGACAGGCGGCCGAAACCTGGATCAAGTCACCGGCGCCAGAAACGCGCGTGGTCAACATGAACCAGCTTGGACGGGCGCTCACCGAATACGACGACCCGCCCGTGAAGGTGCTGTTCGTCTACAACTGCAATCCTCTGGCGACGATGCCCGACCAGAATCGAGTGAAGCGCGGCCTTGAGCGCGAAGATCTCTTCACGGTGGTCTTTGAACAGACGATGACCGACTCCGCCAAATACGCCGATGTCGTGTTGCCTGCCACCACATTTCTTGAGCACTACGACCTGACCAGGGGCTACGGCGCCTATCACTTCCACATCGTTCAGCCGGTGATTGAGCCGGTCGGCGAAGCGCGTCCGAATCACGAAGTGTTCCGTGAACTTGGCGTGCGACTGGGGCAACACGAGGCTGAGGAAGACCCGCTCGGTCAGACCGAAGCCTTGCTTGAGGTGACGGCGCAGTTGCCGAAAGAGATCGCGGCCATCATCGGCGACGGCGGTGTGGCCCGCGGCCCCGCCAATGGCGCACCGATCCAATTCGTGGACGTTCATCCGAAGACGGCCGACCAGAAAGTCCATCTGTTTCCCGAGGACCTGCCCACCACAGCGGGCCTCTATGCGTTCCAGCCGGACCCGGCCACCGACGCCTACCCGCTGGCGCTGATCTCGCCGGCAAGCGCGCACACCGTGTCGTCCACGCTCGGCGAATTCCGTCCCGGCATCGCCCGGCTGAAGATGCACCCCGACGATGCGAGACCGCGCGGGATTGAAGACGCCGACCCGGTGCGCGTGTTCAACACGCTGGGCGAAGTCTGGTGCGAGGTCACGATCACACCCGAAGTGCGGGCCGGCGTCGTGTCACTGCCCAAGGGACTGTGGGCGCGCAGCACTGAGAACGGGGCCTCGTCAAATGCGCTGGTGCCCGACACCCTGACGGACCTCGCGGGCGGCGCGTGTTTCAACGACGCGCGCGTGGATGTGGCGATTCGAAAAGTACTGAACTGACTTCCTACCTTCCTAACCTCCTAAAATCCCTGCACGATCCCCAATTGCCACTTGAGGGGACGGCCGGCGCGGTCGATGGCGCGTGACGCGGCGAGTTCCAGCGTCAGGAAGCCGAAGATATTGGCGCGCAGGGCCGCGCCGTAACTGCGCACAAGATCCCGATCGCCGCCAAAGAGTGTCGGCTTCGAGCCTGCCGACCACGCGACGCCAGTGTCAAAAAACGCGGCGATCTCCAGCGGCACGTACGACCCGTAGTGCATCTCCCCACGGAACAGGCCCAGCAGGGGCGCGCGCACTTCAGCATTCAGAATGAGGACGCGACTCCCGGCGAGGCGATCGAACACCGCACAGTTGGTGCGTTCAAACGCGCCGCACTCGCCGGGCTCGAACGCCCCGAAGCCATACCCATGCACAAACGACTGGTGGCCGGCATAGTAATTGGCGAGCTGCGCATTTTCGCCGTCGCGGCCGTACCGCCCGATGTGGAGGCCGCGCACCGCGAACGTCACCGGTCGCACCGGCATCGAATAGCGACGCCAATCCGCCACCGCCGTCGTGAAGTGGAGCGAGCCGCGCGTGTTGCGAACCTCGAAACGTGAGCGGGCGCCGAGGATCGGGCTCGTGGCCCCGAATAACGATGTGTCATGCACGATGGCCGCGCGTACTTCACCCAGATGCAGCGAGTCGGCCAGCCGCTCATTGGTGTCGGACCGGCTGATCTCGGTCTGGCCCTCTATGTCGTACACCTGTTCACGCACCTGCCGCTTGAAGGCCACCGTATTGGCGCTGCCGGCAATTTCGAAGCGGGTCGATCGACTGAACGGAAACGCCGCAATGAGTGAGCCGCCGCGGTAGATCTGGCGGTTGATCACTTCCCTGACGGTGGTTGTGGTGCCGTCCTCGCTGTCGACGAATTCGAGGTAGCCGGCGCGGTACGGCTCTGCCCGCAGTGACGCGGCCCAGTTCCATCTGTGGCGGCGGTCGATGTAGGTGAGCCCGGCACCCAGGTCGTCCACGTTGCTGTCCACAGCCGCGTCCACCGCAAGCACGCGATCGCCCAGCATGTCGCTGAAGAGCGCCGCAATCGATCCTCCGCCAAATCCTCCGAACGAGTTGACGCCCGCATACACGGTGGGCTGGCTGACCACGTCGAGTGTGAGCTTGCGGTCGTACACCGTGCTCTCCCCTGCTGGACCCGGAGGCGGGAGACCCGGTGCGGGGTCGGCCAGCAATCGCGCGACGTCCCCGGTGGCACGGCTCAGCAACGTCAACGACGGCACATCGGGAGTGATGCGTGCAGCCTGTCGAGACGCCTCGGGCGGCACCATCGCCACCGTGTCCTTCTCATCGAGCACATACACGGCGTGGCCGTCTCGCTCGAACACGCTGAACACCCATCGTCCCGCCCCCGGGGCCGATGACAACGCCGGGCTGGTGGACGTGATGCCCGCAACGCCGGTGACAAACGCGGTGAGGCGCGATACCGGGCCGCCGTCAATCCTAATCTGGTACAGATTGCTCACACCATCGGGGTCTGAGATGAACGTGATCGTCCGTCCATCGGCGCTGACTTGAGGGCTCAGGTGTTTACCCTGCAGAAACGCCTGAATGGGTTGGACTTCGCGTGTTTCGACGTTGATTCGCGCCAGTCTGAGGGCGCCAGGCTTGAGCGACTCCAGGTCAGTGGTGAACCGCTCGGTCACAAACACGATGGTTTTGCCATCGGGCGTGAAGATCGGCTCCAGGTCTGCGAACGGATCCGACGTGAGTGCTGTGGCCACACCGGTAGTCAGGTTCACCAGATACAGGTCGGTCAATCCCCCGCGGTTGCCGCTGACCACAAGCGACCGGCCGTCGGGCGCCCACGCCGGATTCATCGCATCGTCCAGATCCGGCAACACGAGTTCGCGGATGATTCGTGCGTTGGCTGGATCCACAAACGCCAGTACCGGTCTGCCGCCGCGAACGGCGGTGATCACGAACTGACGGCCGTCGGGACGCCACGCCCCGGCGGAGTTGAGAAACTGGAGGCTGTCGAAGTGCGGGTCGGTGGCCGACTCCACGAGCTTGCGCTCGATGCGGCCCGTCTCGGTGCTGGCCAGATAGAGATCGATGGAAAAGCGATCCTTCTCAGAGAAGAAGGCCACCTGTTTTCCGTCGGGGCTCACGCGCGGCCCGATATTAATGCGACCCGCGCCGTTTTCCTCGCTGATGAGCAACCGGGGCTCGCTCGAAAGCGAGGGCAGGTCGGCCTGCATCGCCTGAATCGTCCTGCGAATGGAGGTGTGCCAGCTTTCGGTCAGCGCGTCGGGATCGGTACCCAGTTGCAGGGCGAACCCCGTCATGTCAAACCGGGGGTTGGCGGCCGAGCGCAGCAGCGACGCCACCGCACGGTCGCCGTAGGTAGCGCCGATGTACGCCCAGAACGCATGGCCCCACCGATACGGAAACAGCCTGGGGTCATTGAGGTCCTTCACATGCGGCAAGCGCTCGCTGAGGGCGGCGTCGCGCAGCCACATCGCCGTCTGGCCATCCACGGGGCCGATGGAAAGGTACTCGGCCATCCCTTCGGCAAACCACAGCGGGTATTGAAGGATGCCCGGCACAGTGAATTCCGATTCGCGCGGGTCCGAGCCGGTCATGTCGAACTGGAAGGCATGCACCAGCTCATGGCCCAGCACATGATCGGTGTCGGCCAGCGATCCTGCCATCGGCAGGACGATGCGCCGTTTGAGAGCTTCGGTGGCGCCACCCGTGCCTTCGCCCACGAGCCCTTCGATGGCGTTGGTCTGGCCGAAGTGCGCCGGCGCCGCATACAAAATCAGCGCCTGCCGGCCGCGCAGGTTGTGACTGAAGAACCGTGTCAGCCGCCATCGCCACCGCTCGGCCATGCGGCCGACGATGGCCGCGCTCTCGGCTTCTTCGGGATAGTAATACACGTCGAAGTGTTCGGTGGCGAGTACCTGGAACTTGAAGGAGCGGTACTGGACCTTGTTCCGACCGAAGTACTGGGCCTGCGCCAGGGTCGGCAGGACCAGCAGCATCAACAAGGCCGCTGCGAGGGTGTAAGATGCGAACGGCTTATGACGCCTGATGACATTCCGCCACGCACGGTGCATTGCGTGAAGCTCCTTCGTGATCTTCCCGGCCTGCCCTCCCCCCCTTGGCCCGGCGAATTGGGCCGGCGCATCCACGATCAGGTCTCGGCCGAAGCCTGGGCCATGTGGGAAGAACAGATGAAGATGATCCTCAATGAGTATCGCCTGTTGCCGTTTCAGAAGGAAGCGCAGCAACTGGTGGCGAAACACATGGAGGAGTATTTTTTCGGCACCGGCGCCGCAACTCCGCCCGGATTTGTGCCCGAACCGAAGTAATATCCGCCAGCGCACCCTCAGGAGGATTGACACGTGGCAAGCACCGACACCTCATTCTTCGGCCACCCACGTGGCCTGTCCACCCTCTTCTTCTCCGAGATGTGGGAACGCTTCAGCTACTACGGGATGCGGGGATTCCTGCTGCTGTACATGGTGGCGTCGGTCGAGGACGGCGGGTTGGGCCTCAGCGTCCCAGTCGGCACCGCCATCTACGGCACCTATACATCGGCGGTCTACCTGCTGAGCCTCCCAGGCGGATGGTTGGCCGACCGGCTGATCGGGCCGCGACGTGCGGTCCTCTATGGAGGCATCCTCATCGCATCCGGGCACTTCTCGCTCGCATTCCCCTCCACGGCAACGTTCTACCTGGGACTGTTGCTGGTGGTCCTGGGCACCGGCCTCCTCAAGCCGAACATCAGCGTGATCGTCGGTCACCTGTATGAGCAGAAGGACCTGCGGCGCGACGCCGGCTTCTCCATCTTCTACATGGGCATCAATCTTGGTGCCTTCATCGGCCCGCTCATCACCGGATACCTGGTGCAGAACGAGGGCTTCCGCAGCTGGCTGACCGGCATGGGCCTGGATCCCAATTCCGCGTGGCACTGGGGCTTCGGCGCCGCCGGCATTGGCATGACCCTGGGCCTCATTCAGTACATCGCCTCGGGCAGGCTCCTGGGCCAGGCGGGCATGGACCCGTCACCGGCCAAGTCCCCAGAAGCGTTTGCGAAGCTCAAGCGCACGGCGACGATGTGGTTTGGTGTGTTCGTGGTGGCACTCGTGGGGCTGGGCCTCGCGTTGTCGGGCGGCTCGGTCACGGTCACGCCGGAGCAGGTCACGGACGGCTATCTATACCTCCTCATCGCAGTGGTGGTCGGTTTCTTCTGGTGGCTGTTTAAAGGGCCAGGCAACAACTGGACGCGCGAAGAGCGCGGCCGCCTGTGGGTCATCACGGTGATGTTCGTGGCGGCGGCCCTCTTCTGGTCGGTGTTCGAGCAGGCGGGTTCAACGCTGAATCTGTTCGCCGTCGACAAGACCGACAACACGTTGTTCGGCATGGCCTTCCCGAGCGTGTGGTTCCAGTCGCTCAATGCCCTCTTCATCGTCGCGTTTGCACCGGTGTTTGCGTGGCTGTGGGTGAAGATGGGTGAACGGCAGCCGGCCAGCCCCGTGAAGTTCTCGTTTGGACTCATTGGCGTTGGGCTCGGATTCCTGGTGCTGGTGCCGGCGGCGAACCTGGCGGCCGGCGGCGGGCTGGTCAGTCCCCTGTGGCTGTGTGCGACGTATCTCGTTCACACGTGGGCGGAACTGTGTCTGAGCCCAATAGGGTTGAGCTCGATGACCAAACTCGCGCCGTCGCGCATCGTCAGCCTGATGATGGGCGTCTGGTTTCTTGGCGCATCAGTGGGCAACTACATGGGCGGTGAAATGGCCGGCCTGTACGCGTCAATGCCTCTGCAGAACCTCTTCGGCGTGGTCGGATTGTTCGGAATTGTCGCCGGGGTGATCATGCTTGTGTTCTCAGGGAAGCTCACCGCGATGATGCACGGAGTCAAGTAGCGGCACGTGGGCCTGAAGAAGTATCAGGAGAAGCGGAACTTCGCGAAATCGCCTGAGCCAAAGGGCGATGACACGAAGGCGCGCCGGCAGAAGATGGGCAAAGCGCCCTTCTTCTGCGTGCAGAAACATCTAGCCAGCCATCTGCACTACGACCTGCGGCTCGAACACCACGGCGTGCTGATGTCGTGGGCGGTGCCCAAGGGGCCGTCGCTGGACTCAACGGTCAAGCGGTTCGCACAGCAGGTCGAGGATCATCCCATCGAGTACGGCACGTTTGAAGGCGTGATCCCCGAAGGGTATGGCGCAGGCATCGTGATGTTGTGGGATTCGGGCACATGGATACCTGAATCCCCTGACGTGGACGCCGCCCTGGCAAAGGGCGACCTGAAGTTCACGCTCGACGGCTACAAATTGAAGGGGTCGTGGGTGCTGGTGCGCACACGCGGCTACGCCCGCGATGGTCAGAAGTCGGCAGGGCCCAGTTGGCTGCTGATCAAACACAAGGACGAGTGGTCCGGAGACCTGGACATCGCGGAATTTGCGCCGCACAGCGTCAAGTCGGGCGACGATTTTCCCGCCATCATGGCCGCGCAGGATCCCCAGCTGTGGCTCACCAACCGCCGCGCCGCCGGAGGCGCCACCGGTGCTATGCTTCAGAGGATTATCGAACAGGCGGCGGAGTTGAAACTCGCCGAGCTGCAGAAGAAGACATCGCCACCCGGGCGCCGTGCCCGCAAACCAAACGCCTGACCCGAGGAGAGGGTTCGTCATGAAACAGTCACTCACCGCCGCCATCGCCGCCGTCGTACTCATTGGAGGAACCGCGCTGGCCGCCCAGCAGCAGGCTCCGCCCGCCACCGCAAAACCGACGCCGCCGCCGGCAGCCACGGCGCCCGCCTCGCCGGCCGGCAAGTGGAATATGAATCTTGAGAGCCCACAGGGCGCGATGGCTGTCGCCCTTGAGGTCAAGGTGGACGCCGCCAACAAGGTCACGGGCACGCTTGAAGGTCCTCAGGGCCCCACCGCGATCGCCGGCGAAGTGAAAGACGGCGTGCTCGGATTCACCATCAGCTTCGATGCCGGCGGCACGGCGTTGGAGGTCTACTTCGAAGGCAAGATCAACGCGGAAGGCAAGATGGCGGGCACGGTGTCGCTGGGCGACATGGGCACCTTCCCGTTCACAGCCGAACGCGTGAAAGGACTGTAGTCATGTCGCGTGTGTTGGCTGCGCTCCTGGTGATTGCTGGAGCGACGACCGCGACCGCCCAACAGGCGCCGGCGGCCACGACCCTCACGGGCAAGTGGCAGATGACGCTGGAAATGGAAGTGGGCACGTCGAGTCCGGTGCTGGTGTTTAAACAAGATGCCGACAAGCTGACGGGCACCTATACCGGGCGCTACGGTGAATATCCACTGGTCGGCAAGATCGACGGTAAAAAAGTGGAATTCGTCGTGACGATCAACGCCGAAGGCACCGAGACACGTATGGCGTTCACCGGCGAGTGGACCACCACGCCCACTGGCGATGTCCTTCGCGGCGGTGCGGAACTGGGTGGTATGGGCCAGGCCACCTGGCTCGCAAAGCGCGACATTAAGAAGTAGGCCGCATGGAACTCTCTGCTGTGGCCAGGCAGGCAATGGCCCGCTTGGCCGCAGACCTCACGCGGGTGTTCGGCGACCGCTTCGTCGCCTTGGTGGCCCACGGGCCGACGCGCACCGTGGCGTTTGCCCACTCCATTCACGCCGACGACCTCGACGCGCTCACACCGCTGGCCGACCGCTGGCTGCGCGACGGGCTCGACACGCCCCTCCTCATCACGCCGCTGGAGTTCGAGCGATCGCTCGACGCGTTCCCGCTCGAATACCAGGCCATGCTCGACCGGCACGAAGTGATTTCCGGTGTGTCTCCGTTTACGGACGCCCGCCCGTCGGATGCCGATCTTCGCCGTGCGTGCGAAGTGCAGGCCAAAGCGTTCCTCATTCACCTGCGCCAGGGGTGGATCCAGGCGGCGGGCCACGCGCACGAGCAGGAACACTTGCTGGCAGAGTCAGCCGCGCCCCTGCGCGCACTCCTCGCCAGCGTGGCGCAGCTGCAGCGCGCCAGCCACTCGACAGACGCCGACATCGCCTCGTACGCCGCCCAGGCCACCGGCGTGCCGGCGGATCTTGTCGCAGGCATCCTGACGCTGGACCGTCACCCGGAGGCGGCCCGGCACCTCACGTCGCGCCTGGGCGAGTACCTCAGAGTCGCCGAACGGCTCTGGGCCCATGTAGACGGCTGGCGCGCGTGACCTCTGCCGGCACCGCCGTGCGCCGCCTGGCGCTCTTCGCTGTGTGCCTTCTTGTTATCGGCTCGCCAATTGGCGCGGCCGAAGCCACGCCCTACATTCGCGGCATCGCCAGCGCGCAGGGCCAGTTGCCGGCGCTGACCGCGCCCGTCAATGATTTTGCCGGCGTGATCGACGCCGCGTCCGCCGCCGAACTCGATCGCATCATCAGGGTGCTCCAGACGACGACTGGCGATGTGGTGGTGGTGGCCACGATCGACAGCTTTGTACCGTACGCGACGATTGAAGAGTACGCGACACGACTCTTCGAACAGGCGGGCATCGGCACCCGCAAGGCCGACAGCGGCGTCCTCATGCTTGTGGCGGTGCGCGACCGGCGAGTCCGTATCGAAGTGGGCTACGGCATTGAGGAGTTCATCACCGACGGTTTTGCCGGCGACACCATTCGCACGCAGATGCTCCCGGCCTTCCGGGAGGGCGCCTACGGGCCAGGGCTCGTGGCCGGTGCCACTCGCGTGATTACGCGAATCGCTCAGGGCCGAGGGGTGACCCTGCCGAATGTCGCCGTGGCCGCTCGCCCACGGTCCCAACCCAATGGCGGTATCCCGATTGGCGTGGTGGTTGCTTTTCTTGTCCTGTTTTCGCTGATCGGACGCTTCGGCGGTTTCGGCGGACTGGGTGGCCTGGCCGCGCTGTTGCTGCAGAGTCGCCGTGGCCGGCGTAGCACCTGGAGTGGATGGCACGGCGGGTCCGGCGGATTCGGGGGCGGGTTCGGGGGCGGCGGTGGCGGCTTTGGTGGATTCGGCGGAGGACGATCTGGAGGCGGCGGCGCGTCCGGCGGATGGTAGCGTATGAGAAGGAGCCTCGACATGCGAACATTTACTGAACTCAAGCGGCTGGTCATCACGGCGTTGGTCGTGGGCGCCATCGGCGCTTCGGCGTCCGGCTGTTCCTACAACCGCTTCACCACACAGGAAGAAGCCATCAAGGGCCAGTGGGCGCAGGTGGAAAATCAGCTGCAACGCCGCAGTGACTTGATTCCCAACCTGGTCGAGACCACCAAAGGCTTCGCGCAGCAGGAAAAGGACATCTTCACCGCTGTGGCCGACGCGCGCGCCAAGATGGCCGGCGCGACGACGCCGGCCCAGAAGATTGACGCCGCCAACCAGGAAAGCAGCGCGCTCGCGCGCCTGTTGGTGGTGGTGGAAAACTATCCGCAGCTGAAATCTGATGCCACGTTCGCGCGGCTCATGGATGAGCTGGCGGGCACCGAAAATCGCCTGTCCACCGAGCGCGGACGGTACAACGATCGGGTGCGGGAGTACAACACAGACCGGAGCAAGTTCCCCGGCAACATTACGGCCAAGATGTTCAGCTTCGTGGAATACCCTTACTTCGAAGTGGCCGCCGACGCGAAAGCGGTGCCGAAGGTCAACTTCGGAAAATGATCCGCGACGTCCTCCTGGCCGAATTCGATCACGAAATGGCGGTGACCCGCCGGCTCCTCGATCGATGCCCGGCAGGGTTCGACTGGACGCCCCATCCGAAGTCGTTCGCGCTCGGCGCGCTGGCGACCCACCTGACGCGCCTTCCGCGCTGGGGCGAATGGATATTGGCGCGCGACTCCTACGACCTCGTGCTCGACCACTCCCCCTCGACACCGGCCTTCGCCACGTTGCCTGAAGTGCTCGAGGCGTTCGACCACAACGTGCGCGTCATCCGCGCAGCGCTGATTGCCATGAGCGACGCCGAACTGGCGGTGCCGTGGTCACTGCGCCGCAACGACACCACACTGATGACCCTGCCCCGCATGTCGGCCTTCAAGACCTTTGTGGTGAATCACACCATCCACCACCGCGGGCAGTTGACCGTGTATCTCCGACTGCTGGATATCTCGCTGCCGGCCATCTACGGACCGTCGGCGGACGAGCCCATGTGAACACGGCCAGGACGCTCGCCGGAGTGCTGGTATTCGTGGTGCTGGCCACTGCCAACAGTGGCGGATACCGCTACGGGGTGTCAGACCAGGCATTTTACCTGCCGGCCGTCAACCACCATCTGACTCCGGATCTGTTTCCACGCGACGCGCCGCTGCTTGACGCACAGGCGCGGTTGATCGCGTCCGATGAATTGATGGCGACCGTCGCGAAGACAACCGGCCTGTCACTTCCGAATGTCGCGGCCGGCCTCTACCTGCTGACACTGGTTCTGCTGATCGGGGCTGCGACTGCCTTTGCCCGTGGCCTTGGATATTCCTGGTGGGCAGTCACCCTCTTCGGAATCCTGCTCACATTCCGTCACCGCATTGCCAAGACGGGCGCGAACTCGCTCGAGGGCTACATGCATCCACGTGAGATGGCGTTTGCCATCGGCGTCGCGGCGCTCGCGTTCGTCGTTCGAGGCCGCCACGCCCTCGCCCTGAGCCTGGTCATCGCATCTGCCCTGCTCCACCCCACCACGGCCATGTTTTTCGGGTTGGTGGTGGGCGTCGCGGCCCTGGAACGGTACGTCGCGCGGCCTGGGTCTCAAGGCCGCGGTTTGGGCCCCGCCATTATTGCCGGCGTGGCCACCCTTCTCGCCGCCGCCGCTCTCTGGGCGCTCGTCTACGGTCCGCTCTCAGGCCGCCTGGTCACGATGGATCCCGAGTGGTTGCAGGTGTTCGCGGAGAAGGACTATCTCTTCCCAGCCGAGTGGCCAATCGACGCGTGGCTGCTCAACCTTGCCTACCCGGTAATCATCGTCGCGATCTGGCGCGCGCGCGTGCGCCGTGGGCGAGATGGGTCGTATGAGCGTGGCCTTGTCATGGGATTGCTGGCGTCGGTCGTGTTTTTTCTCGTGTCGGTGCCATTCACCATGGCCGAGGTCGCGCTCGCGGTGCAATTGCAGATCACGCGTGTGTTCTGGATTCTCGACTTCGTGGCCATCGCGTCGATTGCCTGGTGGCTGACGCAGTCGCGCCGGGTGGCGATGGTGGCGATTGGAGTGTGCCTGGCCGGCTCGGCTGCACGCGGGTACTACCTGCTTGAGGTCGATCAGCCGGAGCGGCAGCTCGTTCGCATCGACCTGCCAGACACGCCCTGGATGGACGCGATGCGATGGCTGGCCACGCAGCCTTCAGACTGGCACGTGCTGGCCGACCCCGGCCATGCGTGGAAGTACGGCATCAGTGTCCGGGTCGGTGCCAACCGGGACACGTTAATCGAATCGGTCAAGGACAGCGCGATCGCGATCTACGATCGCACCATCGCCATGCACGTGGCCGACCGGCTGCATTTCACCAGCGAGTACGATCAGATGTCCACGGCCCGCCTTCGCATGCTCGACGACCGGTACGACCTCGACGTCGCAGTCATGACGGCGGACAGCGCACTCGACCTGCCGCTGCTCTATCGCAACGCCACATTCGCCATCTACGATGTTCGCTGATTCGGCATTCGTGCCCGCTCGTGGACTCTCGATCGGGCACGTCATCACGATCTTTGCGTGGGCGCGCGGGCGCACCTACCCTGGCCTGCCCGCACCTGAGACGCGCCTGATTCGTGTGGACGCCGAAACCCAGGTGCGTGCGGACTGCTACTGGCAACCCAACCGACAGGCGTGTCGCACGCTGCTGTGCCTCCACGGCCTGGAAGGGTCCTCCGAGAAACACTACATGCGCGGGCTGGCGCACAAGGCACTGCGCCGCGGCTGGAACGTGGTGCTGCTCAACCAGCGCAACTGCGGCGGTACTGAGCACCTGACGCCCGGGCTGTATCACTCGGGGCTGACGGCGGATCCCATGGCGGTCATCAGGGCACTGGTCACGGCTGAGGGCCTGAGCCGTTTTTCCGTGGTCGGGTATTCGCTGGGCGGGAACCTCGCGATCAAGCTCGCTGGCGAACTGCCGGACCATCCCGATCTGCCGGTGGTCTCGGTGGCCGCGGTGTGCCCGACCATCGATCTTGCGCTCTGCTCGGACGCGCTCGACTGGCGGCAGAACCTGTTGTACCAGTTGAACTTTCTCAAGGGGCTCAAGGCCAGGATGCGCCGCAAGGCCTCGGCCTTCCCTGGCCGATACGACCTCACGCCGCTCGACGCCATTCGCACTATCCGGCAGTTCGACGACACCTACACGGCGCCGTCACACGGCTTCGGCACGGCCGCGCGGTACTACGAACTCGCCAGCGGCATTCGCGTGGCCGGACGCATCACGGTCCCCGCGCTCATCATCGCGGCCAAGGACGATCCGTTTGTGCCCGTGTCGCAATACCAGGTCGACGCGATTCGGGGCAATCCCAACGTCCACGTCAGCCTGCAGCGTCACGGCGGCCACTGTGGGTTCGTGGGCCGACCCACCGCCGACAGCGACGGCTACTGGGCTGAAGACGCCGCCGTCGACTTCGTCTCAAAGACGAGTTCACACGAGGCCTGAAGGGCTGAAGGAACTTCCACCCCTCAAAGACACTCAGCATGCAGAAGCTCACATAGGCAAAGCCCCTTCACACCTTCACGCCTCGTGTAGAACCTACCGCACGCGTTTACCGTTTTTGATCACTAAGTCCACGTCCTGGAGCAGGTTGATGTACTTGAGCACGTCGCCGCGGACGGCGATGATGTCGGCGTACTTGCCAGGCGTGATGGTGCCGACCTCGCGATCCTTCTTCATCATCAGCGACGGCCAGTAGGTGGCACTCCGAATGGCTTCCATGGCCGGGATGCCCATTTCGCGCACCCACACATCAAGTTCGTTCCAGGTGGACTGGCTGTGAAAGTTCATCGGGATGCCGCTGTCGGTGCCGATGAGCAACGTCGCGCCTGCTTCGCGCAACTGCGTGATCTTCCGCTTGAGCGTCGGCCTGCGTGCCGGCGTGAGCTGGAAGTAGCTCAGCTCGCCTGGCCTGCGCAGTGACTGGCGAATGTCGGCGACAATGTCCGCGCCGAGGCCAAGCGTCCACGACGGATCGTCGAGCATCTCGGGGTGGTCGCGCTGGTATTCATAGTTGAACAGCCCCTGCACCGTGGGCGTCCAGAAGAACGGTCCCATGCTCATCTTGGCAGACCGTTCGCGAATCATCGCGATGATGTCCTCGGGGTACTCGGGCGCCGTCGCCAGCCCCGTGTGCTCAAAGTTGTCCACACCGACCTTCATTCCCAGACGGATCTCCTGTGGCCTGTGGGAATGGCCGATTACCGGCAGACCATTCGCGTGCGCCTCATCGACGACAGCAACAACCTCGGCCTCGGTCATCTGGTCGTGGTCGATCAATTTGATGACGTCCACGCCGGCTTTCGCCAACTGCCGCACCTTGTTACGCCCGTCCTCGATCCCTTTGACGCCCCAGCGGAAATCTTCCGTGCCTGGATACGGGGCGTGCTGAATAAAGGGACCGGACACGTACAGGCGCGGTCCGGGAATCTCGCCCCGGTTGATGGCATTCCGGACATTGATGCTGGGCCCGAGCGGTCCGCCAAGGTCGCGCGCTGACGTCACGCCCGCCAGCAGCAGCTGGTGGGCAGACGACGGCATGATTTCTTTCTCGAAGCGGGCCGGGTACGTCTTGTCCCAGTGCGTGTAGTCGGAGTGCCCGTTGATCATCAGGTGGACGTGCATGTCCCACAGGCCGGGCAGCACCGACATTCCTTCGGTGGAGATCACCTCGGCGCCTGCCGGCACGGCGAGCGTGCCCACCATGCCGACGGCCGTAATGCGGTCGCCGAACATCAGTACCACGCTGTTGTGAATCGGCACACCCCCGAATCCGTCGATGAGGGTGCCGCCAACCAGCGCGGTCACCCGCCCGCCCGCTTGCGGCGCCAACGACGCCGCCGTGCCGGCCGCGTCGACACCTCGGCTCAGCGCCACCGCCAGGAACAGTCCAACCGCCGCCACCACGCCAGTTACCAGATTTCTCATGGTGGGCATGGTAACAAAGACCGTGGTCCCTCGGCCTGGTTCTCCAAGGCCGAGGTCCGAGTAATTCACCCGCGCGCGATGGCGCCCAGCGCTGTCACCAACGCGTCCAGGTCGGCCGTGGTCGTGTAGAGTTGCGGCGTCACGCGCACGCCACGGACCGGGCCGGTGTTGATGGCCACCGTGAATATCTGGTGCGCGTCCAAGAGCGTGGTCGCCAGTTGCTGCGGCGTCAGGCCGGTGACGCC
>JBKJQX010000226.1:0-3765 GCA_046594875.1 Vicinamibacterales bacterium
AAAAACATGAACGCGTCATCGGAATCCGGACTGTGAGCAACGGTGATCTTCATTCAGCCTCGCGCAAGCGCCTGACCACCGCCGCGAATTTTTCGATGGCGTAGTCGATGTCGGCATCGGTCGTGTGGCGACCGAGCCCAAACCTGATCGTAGCCGATGGCACGTGGTCAGGTCCAAACAGCGCCAGCAGCACGTGCGATGGGGTGGCCGATGCGGAGCTGCACGCCGAGCCCGACGAGACCGCGATGTCGGAGATACCGATCATCAGCGACGACCCGTCCACGCCCTCAAACCCCACGTGCAGGTTGTGCGGCAGGCGATGCTCCATCGACCCACTCACCGTGACTCCGCCAATCTGCGTGCACAAACCGTCCAGCAGGCGATTGCGCAATCCGGCAAGCCTCGCGCTCTCCACCGCCATGTCCCGCTTGTCGATCAGACAGGCGTACCCCAGACCGACGATGCCGGGGACGTTGAGGGTGCCGGACCGCATGCCGCGCTCCTGTCCACCCCCGATGATGAGCGGCGCGAGTTCGGTGCGGCGGCGGATGTAGAGTGCGCCACAACCCTTGGGGCCGTACATCTTGTGCCCGGTGAGCGAGAGCAGGTCCACCTGAGCTGCCTGCACGTCCACCGGCACCTTGCCCACGGCCTGCGCAGCGTCGGTGTGAAACAGCGCGCCCTTCGCGTGGGCGATGGCGGCGATCTCGGCCAGGGGCTGGAGCACACCCACTTCATTGTTGGCGGCCATCACGCTGACGAGCGCGGTGGCATCCGTCACCGCGTCGGCCAGCACACTCAGGTCGAGACGGCCGTCGCGTCCCACCGGCACCACGGTGCACGTCCAGCCCTGTTGCTCGAGACTCTTGCAGCCCTCAAGCACCGACTTGTGCTCGATGGCGGAACACACCATGTGCCGGCGCCCTTCCGGAGCGAGTGCGGCCACGCCCTTGATGGCAAAGTTGTTGGATTCGGTCGCGCCGCTTGTGAACGTAATTTCGCGCGCGGTGCCTCCGATGAGGGCCGCGACACGGCGACGGGCCTCTTCAACGGCCTCCTGCGCCTTCCAGCCCCACTGGTGGCTTGAAGATGCGGGATTACCGAAGACTTCGGTAAAGTAAGGCAGCATGACTTCGAGGACCCGCGGGTCCACGGGCGTCGTGGCGTGATAGTCGAGGTAGACGGGCGGGCGCGACATCGCCCGGTAATATTACGGGATTTCAGCCATGCGCCAAACGTCACTCGTACTCGCTACAGCGTGCCTGGCTTGGGCGTCGCTCGTCCACCTCGAGGCGCGCGCCGATCGCGGGCTCGTCTGGACCGTCGCCAGCGAGGCAGCACTCGAACGTGAACTGAACACCCAGTCGGCGCGCGGGTTGCGTCTGGCGGCGGTCAGTGACGGGCTGCCCTGCACGGTGGCCGTCCTGCAAGGCACCGAGCGGCCGACGCCGTCGGCAACTTATCGGGTCGTGGCTGATCGCGACCTGCCGGGGATGTTGGCCTCGCTCGTCGGCAAGGGCTTCGCGCCGAAGCTCGCACACCGGCGCCCGGGTGGGCGAGCGCACGTGATCTTCGAGCACCTCGGCACCGACCGAACGATGGCGACGTGGCAGCTCATTGAGTTCGCCGACATGAACGCGTTGCAGCCCGCCCTCGCCTCCGCGGCCGCCGACGGCTTCCAGGCGCGCATGATGGTTCGCTACCCGTTCAAGAGCTGGCCTGGGCTCTCCGAGAAGGGATTGATGCTTGCCGTGAAGAGCGACGCGGCCAAGGTCCGCGAGGTGCTGGTGGTGGCGGGGCAGTCGCGCAACGTCGAGGAAGCCGCGCGCAGGGTGGCCGACGCTGCCGCGAACGGATTCTCCCTGGATTTGCTCGTAACTGGTTCACGCGATGGCAGTCCCTCGTTGCGCCGGGAGCGCTTGCACGTGCTGATGTCACGGGAAGTTGATGCGGCAACGACGCCGCGTCCGGTAAAGCTGGAGCGCGCCTCAAGCTTCGGCATCTTTGGGAGCGGCTTGCCTCTGGGAGCGGCGCCCTTCTGGGATGAGTACTACGTCTATGCCTGGTCTCCGGCCGAACGGCGTCAGACCTGGGCGAGTCCGATCCGCCTCTCCGCCGACGAGGCCGGATGCGCCAGTTTGTCCTTCACACTGCGCTTCGACGCCCCTCGCGACCAGGCCTTTGACGTCGTTGGCCTGGTGGCGCGAAAGGTCTCCCAGACGTCGTACGAACTGGTCTATCTCACCGACCAGAAAATCGGCGGCTGAACGCCTGCACACGGCGGCGAGCCTCTTCAACGGCCTCGAGAGTCATGGGTTAAGATCCTGACCATGCGTCGATTTTTTATTGGCAGTGTGCTGGCTGGTGCCGCGTTCATCACGGCGGCGGGAATCGCGACGCCCTGGGCCCAGGCCCCGGCCACGGCCCGAATGGATGCCGATGGCCTCCTGAAGGCGTGGGGCACCTATCAGTCCATGCGCCAGGCTTCGCCGTACCGGAGCGCCACCTGGCAGTCGCTGGGCCCCACAAACATCAGCGGCCGCGCCACGGACGTAGCAGTGGTGGACGTCGGGGGCCAGCGGCACCTGTACGCGGCCTACGCCACCAGCGGCGTCTGGAAGAGTGAAGACCACGGCAAATCGTGGCGCGCCATCTTCGAACATGAGGCCTCCACGAGCATTGGCGACGTCGAAGTGGCCCCCTCCAACCCGAACATCGTCTGGGTCGGCACTGGCGAGGCCAACATCTTCCGCGCGTCAATGGCCGGTGTGGGCATCTACAAATCCACCGATGCCGGCAAGACGTTCACGCACATGGGGCTGGCCGACACGCAGACCATCGCGCGAATCATCGTCCATCCCACCAATCCGGACATCGTGTATGTGGCGGCGTCAGGCCATGAGTGGACCGACAACGCGATGCGCGGCGTGTTCAAGACGACCGATGGCGGACGGAATTGGACGAAGGTGTACTACAAGAGTCCGCGCACGGGTGCCATCGACCTGGTGATGGATCCGACGGACCCGAACGTGCTGTACGCCGCCATGTGGCAGCGCATCCGTCGCAAGTGGAGTGACCCGCGCGTGGAACCCGGCTACAACGAGGGCGGCGTGGTCAAGTCCACTGACGGCGGCCAGACCTGGAGGGACATGAGCCAGGGTTTGCCGGCGCCGCAGTTCCGCGGCCGCATCGGCATCGACATCGCGCGGTCGAACCCGAACGTGCTGTACGCCTTCGTCGACAACTATGAAGAAGGCCGCGGCCCACAGGCTGGCGAGCGCGATGCTTACGGACGCGCGATCACCAACGGACGGATCAAAGCGGCCGAGATCTATCGCACGGACGACAAGGGTGCGACCTGGCGCAAGGTCAGCGACAACAACAACTTCATGATTCAGCACTCAGGCACGTACGGATGGGTGTTTGGCCAGATTCGGGTGGATCCCGTGAACGAGAACACGATCTACACACTGGGACTGGGCATGAATCGATCGGTTGATGGCGGAAAGACGTTCAGTAACGCCACGGGTTCATCCACGAGCAACGTTGACGGCAGTGCGACGGGCGGCGTACACGGCGACCACCACGGCCTCTGGATTGATCCGAAGGATCCCCTCAAGCTCTACAACGCCAACGACGGCGGCGTCTATCACTCGCTCGATGGCGGCAAGACCTGGGTGTTTGCCGTGGCGGCCGCAGGCGCGCAGTTCTATAACGTCTCGCTCGACACCACGCGTCCCTCGTCGTGGGCCTATGGGTCGATAC